>CAIWRU010000148.1 GCA_903915155.1 uncultured Mucilaginibacter sp.
CGATAAAATGGAAGTAGAATTGGAAAATCCTTACATCCTTATCTACGACAAAAAAATATCTTCAATGAAGGAATTGCTTCCTATCCTTGAAAAACAAGTACAAACCGGCAAACCACTTTTAATTATTGCTGAAGACCTTGATGGCGAAGCATTAGCTACATTGGTAGTTAACAAGATTCGTGGCTCACTGAAAGTTGCTGCCGTTAAAGCACCAGGTTTTGGCGACCGTCGTAAAGCTATGTTGGAAGATATCGCTATCCTTACAGGCGGTACCGTTATTTCAGAAGAAAGAGGCTTTAAATTAGAAAGTGCTGACCTTTCAATGTTAGGCCAGGCCGAAAAGATCTCTATCGATAAAGATAACACAACCATTATTAATGGTAACGGCGATTCTGAAACTATTAAAGGAAGAGTAAGTGAAATAAGGGTTCAAATAGAGAATACTACTTCTGATTACGATAAAGAAAAATTACAGGAACGTTTAGCTAAACTTTCAGGTGGTGTAGCAGTGCTATACATTGGTGCAGCTTCGGAAGTTGAAATGAAAGAAAAGAAAGACCGTGTTGACGACGCTTTACACGCAACCCGTGCCGCTGTTGAAGAAGGCATAGTTGCTGGTGGTGGCGTTGCTTTCATCCGTGCGGTTGAAGCTTTGGTTGACCTTAAAGGCGATAACGAAGATGAGAACACTGGTATCCAGATCATCCGTCGCGCTATCGAAGAGCCATTGCGCCAGATATGCGAGAACGCAGGTATCGAAGGTTCGATCGTGGTTCAAAAAGTTAAAGAAGGCAAAGCCGACTTTGGTTACAATGCACGTACCGATAAATATGAGAACCTGATAAAAGCAGGCGTTATCGATCCTACTAAAGTAGGCCGTGTAGCGTTGGAAAATGCAGCTTCAATTGCAGCCATGCTGTTAACAACTGAATGCGTATTGGCCGATGATCCGGAAGATGCACCTGCTGGCCCACCAATGGGTGGCGGCGGCATGGGCGGTATGATGTAAGCCTCACCCCAAACCCCTCTCCGGTAGAGAGGGGCTTAAAAATAAATTGTAAAGCCCTTTTCTTAATTGAGAAGGGCTTTACATTTTATATGATTTTAAAGTCTCCCCTACCGGGGGAGATTTAGAGGGGGCTGTCTATTTTTTTAGACAAGGTTTTTTTGTTTGCTACTGTATCGAAAGTCATAACAATGTAAGCGGACAGTCATTAGTTAATCAAATGATTGATTAACTAATTCAAAGCGTGGTTTTGTGTGTAAATTTGAATAACATTTCTGATACACCAAGTTTCAGGCATGGCATTTGAATAAAACACAACAATGAAAAATCTACAAGCAAAAACAAGACACTTTCAATCAGCAATGGTTGAATGGTTATTTTTTAAAGGCCCCGAGCTTTTTATATCTATCTACGGCAAATAATAAATTCTTATTAACTTCGTCCCATACTTATGGAGCTAACGAAGTTTTATCATCAGGCGTACGATAGCATAATCAAAATCGCGCCTAATTTCATTATAGGATTAATAATTTTACTCACAGGCCTTTGGCTTATAAAAATACTGCGGACGCGCCTGCGTTTACGTATGAGTAAAAGGAAGGTACATTCTTCGCTGCAACCCTTTTTTCTAAGCCTTACTGTAACATCATTATATATTTTACTGATAATATTGGTAATGAATATAATAGGCCTGGAAATGAGTGTATTTACCACTGTTATAGGTGGCTTTACCGTTGCAGTTGGTTTGGCGCTATCGGGTACCTTTCAAAATTTTGCAGGAGGCGTACTGATACTATTACTAAAACCTTTCGATCTTGATGATAGTATACAAGCGCAGGGCCAGGAAGGCACGGTAACATCTATACAAATGTTTTATACCGTATTACTTACTGCCGATAATAAAACCATTATTATACCTAACGGGAAATTATTTAACGAAGTTATAGTCAACATTACGCGCGAAGGCAAACGCCGCCTTGATTTTGAGGTGAAGCTGGCTTATGCTGCGGATATTGACAAAGCCAAACAAATAATGCTCGACGCTATTAAAACAACCGATGGTTTGTTGCCCGACCCAGCTCCACGCGTGGGCCTTATAGGATTAGATTCTGATTCCATAAGGTTTACCATAAATGTTTGGCTCGAACCGGCTAATTATTTAAACGCCAAGATAGCCCTGCAGGAAAAAATAATAAAAAATCTGGGTGCCGCGGGCATCAGTTTCCCAAAACCGGGTTGATCCTTTTTTAACCAACTTTAACTGATAATAATTTTTCACCAGATGCAAAGAGAGCAGATTTCCGTTTTTGACATGTTTAAGATCGGGATAGGTCCGTCAAGTTCGCATACACTTGGTCCGTGGCGTGCTGCGCAGCAATTTTTGCAGGTATTGCAACGGCAACAGGCCTTGCCATTGGTTGAAGGAATAAGGATATTTTTATATGGTTCACTGGCCAAAACCGGGAAAGGCCACGGTACTGACATAGCCATACTACTGGGCTTGAGCGGCGATGACCCTGTAACTTTCGATGTAAACGCTATCGATTCAAAAATTGAGTCGATTAAAACATCGCATAAGCTAATGCTGGCCGGAACAGATGAGGTTAACTTTGTGGTTGATGATGACCTGTTGTTCCTGTTTAACGAAAGTTTACCCTATCATCCCAACGCGGTAACCTTCCAGGCGTTGCTAATGGGCGATAAAGCCATATCGGCAACCTATTATTCCATAGGTGGTGGTTTTGTAGTTAAAGATGGCGATCAAGGTCAGCAAAAAGGCGAGGTCGACCTACCGTTCCCAATTGATACCCCAGGCGATCTGCTGCACTGGTGCATGAAAACCGGCCTCAAAATATCAGGGGTGGTAATGGAAAATGAGCTGGCCTGGCGCACCGAACAGGAAACAAAAGCAGGTGCGCTAAATATTTTCAGGGTGATAAAAGAGTGCGTATACCGCGGCTGCCATACCAAAGGCAATTTGCCCGGCGGCCTTAATGTATCGCGCCGCGCCGCAAGCCTAAACCGCAAATTAATAGGGGAGCAGGCCTACAATAATTTTGATGAATGGATAACCGCCATTCGGCAAACGGGCAGCAGCTTCAAGAATATTTTAGATTGGGTAAGCTGTTTTGCGTTAGCCGTTAATGAGGAAAATGCTTCGTTCGGCCGCGTGGTAACCGCGCCAACCAACGGGGCAGCAGGCGTTATACCTGCCGTACTCATGTACTACATAGCATTTTGCGATGGCTATACCGATGAACAGATACTTAATTTTATGTTCACCGCATCGGAAGTAGGCAGTATATTTAAAAAAGGGGCCACTATATCGGCAGCTATGGGCGGCTGCCAGGCCGAAATAGGTGTATCGTCTGCAATGGCTGCTGCTGCGCTTACAGAGAATTTAGGTGGTACCCAGCGCCAGGTATTAATGGCTGCCGAAATAGCCATGGAACATCACCTCGGCCTAACCTGCGACCCCATTGGCGGCCTTGTGCAAATACCTTGTATCGAGCGTAACACCATGGGCGCTATAAAAGCCATAACAGCATCACAACTGGCCCTGCAAAGCAACCCCGAAAACGCTAAAGTAAGTTTAGATGCCGTAGTGCGTACCATGTGGCAAACCGCCCAGGACATGAACTCCAAATACAAAGAAACATCCGACGGTGGCCTGGCAATAAACATACCTATAAGTTTGCCTGAGTGTTAATGCTTTTTTATTCTTTCAATAACCATCGGCGCCAACTGGTTTACCCACAGAGTGTACATTGTCCCCGAAGGATGCAAACCGTCAGGTGCAACTAAGCTCAAGTCGTTCGCTGCTTCCCTTGAAATGCCCGTTATATCTAAATAATTAACACCAGCGTTTAAACTTTCTTGTTTATTAATAGCATTAAACTGGTCAATCTCGGGGCTTATGAAACTTTGCCTTGATTTTCCAAAAGGCGTTACCCCATAATCGGGTATCGACAATACAAAAACTCTCGTACTGTCGCCCCCGGCGAAATTTATGGCGGCGTGTAAAAGTTGTATGAAATTGGCGCGATAATGTTCCTGTGTCAGCCCGTCGTATTGGTCGTTTACGCTTATAAGTAAAGTAACTATCTGGTATTTATTATTGGTGATGTTGCTGTTGGCTATCCCGGCTATCAGGGCATCGGTTGTCCACCCTGTAACAGCAATTATTGTTGGTGCAGGAACGTTGAACCCGCCCCGGGTTAATGCATGGGCTAACTGGACAGGGTATGATTCCGAAGCAGGAACTGATTGCCCAATGGTATATGAATCGCCTAAAGCAAGATAATGCTGGGTCGTTGTATCAGGCGAGGCAACAATTTTTGATGCTACTTCAGCAATAGGCTTTTTACACCCGGCAAACATTACCATACTTACCAATAGCAATTGTAATGTTTTCATACCCTTGCTGATTATTTTTTGGTTAGCCGTGCTTCAACCATGGGCAAAAGCTTCAGAATCCATTGCGTATACATTTTACCCGATGGGTGCAGGCCGTCAGGGGCTATTAAACTCAAATCGATAGCAGCCTCGCGCGATATGCCGGTAATATCAAGGTAATTAACGCCTGCATTACCGCTTTCTTCGCGGTTTATGGCATTAAACGCGTCAATTTCAGGGCCTATTACAGCATCCTGGCCGCCGGCAAAGGGGGTTACCCCATAGTCTGGTATTGATAATACAAATACACGGGTTTTATCGCCCCCGGCATAGCTTATGGCGGTATTTAGCAATTGAACAAAATTGGTGCGGTAACTGCTTTGTGTATTCCCCTGAAATTGGTCGTTCACGCCTATTAATAAGGTAACAAAGCTGAAATTGTGCTGTAAAGGCGCATGGACATTAATAGCGGTTATCAGGTTAAGAGTTGTCCACCCGGTAACTGCAATTATTTGCGGGTCGTTGGTGTTGATATATCCTGCTATTCTTAATGAATCAGCAAGCTGGTAAGGAAATGATTGTGCCTGTGGCTCGGCTTCGCCAACGGTATAGGAATCGCCTAAGGCTAAATAATTTATGGTGTCGTGATACATTGGTTTTACAATAACGGTGGTATCGGGTGTTTTGGTCGTAACAATATTTTTTACAGGCGGCTCTGCCTTTTTAGAGCAGCCAGCAAAAGCTGTTAACGTAATTAAAATAAATTGTAAAGCTCTCATCCTAATATCTCCATATCAAACAATACGGAAATATGGTGCTTTAGGATTTTTTTTACTTCATTAATATCAACTTCCCTGCCTAATTCTTTTTGCAGCGATGTTACAGCCTTATCATCAATACCGCAGGGGATAATGTTTTTAAAATAATCGAGATCGGTATTTATGTTAAAGGCCAGGCCGTGCATGGTTACCCAACGGCTGCAGCGTACGCCCAAAGCGCATATTTTCCGGGCATTTTCGTTCTCTGAATCAAACCAAACGCCGGTATAGCCGGGGTAGCGGCCGGCCTTTAAACCATAGTCGGCAAGGGTAAGTATTACCGCTTCTTCCAGCGTACGCAGGTACAGGTGTATATCGGTAAAAAAATTATCAAGGTCGAGTATGGGGTAGCATACAATTTGCCCCGGTCCGTGATAGGTAATGTCGCCCCCGCGGTTTATAGGATAGTACGAGGCATTCTTGTCTTTCAGTCCTTGTTCGTCAAGCAATAAATGTTGGGGCTTGCCGCTTTTGCCTAAGGTATAAACATTTGGGTGTTCGCAAAATATCAAATAGTTGGGGGTAGTATCTTCAATTACTACAGTATTATTTGACACCGCTGCATTGGCTGCAACGGTTTGCCGGTTGCGTATAACGGTCTTTATGCCAACAGTATCGTTAAATAATTCCTCCTGTTTTTCCCAGGCCTGCTTGTAATCTATTAGTCCCCAGTCTTTAAATAATACTTGTTTATTTTTCATTAAGTTCTCCTTTCACATAGCCAATCATGTAATCCTCGTACTGCATATACTCAACCTTGTAATTAAGGTCAACATCATCCTTATGTAAATGTGCTTCTAGTGAGCCTTCAGTCAAAAATTCAAAAGGCGCTATAGATATATTATCAGCAAACGATACTTCTTTTTGCCCGTAGCATTTATAAATAGACTCTTTGGCGCACCAGCATACATACAAATGCTGTATTTTATGCTCTTCGTTGATAAAAGCCATTTCGGCGGGGCGCATAAACTTTTCGGCTATGCGTTCCACTTTTTCTTTTATCAGCTCAATATCAATACCCACCGTTGCGTTACGGCTCATCATTACCGCCGCATAATCAAATGAATGGCTGAATGATATATGGTAAGGCAAATTCACTAAATAAGGCTTGCCATGGATATCAACCTTGCAATCAATATATTCATCGGTACGCAGCATGGTACGCAGCAGCACGCGTGTGCCCAGCCAGTGTAAGTGGCGTTTACTTTTGCTTATCTGTTCAAAATAGGCCTTTTCGTGGGCATCGAGCTGTAGTTGTTTGTACAGTTCTGCCGCTTCTTCCTCAATTTTCCAGAGTGCAAATTCTGTATTATCATCAACCCGGTGCCGGTATACTATAGCCATAAAAGTAAAATTGCAAAAAGGATGGCAAACTTATGTCAAATAATTATAATTTAGCCATATAACATCTCAATCAAATGATATTATCAGATAAACGCATCCTCGAAGAAATTGATAAAGGTACCATTATTATTGAACCCTTTAAACGTGAATGTTTAGGCACAAACTCATACGATGTGCATTTAGGGAAACACCTGGCCACTTATCGCGATAGGGTGCTTGATGCCAAGCTGCATAACGAGATAGATTATTTTGATATACCCAAAGAGGGATTTACCTTGCAACCAAACACACTATACCTGGGTGTAACGTTGGAATATACCGAAACACATGCCCATGTGCCTTTTCTTGAGGGAAAATCAAGCACGGGCCGCCTGGGTATTGATATACATGCCACAGCAGGTAAGGGCGATGTAGGCTTCTGCAACACCTGGACGCTGGAAATTTCATGCGCCCAGCCGGTACGTATTTATGCAGGCATGCCCATAGGCCAGTTGATATATTTTGCCGTTGAAGGAGAGATTGAGGTAATGTACAATACCAAAAATAACGCGAAATACAGCAACCCCACCACGCGCCCTGTTGAGAGCATGATGTGGAAAAACAAGTTCTAAACCCTTAACCAAGCGCTTGTTTTGGTAACACTGTTGTTATAAACAAAAAGCTATTGCATTTTTCCTGAAATTAGGCCATAGTATGATGAATTACAGGAAGATAATAGCCGCATTAGTATTAATAACGGGGTTTGTTTTTATCACCGCGTTTATTGGCCCGGGCGATGGCTCCGTACAAAAAATTGCTGCGCAGCTGAATAAATGGGCAGCATCAAACCCTCCCGAAAAAGTTTATTTACAATTCGATAAGCCTTATTATTCCGTAGGCGATGATATATGGTTCAAGGCATATATTACGCTTGGCGGGCTGCATCGGTTATCGGGCTTAAGCGGTGTTTTAAATGTGGAACTTTTAGACGACCGCGATTCAATAAAACAACATATAAAGCTGCCTGTTGCAAGCGGTTTAACCTGGGGCGACTTTGCTTTATCTGATACACTTGCTGAAGGTAACTACCACATACGCGCCTACACCAACTGGATGCGCAACGCCGGCGAGGATTACTTTTTCGACCAGCACATTACCATTATTAATGCCATAAGCAACAAGGTATTTGCAAAAGCCGCCTATACCTACTCCACCGAAAACGGGAAAGAAAAAGTTAATGCGCTAATAAATTATACCGATGGCAATGGCGCACCCTATGCTGCTAAAGAGGTAAAATATACCGTAGAACTCAACGGAAAGACCGTTGCCCATGGTAAAGGTATAACTGACGATAAGGGTAACGTAGCTGTTAATTTTACCAATTCGCTCAATACCCAGTTTAGTTCGGGTAGGGTGGTCACTGACCTGGTGATTGATAAGAATGAAACCATTACTAAAACCGTTCCTGTAAAAGCTATTTTGGCTAATGTGGATGTGCAGTTTTTCCCCGAAAGCGGCAGCCTGGTTAACGGGATACATTCAAAGGTGGCATTTAAAGCGGTTGGGGCCGATGGTTTGGGTACCGATATAAAAGGAACAATTATTGACGATAAGCTTAACGCTGTTGCCACCTTTAACAGCCAGCATTTGGGCATGGGTTCCTTTATGCTCACTCCTGAAACCGGCATGGTGTATAAAGCACATATTATTTTTGCTGATGGCTCATCGAAAGACCTTGACCTGCCCAAAGCCGTTGACAAAGGCTACGTTTTATCCATTGGGACCGACGACCCTGATGCTCTGAAGATAAAAGTAAGCACCGGCAGGCAATTACTGATAGATAATACTGTTGATACGCTTACCCTGGTTGCGCAAAGCGGTGGGCAAATATACTATGCTGCTAAAAGCAATCCCGGCAGTACCAACTTTACAGCAACCGTTCCCCGCGACCGTTTTCCATCGGGTATTGCACAATTCACTTTGTTCTCATCAAAAGGTGAACCATTGAGCGAACGCCTTGTTTTTATCCAAAACCCCGATCAGCTTAAGCTTAATGTAAGCACCGACAAGCAAACTTACGCGCCGCAGCAAAAAGTTAAAATAAATCTAAATGCCCAAAATTCAGATGCAAAGCCGGTTATCGGCGGTTTTTCTGTATCGATTACCGATGAAACTAAGATCCCGGTTGATGAAAATGCTGGAAACAGTATACTGGCTAATTTCCTGCTCACATCTGATCTTCGGGGATATATAGAAAAGCCTAATTATTATTTTAATGATCCCACCGACCAAACCCGCGCCGACCTTGACTTACTGATGCTTACCCAGGGCTATCACCGTTTTGAGTGGAAACAGATCATGAATGATAAATTTCCCGTTATCACTTATCAGCCCGAAAAAACACTGGCCATAAGCGGTCATATTACAACATTGGGTGGCAAGCCCATTGCGCATGGTAAAGTAACTATGTTGTCAACACAAAGAGGCTTCGCTTTTTTAGATACGGTGACTGATGACCAGGGCAGATTTGAATTTAAAAACATGGCTTTTGCCGATAGCCTAAAATTTGTGATACAGGCCCGCACAGGTAAGGACCGTAAAAATGTACAGATAGACCTTGATAACGTAACGCAGCAGGGCGTAACTCAACATAAAACGGCCCCCGATATACAGGTAAGTGTTTACGATGGGGTATCGGCCTATTTTAAAAGCGCCAAAACGCTTTATAATGAGGAGATAAAGTATGGGCTGGCCAAGCGCACTATTGTTTTAAAAGAAGTGGTGATAAAAGATACCCGCGCTACCGTAAAACACTCAACAAACCTTAACGGGCCGGGCAACGCCGACCAGGTTTTAACCAGCGACCAGATAGGATTGGGTTTTAATGACCTAACATCGTTAGAGGGGCGACTTATAGGTGTTAGCTTTCGTAATGGCATACCCTATTCAACCCGGGGAGGGCAGATGGCTGTTTATTTGGATGGCATGAAATTACAATCAAGCGAATTGAATATGATCGTTATGGCAGATGTAGCGAGTATTGAAGTATTACGTTCAGGAGCATACACCGGTATTTACAGTGGTTCGGGTGGGCCGGGAGGAGAATTGATCATAACCTCGAAAGATGGCAGCGAGATATACAAGGATAACCTGAAGCGGCCTGTGCCGGGCATTATTACCTACTCGCCTATAGGTTACTATAAAAGCCGGTTATTCTACTCGCCGCAATATGACGATCCCAAAACCAATATACCCGTTGCCGATCTGCGTACAACTATATACTGGAACCCCAATATTATTACGGATAAAGATGGCAACGCATCATTTGAATTTTTTAACGCCGGTAGCAAAGCTACTTACCGTTTGGTTATTGAAGGCATTGATGGCGATGGTAATTTAGGCAGGCAGGTGTACCGGTATAAAGTGGAATGACCTGCCCGCTGTTATTTACTTTGCGAGGCTGAATTTTCCCCAAAAATCAACTGATTTAAACATTTCGCCAAACTCAGCATTGCTGTTGCTGCCACCTCCGCCACCACCGTGACGGCCGCCTCTGCCGCCGCCGCCCATTCCGCCTCCGCTACCCATGCTACCGCCTCCGCCAGGACGACCGCCACCACTACCCGGCCCGCCGCCCATACCTCCTTCGCCACCGCCACCTTGCGGACGCTGTACGCCATTTATTTTAATGTTGAATGACCATAGGTTTTTGCCGCTTTCATCGGCATGGAAAAATTTCATGGGTATGGCCTCTTCGTATATAAGGTTGCCCGCGGCATCATAATCAATAGCTGTTTGTATGCCGTAGGTATTTGATGTGGTTATCATGTCATCCTCAATATTCTTGCTAAAGCCGGTTACTTTAATGCCGCGTAAATTGGTGAGTTTTTCTCTTAACAGTGCGTCGCGGTCTCCTTGGGTAACGCCGTCTTCGGCATCTTGCTTATGGTTAAAAACCGGGGTGCTGCCTTGCACATTCAGGGGATAGGTAACACTGAAAGCCTCTTTTCTTTTTCCTTTTGGGTCGATAGTGAAAGTTAGCCCCGCGTTTAAAATGCGGGCCGCCTCGCTCCGGTCATAAATCTTTACGGCAAGGTATAAAGTGTCTTTGGTGTTGGCTAGCATATAGTTTAGCCGTTCTTCGGGGCTATAAAAGCTCAGGCTATCGTTCCACTCTTTAATATCGCCATCAACCACAATATTTTTGGGCGGCAACTTTAAATTAAACTGGCTTTCAGGCGCTTGTGCGCGGCACGTGTTAATTAGAATAAATTGCAAAACGATAAAAGCAAGAACAAGGGTAGGGGATTTTTTCATGATGTGTGGCAATTTTAAAATATCAAATGTTTAAACTGTTCACTTTAATGCAATTCTAACCGATTTATTATAGTTTTTGAGTAATTTTGCAGTTACATATGCCGACCGAAGTACAGGAAGAAACTTTTACACTCGAAGAGTTATTGGTAGGTTTGAAGGAGCTTCACCGCCTTATTTTATGGAATGATGATGTCAACAGTTTTGATCATGTAATATTTTGCATGATGAAATATCTCGACTATTCTGAATCGCAAGCTGAGAAGATAGCCTGGAAGGTGCACAACGAAGGGAAATGTGCCGTATTGGAAGGCTCCTTCACCGAAATGGAGATATACCGAAAAATTCTACAGCAGGAAGGGCTCACTGTTACAGTTGAGTAATTGTTTGCAGTTCAATAGCACCATAAAAAACAAAGGCCCGCTCCCGGGCCTTTGCCATACAATTGTTTCACAGTACATGATATGGTTTAGGTTTTGCTAAATAACAACTAATATTTTCCTTACCGCCGGGTGAAAACACCCTTTTTTATAGGTGTATTTATACGCTTTAGGCGTTGTACGGCTATAAAAAAAGCCGCTTGTTTAACA
This sequence comes from uncultured Mucilaginibacter sp., assembly GCA_903915155.1. Taxonomy (GTDB): domain Bacteria; phylum Bacteroidota; class Bacteroidia; order Sphingobacteriales; family Sphingobacteriaceae; genus Mucilaginibacter. The sequence continues at coordinate 11,448 of CAIWRU010000148.1, forward strand.
GGCGGCTTTTGCATATTAAAAAGTTTAGTATTAAACTATATAGTTCCAGCCATGTGTGTCGGGTGCATTGCCGTACTTAATGGCATCCAGTTCGCGTAATACTCTCTGCGAAAATTCGCGGGTTTTGGGGTCGCTTAAAAAGTATTCTTCACCATTAAGACTGATGGAGCCTACCGGCGCTATGGTTGCGGCAGTACCGGCACCAAAAGCATCTTCAAGCTTGCCGTTTTTAGCGCCTTCAATAATTTCGGCTACCGAAACGCGTCGTTCTTCAACCGGGTAGCCCCATTCGCGGGCCAGGGTTAAAACTGTATCGCGGGTTACGCCATCTAAAATAGTATCACGGGTTGATGGGGTGATCACCTTGCCATCCAGCACAAACACTACGTTTGCAGCGCCCATTTCTTCAATGTATTCATGGTTTTTGGCGTCGGTCCATATCAGTTGGTCAAAACCTTCTTCGGTGGCCTTTTTGGCAGGGTACATGGCACCGCCATAGTTACCCGATGATTTTGCATAACCCATACCGCCTTCAGCCGACCGGGTATAATGGGTTTCGATCTTCACCCTTAAAGTTTTTGAAAAATAGGGGCCGGTTGGGCCTAAAAGCACCATGTATTTGTAAGTGGTTGATGGCGCTACACCCAAATAACGGTCGGTAGCGAACATGAACGGCCTGATGTACATGGAATGATTGGCTTTGCCTGGTACCCACTCACGATCAATATCAACAACAGCAGCAATGCTTTGTATAAATATATCTTCGGGTAGGGTAGGCATGCACAACCTTTCGGCCGATTTATTAAAGCGCTTAGCGTTTTTATCAGGCCGGAATACCGATACGGTTCCGTCGGCGTGTTTGTAGGCTTTCAACCCTTCAAAAAACGATTGCCCGTAATGTAATGCCGAAATTGCAGGGCTGACACTAATATCGCCATAAGGGACTATCTGGAAATTCTTCCATTCGCCATCTTCATAATCGGCCACGAACATGTGGTCGGAAAATGTTCTTCCAAATGGCAGGTCGTTAAAATCCGTTTGTTCTAAACGTGAATTTGGTGTTTTGGTGATCTTGATGTCCAGCGTCTCAGTCATGGCATTAGGGTATTAGTAGTTAAAATGGCAAGTTAAGGATTTTGTATGATAGTTCATAGCAGCCCCTTCTTTCGCTCATAAATTGTATGGTTAACATAACTTAACGTGATTTACACATAGCTTAAAAATAACTAATTGATTATCAATTATTTAATACAAATTGATGTTAACCATGAGTTTTGTATCATTTTGCCGCAAAATGCCCGGCAGAATATAGAAAACTTACTTAGTTAATTTTACCGGCACGAACTTTTTTAACATTCCTAAAGCAGGTTTTTAGAGTGGGCCCAATGCCTTCTCCACCCACGCTTTACCCCAATTCTCTTCCTGTTCGGTTGTCCATAATGAAGGATAAAATATGCGCTTCTGAAAACGCGAAGGCAGATATTTTTGCCAGTTGGTACCGCCGGTGGCTTTTATCTCATCCGGCTCGCGGTTAAGGTAGCGCACCGCCGATTTATAATGCACCAGCGGCCAGTTCACATTTACATTTACATCCAGTTGGCGCAGTTCATCTTCAAGTTCCTTGGTCGAACGGCCTTCGTATTGCAGTTGCTGTAGTAAGGCGTTAAAATTATGCTGCGTTGTGGCTTTGCCCAGCTCAATAAATGTTTTGCTGTATTTTTTCTCGAACTGTTTAAGCGTCAGTGTTTTTTTGCCTGTAGCCAGTTCCGTAGCGCCCGATTTCCAGTATAAATGGTCAAACTGTTCCTCAATCGGCGCGTCGCGTAGTTCTATTCGTTTATCTTTTGCTACCAGGTTAATAAAATCAGTAGCGTATATTTCTATCATGCGGTATTGGCCCGATTGAAAACCACTGGCCGGCAACAGCGACATGCGGAATTTTAAAAATTGCTCTTTCTCCATACCATCCACCATAATAGCGAACGACTGGGTAAGCGCTTCAAAATAACTGTTGATGCGTTTTAACCGCGCTGTAAAAAACTCGGTAGTTAAAGGTTTCGCTTCTGCTATTTGTTTACACTCATGCAACGCCAGTTTAAAATACAATTCGGTTATCTGGTGATACATGATGAATATTTCCTCATCAGGGAACGGTGTTTTCGGGCTTTGCAGGCTTAGTAACGTATCCAGGTGTATGTAATCCCAATAAGTTAAAAAGTCGGCGTAGAGTAGGCCGTCGAGGTATGAGGGCATATCCTGGCCCATGGCCTCGTATTTTTCCTGAAGTCGCGACAGGCGTTCTTCAATTTCGGGTGTGAAATGCATGGTCAAATGTAGTAAAGAAACATCAGCCTGTAAAGGCTTAAACTAAACGGCTGGTCATACAAACGTCATCGCACTAATATTTTAAAAACATATTGCGCCCTGCTTGTTATATGTTTATACAAAACCGCTACGATCATGATTAAGAAAATATTAATAGGCGTTGACGACAGTAAATACGCTGAAAATGCCGCGAAATACGGATTTAAACTTGCCGAAGCACTTGACGCTCACGTAGGGCTGGTAAATATACTGGAGCCTATGGCCATACCTATGGCAGGCGGTGGTGCCGATGAGATTTTGGGTACATCCATCCAGGGTGTTGGTACACCTAACGCCGATATAATAGAGGCAGAAACCAGGATGTCGGAAAATATTATTGAAAGCACCATTAAAAAGTATGCCGGTAAAACGCAGGTTACCCATTTTAATGAATACGGCCCGACCGGCGAGGGCATAATCAGCTGTAGTTTGGAGTTTAAAGCCGATATAATAGTGTTAGGTACACATGAACGCACTGGCCTCGACAGGCTATTCTCGGGCAGTGTTGCCGAATACGTGGTGCGCCATTCTACTATACCCGTTTTGGTGGTGCCGAGTGGGGAGTAAGCCCCCTCTAAATCTCCCCCGGAAGGGGAGACTTAAACTTCGCATTTTTTTAAAGTCCTCCCTACCGGGGAGGATTTAGGTGGGGCTGACTTAATACAGCAACCTAAACTTAATAGTTTGTTCAATAGCCTTTAACTCGTTCAGTACCTGGGTGTCATAACCTGCATCAACATCGGTTATTACATAACCTATCTGCGGGTTGGTCACCAAAAACTCGCCTACTATATTAATGTTGTGTTTGGCAAATACCTCGTTTATCTGCGCCAGTATGCCCGGTACGTTTTTGTGGATGTGTATCAGCCTGTGTGCGTTGTTGATGCGCGGTGGCTGCAGGTCGGGGAAATTGCAGCTGGTATGTGTTTTGCCCTCGTTCATAAATGCCATTACCCTTTTGGGGATAAAGTCGTCATTGCGGGGGTTGTGTTTGGGGTCGTCGAAAATAATAATGCCGTTCTCGCAGGCAGCTTCAGCCAGTTTGCGACTGGCGATCTTGCCAAAAATACCTATCACTTTTAGTCGCCCCGCGTTTTGTAATTGCTCGGGCGTTGGCTGGTTGTCCTCATCGCAAAACAATATGCCCGCTTCTTCCAGGTATTTGTCTTCTATACTTTCGCGTTCGCGGATATTGTAACCTTCCTTGCGCATTTGTGCCAGTGCTTCTTCCTCAATATCGCCTATCACCAAACATTTTATCCGGTTTTTAGGGTACGATATGGCCCTCGGCAACTTGTTGATGTACAAAAACTCGTCGAAACTTGGGGTGATATGGTCGGCTTTCTCAGCAACTGATTTACGCTCAATATTCTCGGTAAAGGCAAAAAACTTCTTGATCATGCCCGATTCTTTCAGCTGGAAATCCGAATAGCCATCGCCAATGCCATAAATATCGCCTTGCAGGTTAAGCTCCTTTAATAATTTAACCTTGCCACCTTCCTGCGATAGTGGGTTTTCCCGGTCGTAGCCGATAATATTGCCGTCATCATCAAACACAAAGGTATTGGCGTAGATATTTTCTTTTTTAATGTGGTACTCAGTAACTACGGGTGTAATAAACTCCTTAAACCCGCCCGATACTATCAATACCTCATCCTGGTGGTTTTTGAAAAATATGGTATTGCGTGAAAAAGAGGTAGATACTTTCTTTTTTAAATGGGTGATCAATTGTTTTAAATGCTCGCGGTTAGCCTGCAACAGTTTAACGCGCGCCTCCAAACTTTGGGTGAACGACAAGCGCCCTTCCATCGAGGCATTGGTGAGGTCCTCAATTTGTTGGTATATTTTTTCCCTGTCGGGATGATTTTTTAGTGATATGCGGGCGAGTTCGTCCAACGCTTCAACCTGGGTAAAGGTGCTGTCGAAGTCGATAATAAAATATTGATCCATTTCGATTGCAAATGTGCAAATTTTTGTGGGAATGGTTAGTGAAGAAATTTCTAACAGTTGTTGTACTTTTGAACAAACCTAAAGCAATGAAAAAGATATTACAATTTAGTTTGATAGTTTTGATTATAGGTTGTACTCATAAACCTTCTCCTCTGGAATTAAAACAATTAAGGGCTGAAGCCGCTGTTAAAAATTATCTTAATTCTAAATCAAATAAAAAATTTGAAAATCTTCGCTTTACAAGATTGCAAATGCGGGATAAAACCGACTACGAAATAGGGGTTTTAGACTTTATCCCTGAAAGATACAAAATTGTAAACCGTACAGTATATTTTGTTGTAGATTCATCTTTCACAAAAGTTGAGCCAGGCCTTACTTATTAATCTTCAACGCCGCACAAATTTCCTTCACCGATTCCGCCACCGGCTTAAACTCAATGCCGATAGCTTTTTTTATTTTACTGTTATCATAGTTGCGCGTTTGCGATGCCGTTTTAGCCGCAACTTTATCTATAGATGGCGCTTTGCCGGTAATTGCCGCCGCAAATGTCGCGCCGCGCCAGGCCAGTTCCATCATCCAGGGTTTGGCTAATGTGGCGGGTGGTTTTATGCCGAAGCCGTTGGCAATGCTTGCGGTAATATCTTTATAACTTATGTTTTCGGCGTTAATAATATAGCGCTCGGCTTGTATGCCGCTATTCATTAAGGCTATCATGCATTTGGCAACATCGGTCACATCAACAAAGCCGCCGGTGCCGAGTGTGTAAAACTTTAACCCTTTACGCACGGTTTCAAACAATTGCCCCGTTCCTTCAGTGCCTGCATTGGCGCCAATAATTAACGATGGGTTTACTATAACCGCGTCGAGTCCTTCAGCAATACCGCGCCATACTTCCATCTCGCTTTCCAGTTTTGAAATGGCATAGCCATCGTTCTCGCTGGTTTCTTCTAAATGGGTATTTTCATTTATCAGCAAGCCGGGCAAAGCCTGCCCGATAGCCGCTATCGAGCTTACATGCACCAGCCGTATGCCACGCTCCAAACAAAGGTTAACCAGGTTGGCCGTGCCCGTAACATTGGTGCGTATCATAGGTTGTTTATCGGCCTGTTTTAATGATACCCATGCCGCGCAGTGGTAAACCTGTGTTATACCCTCAAGAGCATTTTCCAAAGCGAAGATGTCCATCATATCAGCATCAACCCATTCAATATTATTTTTATATGGGATGAGCAGCGCCGGGATAACCGAACTGCCGCGTTTGGTACAACGAATAACATTGCCCGCCTGTACCAGTTGCATAGCCAGCTCCGAACCTAAAAAACCTGTAGCGCCTGTAACCAGTATCATAGCTTGCAAATGTATATTAATTTGAAGATAATATAATTTGAAGATTTGGTGATTTGAAAATTTGAAAATGAATTAACATATCGTTAAATTTTCAAATTACTTATTGATATTTTGAATATGTTTGTTTGCCTGATGAGAACGCTTGGAATGCTAATTTTCAAATCTTCAAATCACCGAATTTTCAAATTAGAAATATGTCATTAGCCGATTTTTTTACACCCATTGATCTAAGTAAGATAATCCCTAAAAAGGGTTATTATACCAGCCATTTGGGTGATAAGATAAAGCATTATACCACAGATTTTCCGGATTTTGAGCAGGATGTGGATATGGCCATCATCGGTGTTCAGGACGACCGCAACGCCATAAACAACGCAGGCTGCGGCCTCGCGCCCGATTATGTGCGCGAAAAGCTTTACCAGCTGAATGAGGGCCCTTATAATTGCCGCATTGTCGACTTGGGGAATATTAAGGCAGGTGCCAGTGTGACTGATACATACTTTGCCTTAAAAACTGTTGTTGAGGAACTGATTAAGAAAGATATTATCCCCGTTATCATCGGCGGCGGGCAGGACCTTACCTACGCCCAGTATATGGGCTATGAAAATTTGGAGCAGCGTGTTGACCTGGTGGTGATCGATTCGCATTTCGATTTGGACGATGATATTCACCCGGATAGTATTGAAACCACATCTGAATCATATCTTAATAAAATATTCCTGCACGATCCTAATTACCTGTTCAACTTTAGTAACCTGGGTTATCAGACCTATTTTACCAGCCAGGCAGGTTTACGAGTGATGGAGAAACTGTTTTTTGATGTGCATCGCCTGGGCGAATTAACCGGGCAGATAGCCGTTGCTGAACCTATTATCCGCAACGCCAACATGGTGAGCTTTGATATAAGTGCTATACGTTCGGCTGATGCCATGGGTAATGCCAATGCAACGCCCAATGGTTTTTATGCCGAGGAAGCCTGCCAACTTTGCCGCTACGCGGGCATTAATGATAAACTGACTTCCATCGGTTTTTACGAATTTAACCCGGCCTATGATAATAACGGGCAAACCGCCATGCAACTGGCGCAAATGGTTTGGTGCTTTATCGATGGTTTTTATAGCCGTAAAAAAGACTTTCCGCTTCAGCCAAAATCGCAGTACATTATTTACAAAACACGGTTAATGCATGACGGTCATGAGGTGATTTTTGTAAAAAGCAAAAAAACCGACCGTTGGTGGATGCAAGTGCCGTACCCAACCGGCGGCTCAAAAAACGAACGCTCGCATTTGGTGCCCTGCAGTTATGAGGATTATAAGATTGCCGTTTCCGGCGAAATGCCCGACCTTTGGTGGCGCACTTATCAAAAACTAAGCTGATATATAATTCAATCGGTTTTTAAGCGTTAATTAGTTCAACACTTTTTTGTTCATGAAGAAAATATTCATTTGTATAATAGCTTTATTGCCTTCGCTGGCATTTGCACAGGGCGGGTTTAAGATAACCGGTAACGTTAAGAGCCTAAATGCACCTGCACACGTATACCTGCTTTATAATGTAGGTGCCAATAAAGTGGTCGACTCAGCAGTTGTTGCCAACAACAGCTTTACCTTCACCGGCAGCGTACTTAGCCCGGTAAGTGCCACTATGGTAGTCGATCCATCAGGCCAGGGGTTTACAAAATTTTCGCAACGATTTGCACAACAAACCGATAATACCAAGCTGCCGGATTTTTTCAACTTTTATTTGGAAAACGATACTGCCAGTATTATCGCAACCGATTCTATAGCCAAAGCAACTATAACAGGTTCGCCTATTAACGATGACAACAAATTGCTGACAGCACAATTAGTGCCGGTGCAAAAAAAGGCGCAACAATTAATGAGTGAAAGCAATTCGGCAACATCGGCGCAACAAAACAGCGACGCTTTTAAGGCCGACATAGAAGCGAGGCAAAAAGCTTTGCAGCAGGAGCAGATTTCCGTTTTGGAGAAATTCATAAAGGCAAAGCCCAACAGTTATCTAAGTTTAATGGCGCTAAGCTCACTCGGGCCGGTAATCGATGTGTCAGCGCTTGAGCCTCTATATACCTCATTAGGGCAAAATTTAAAGGATATGGAAAGTGGCAGGGCCATTAAAAAATCAATCGATGCCTTAAAGCCGACGGCCGTGGGCGCAGTTGCCCCTGACTTTACGCAAAACGACGTGAACGGCGCACCGGTATCATTATCATCGTTCCGTGGTAAGTACGTATTGGTTGATTTTTGGGCATCGTGGTGCGGCCCGTGCAGGCAGGAGAACCCGAACCTGGTAAAAGCTTATAACAAATTCAAGAGCAAAAACTTCACGGTATTGGGTGTGTCATTAGATAAGCAAGAGGGTAAAGCCGACTGGCTGGCAGCTATAAAATCAGATGGTTTGGTTTGGACGCAGGTATCTGACTTGGGCTACTGGAATAATAAGGCCGCCCTTTTATATGCGGTACAATCTATCCCCCATAATTTTTTAATTGACCCCAGCGGTAAAATAATAGCCAAGGATCTGCGCGGCAGTGATCTTGACGCCAAACTAACTGCCATTTTTGGTAAGATGTAGTTTTTTGAGAAGCAAGAGTAAAGATGCAAGAATCAAGATTAAAGAAATAGTTAAAATTTTTGTCTTGGCTCTTGCATCTTGATTCTTGCTTCTTAATTCTATTTATTACTTTTATCGCAATACCCCTGGCTAAACTTTTTTAATTTACATGAAAAAACTTATTCTACTTATGCTGGCATCGGCCCCGGCAGTACTTTTTGCACAGGAAAAATATGTGCTTAATGGTAAGGTTGGTACTATAACTGCTCCCGCAAAAATATTTATGACCCACCGCGATGGCGCGACTACCATAACCGATTCTGCAAGCGTAACCAATGGCGCTTTTACCTTCAAGGGCGAGGTTAAAGATATTACCCGCGCCAGTTTGGTTGTAGATTATAAAGGTGGTGGTATCCAAAGCATCGACAGGCGGTCGGCAGATGCGCTTACCATTTACCTGGTTAATGGCACAACAAATATTACGAGCACCGATTCATTATCAAAATCAAAACTAACAGGTACTAAGGTTAATGAGGATAACCAGCGTTATAACGCTTTTCTTAAGCCTTATAATGATGCTGAAGCCGCTTTGGAAAAAGAATACGAAGCCGCTCCCGATGAAAAACGTAAATCAAAAGAATTTGGGGAGTATATTGATAAAAAGGACAGCGTAAATCAAATACTATCAGAAGATCTGAACAAGAAATTTATTGCAGCCAATCCCGATTCATATATCAGTTTGCAAGCTTTGCGCGGGATAGGCGGCCCGTATCCTGATGTTACTGTGCTCGAACCTGCTTTTAACAATCTTTCGCCTGCTATAAAAGCTACCACTGCGGGAGTGGCCTATAAAAAGTATATTGATATACTTAAAACAGTAACCATAGGCCAAATGGCGCCGGAATTTGCACAGGCAGATACTAATGGCAAGATGGTGAGCCTGTCGTCTTTCCACGGGAAATATGTACTGCTTGATTTTTGGGCGTCATGGTGCGGCCCTTGTCGCGCTGAAAACCCGAACGTGGTAAAGGCATATAATAATTTTAAAACGAAGAACTTTACCATATTAGGCGTATCGTTAGACAGGCCAGGTAAAAAAGATGCATGGCTAAAAGCTATACACGACGACCACCTGGCCTGGAACCATGTGTCCGACCTTAAATTCTGGGATAGCGAAACTGCCAAATTATACGGTATACAAGCCATTCCACAAAACCTGCTGATTGATCCAAGCGGAAAAATTATCGGCAAAAACCTTTTCGGCGATGACCTGGAAAAGAAATTAGCAGAGTTATTCGGGAAGATATAGCAGCCCCCTCTAAATCTCCCCCGATAGGGGAGACTTTAAAAATTAAAACAAAAGCACCTCTGCTAAACTAACAGAGGTGCTTTTGTTTTTAAGCCCTCCCTTCCGGGGAGGGTTTGGGTGGGGCTGCCTTACAACAAATCAAACCCAATATCTTTCCTAAAATACATGCCATCGTAATAAATACGGCTGGCATCGGCGGTGGCTTGCTGCAGGGCCTTGAACATATCATCCTGTAACGAGGTGATAGCTATCACCCGGCCGCCCGATGTTTTTACTTCGCCGTTATCCATATAAGTCCCGGCGTGAAAAACATATGAGTCACGTATGTTTTCCATACCTGTCATTACCTTATCCTTTAAGTATTTGCCGGGGTAACCGCCTGCCACCATCATTACTGTAGCTGCTACTTTGTTTGATATGACCAGCTCTTTTTCGTTCAGATTACCTTCGGCAACACCTAATAACAAGTCGACTAAATCTGATTCTATTCGAGGCAGTACACTTTCTGTTTCCGGGTCGCCCATGCGGCAGTTGTACTCGATCATATATGGGTCGCCGCCGCAGTTCATCAGTCCGATAAAAATAAAGCCCTTATAAGGTATGCCCTCGCTTTTCAAACCCTCAATGGTAGGTATTACCATTCGTTCTTCCACCTTTTTCAAAAATTCAGCATCGGCAAATTGTACCGGTGACACCGAACCCATGCCGCCGGTATTTAACCCGGTGTCACCTTCGCCAACACGTTTATAGTCTTTAGCCGACGGCAGCATCTTATAGTTGGTTCCATCTGTAAGCACAAAGACAGAAAGCTCGATACCCTGTAAAAACTGTTCAACCACAACTTTCGAGCTGGCATCACCAAATTTGGCGTGTGTAAGCATTTCTATTAGTTCCTGCTGCGCTTCCTGTACGGTAAGGCAAATCAACACTCCTTTCCCGGCGGCCAGGCCATCCGCCTTTAAAACAATAGGCAAGCCTATTGTGGGCAGGTAATCAAAACCCTCCTGTAACGTTTCGCGTGTGAAAGTGCGCGATGCCGCAGCCGGGATATTGTGCCGCTCCATAAACTGTTTAGAAAAATCTTTGCTGCCTTCCAGTTGCGCCCCTTCGGCTTGCGGGCCTATAACCGGGATATTCTTTAACTCATCATCTGCCAGGAAAAAATCATGTATGCCCCGCACTAAAGGTTCCTCGGGTCCCACCAATACCAGGTTTATCGCGTTAGCTAAAACACACTGTTTAATACCCTCAAAATCAGTAACAGCAATGTTAACATTAGTGCCGTACTGGCCGGTGCCGGCATTTCCGGGTGCTATAAATAGCTGTTCACATTTTTTGCTTTGCGATAATTTCCAGGCGAAGGCGCTTTCCCTTCCACCCGAACCAAGGACCAGGATGTTCATGGGGTAAAGATAAGTTTTTTTGATGTGGCAATTTGATGATTTGAAAATTTGAAAATAAAGCCTGGTTCATTGCCGTTGGCTTTAGCCAACGGGTATAGTAGCAACAATAAAATCCGGCTTTAGCCAAAATAAACACTTGATAATTTTAATTTTGTGTAGATACAGTATCATGAGGCGATTAGATAAATACCGGAAATTGCCGGTTTATAAAAAAGCGGAAGAACTTGCAGAGTTGGTTGAAGTAATTGCCGCGGCAATAAAAGACGGGGATCAAAAGGAATATTATGAAAGGGAACTAATAGGTAACTCCTACATCGTACAGGCTAAAATTGCCGGTGCGGAAGGCGGGGGCCTGTATTCGCTGCGTATGCAGAATGCCGTGGTTATTAGAATTGCTGTACAGGATATGTTCAACGCGGTAGCTGCATCGGCTATGATGGATGTAAATGAAGAAGATTATGTTGACCTAATGCGCGAAAAGGTAGAAGAATTTCGTTTGGTGTTTGTTGATTGGATTCGCGGGTTTGATAAATCTTATGACATCCCTGATAATTGGGCGATAAGGTATGATACAAGTACGCCTGAACAGGAGAAACTGGAAGAACTGATGTTTGATGACGACAAGTTTTTTAACGACTTTGACGATGATGACGAAGATACGACCGGCTTAGGCTGGGATGAGGATGATCTGAATGATTAAGCTATCCCAAAATAGTGACAAACTCAATTTTAATAACATTCCAACCTTCAAACATTCCAACTTTACAACACAAATCCTTACCTTTGCCTGCCATTATGACTTTTAAATTGCACTGGCGCAATTGTTGAGTTCGTGATGTTCTATATATCAAATTAACATGTTAGAATTTTTTAGTAAGCTTTTTGGAAGCAAATCAGAACGGGATGTAAAAAGCATTTTGCCTTTAGTTGAAAAAGTTAAGGCTGAATTTGCCAAACTCGGCGATATAAGCAATGATGAGCTCCGGGCCAAAACCATAGAATTTAAAGAAACTATTGCAACCGGGCTTGCCGGTATAGACAGCGAAATACAGGCGATAAAAGATCGTACTGAAAATGAGTTGGATATGGACGTAAACGAGAAGGTTGAACTGTATACACAGTTAGATAAACTCGAAAAAGACCGTAATAAAGAGCTGGAAGATATATTAATGAATATCCTTCCTGAAGGCTTCGCGGTAGTAAAAGAAACTGCCCGTCGTTTTAAAGAAAACAAAACCATTGAGGTTACTGCCACCGATTTTGACCGTGAACTGGCTGCCCGCAAAAGCAATGTGGTAATAAAAGGCGATAAAGCCATACACCATAACACATGGTTAGCCGCTGACAACGAAGTGACCTGGGACATGGTACACTACGATGTGCAGTTGATAGGTGGTGTTGTATTGCACCAGGGAAAAATTGCCGAAATGGCGACAGGTGAAGGTAAAACGCTGGTAGCCACGCTTCCTGCATATCTGAATGCACTTGCCGGACAAGGCGTACATATTGTAACGGTGAATGATTACCTTGCCCGCCGCGATAGCGAGTGGATGGGGCCGTTGTATGAGTTCCACGGTTTATCGGTTGATTGTATTGATAAGCATGAGCCAAACTCGGAAGAACGCCGCAAAGCTTATTTGAGCGACATTACCTTTGGTACCAATAACGAATTTGGTTTTGACTACCTGCGTGACAATATGACACGCAGCCCCGAAGAACTTGTACAACGCAAATTACATTTTGCCATGGTGGATGAGGTTGACTCGGTGTTGATTGATGATGCACGTACACCTTTAATTATATCGGGCCCTATACCGCGTGGCGATGAACACGAGTTTTATGAGCTGAAACCGCGCATTGAGCGTTTGGTTAACGCGCAAAAGGCTTACGTGAACTCCGCACTTAACGAAGCTAAAAAATTAATCGCTGAAGGTAAAACAGGCCCGGATGAAGGTGGTCTGGCCTTATTGCGTGCTTACAGGGGCCTGCCAAAAAGCAAGGCACTGATAAAATTTTTGAGTGAAGGCGCTAACAGGCAAACCCTGTTAAAAACCGAGAACAATTACATGCAGGACCAAAGCAAGGAAATGCCAAAGGTTGATGCCGAACTGTATTTTGTTATCGATGAGAAAAATAACCAGGTTGAGCTTGCCGAAAAAGGTATTGAGCTGATAACCGCAGCAGGTGAAGATCCGCATTTCTTTGTAATGCCTGATGTGGGTACCGAAATTGCCGAGATTGAAAAAGGTAATATCCCTGCCGATGAAAAAGTAAGCAGGAAAGATGAGTTGATGCGCGATTTCTCGATCAAATCAGAACGTATCCACTCGGTTAACCAGTTATTAAAAGCTTACACACTTTTTGAAAAAGATACCGAATACATTCTTGATGAAGGCAAGGTAAAAATAGTTGATGAGCAAACAGGCCGTGTATTGGATGGCCGCCGTTACTCTGATGGTTTGCACCAGGCAATTGAGGCTAAGGAAAATGTGAAGGTAGAAGATGCGACCCAAACATTCGCAACTATCACCCTGCAAAACTACTTCCGTATGTACCACAAGCTTTGCGGTATGACGGGTACTGCAGTTACTGAAGCAGGGGAATTCTGGACCATATACAAACTGGATGTGGTTGAAATCCCGACCAACACGCCAACCAGCCGTTCGGATATGCAGGACTTGGTTTACCGTACTGTGCGCGAAAAGTACAATGCAGTAGCCGACGAAATTGTGAAACTAACACAGGCAGGTCGCCCGGTATTGGTGGGTACAACTTCGGTTGATATATCTGAATTATTGAGCCGCATGCTTAAGTTGCGAGGCATAAAACATAACGTGCTGAACGCCAAAATGCACCAGAAAGAGGCCGATATTGTGGCCGAGGCTGGTAAAACGGGCACCGTTACCATAGCTACCAACATGGCTGGTCGTGGTACGGATATAAAATTAGGCCCTGGTGTTAAGGATGCCGGTGGTTTAGCCATTGTAGGTACCGAAAGGCATGAATCGCGCCGTGTTGACCGCCAGTTGCGTGGTCGTGCAGGCCGCCAGGGTGACCCGGGTTCATCGCAATTCTTCGTATCGCTGGAAGATAACCTGATGCGTATTTTCGGTTCGGAGCGTATCTCGAACATGATGGTGAAAATGGGTATCGAGGAGGGCGAAGTAATTCAGCACTCCATGATCTCAAAATCCATTGAGCGTGCACAGAAGAAAGTAGAAGAAAACAACTTCGGTATCCGTAAACGTTTATTGGAGTATGACGACGTTATGAACTCGCAGCGTACCGTTATTTACACCAAACGTAAAAATGCCCTATTTGGCGAACGCCTTGATGTTGATTTAAGCAACACCATTTTTGATGTGGTTGAGGATATTGTTGTTGAATACAAAGAGCAGAACAATTACGAAGGTTTCCAACTGGAAATGATCCGTTTCTTTACGGTTGATGTACAATTAAGCGAAGAAGATTTTGGCTCGATGAATACCAACCAAATTACTGATGCTGTTTTTGCTGAGGTAATGGCGTTTTACAAACATAAATCCGAAGCTATTGCCGCGCAGGCATACCCTGTTTTGAAGGATGTATATGATACCCGCGGCGAATATGTTGAAAGTATTGTTGTGCCGTTTACCGATGGTGTACATGGCATGCAAATAGCTGTTCCGCTTAAAAAGGCTATCCAGAATAAAGGTTTGGAAGTGTTTAAATCATTTGAAAAGAATGTAACGCTTACCGAGATAGATGATTCATGGAAAGAGCACCTGCGCGAAATGGACGAACTGAAACAATCGGTACAAAACGCGGTTTACGAACAAAAAGACCCGTTGTTGGTTTATAAGTTCGAAGCGTTTGAGTTATTCAGGAATATGCTGGCGGCGGTAAATAAAGAGATGGTGAGCTTCCTGTTCAGGGGGGGTATAGCCGTGCAACAGCAGGCCGATGAAATTCGTGAAGCAAGGCCGTTGCCGCGCACTGATCTGAAGAACATCCGCACCTCGAAACCGGAAACGGTTCAGGCCAGCGGCATACCGATGCTTGATGATACCCGCGAACAGCAAAAGCCAAGCCCGGTTAGGGTTGAGCAAAAAATAGGCAGGAATGATCCATGCCCATGCGGAAGCGGTAAAAAGTTTAAAAACTGCCATGGCCAGGCATAATTTTACAAATATGAAAAGCAGCATGCCTTTTTGTAGCGCTATTTTTGCAGTAACAATAAGGTGCGCTGTTTTTCTGGGTTTGCTGTTTCTTCCCTCGCTTTTATCGGCGCAAACACGCGGAAAAGTTGAGGTGGATAAAAACCCAAAGGTTGACTCGCTGATAGGTAATTACCTGGTTGGCGGCAAAACCGGGAACGGCAACGCACCCTCATCCAATGGCTTCCGGGTACAGATATTCAGCGGATCAAGCAGGAAAGGCGCGTATGCGGCGCAGGCAAAATTCCTTGATAAATATCCTGCTGTGCCCACCTACGTTACTTACCGCGAACCAAATTTTAAGGTTCATGTAGGTGATTTCCGGTCGCGGCTTGAAGCTGAAAAAATGATGGACGATCTGAAAGATTACTTCGCCGGCCTTTTTATAATTGAAGAAAAAATAAACCTTCCAAAACTCGATACAGAATGATAAAAGAGAAAATACAGGAATTAGCCGGAAGCATATTTAATGATGTGGTAGCCAACCGTCGTCACCTGCATTCTCATCCTGAACTCTCGTTTCATGAAGTAGAAACTTCTGCTTTTGTCGCCAAAAAATTAGATGAACTGGGTCTGCAATACCAGCGCATGGCCGATAATGGTTTGGTTGCCCTGATAAAAGGCGAAAAGCCATCGGACCAGGTAGTGGCCCTCCGCGCTGATATGGATGCGTTACCTATTTTGGAAGCTAATGATGTTCCTTACAAATCGCAAAATACCGGTATAATGCATGCTTGCGGTCACGATGCGCATACCTCTTCGTTACTGGGTACAGCCAAAATATTAACCGGCCTTACCAGCCAGTTTGGTGGCACTGTTAAATTGATATTTCAGCCTGCCGAAGAAAAACTGCCTGGTGGCGCAAGTTTGATGATAAAAGAAGGCGTACTGGAAAACCCTAAGCCACAAGCTGTAATTGGTCAGCATGTAATGCCTTTAATTGATGCAGGCAAAGTAGGTTTCCGTGCAGGCAAATATATGGCATCGGCTGATGAGATATATGTAACTGTACGCGGTAAGGGCGGCCATGCTGCGCAGCCGCAACAAAATATCGACCCGGTATTGATCACCGCGCATATCCTTACGGCTTTGCAACAAGTGGTAAGCCGCTTTGCCGATCCAAAAACGCCATCAGTGTTGTCGTTTGGTAAGGTGATAGCTAACGGCGCCACTAATGTTATCCCCAACGAGGTTTATTTGGAAGGCACCTTCCGCACGATGGATGAAAAATGGCGCGCAGAGGCTCACATCAAAATGAAAAAACTGGCCGAAGGCATTGCCGAAAGCATGGGCGGCAGCTGCGAGTTCAACATTATGAAGGGTTATCCTTTTTTGGTGAACGAAGAAAAATTAACCGCCGCTACCCGTGCCAGTGCCGAGGAATACCTGGGCAAAGAAAACGTACTCGACCTGGATATATGGATGGCAGCTGAAGATTTCGCTTATTACTCACAGGTAGCGGATTCATGTTTTTATCGCTTAGGTACCCGCAACGAAAGCCGTGGTATTACTTCATCGGTACATACGCCAACTTTTGATGTGGAAGAATCGGCTTTGCAATTGAGTACCGGCTTGATGGCTTATTTGGCTATTAAGCAGTTGGGGAACTAGACCGCTGATTTAGGTGATTTTTGGATTTCGCTGATTTTAATTTCAAATGAAAAAGATCGCCTTTTTAGCTTTCTGCTTTAGTCTTTTTGCTTTCAGCTCAAAAGCCCAGCAACAGGGCCGTTTCAACCCCGATACCATCCGCACTATTGTTATTGATTCCGTTGTAAACATCCGCTCGCACAAACTCAACGCGCAGGATTTTATTGATGCGGTGTTGGCCGATACCGGATTTTATAAAGCGTTCCGTGATATGAAGAAATATTCCTTCACTGCTGAGAATTACGTTTACACCTTCGACAGAAAGGATAAAATAGATGGCAAGATCTACCGCAAGCTAAGGCATACCAATACCAACGGAAAATACGCCGTAACCTACATAGCTAAAAGCGACAGCGGCAATGTGTACAAGAAAAATGGTAAATACCAGTTGTACACTGTGAATATGTTCGATTATATTTTTACCAATGCTTATAAGTCGGGTCCCGGCTCGGGTAACCCGTTTCAAGTTACTGATGGCGGTAAGGATGCGTCCTACAAAAGCAAGCTAAAAAAACTCATATTCGCGCCAGGTCATAGAGTGGATGGGTTGCCATTTATCAGCAACAAGACCGAAATATTCTCGCCCGATATGCGGCAATTCTACTATTACCAGTTTGCGCGTGGTAAATATCTGGACAGCATACCAGTTTACCGTTTTAAGGTGATTAAAAAAAGCAGTACGCAGGATAATGATGTGGTGATAAAAGAACTCACCACCATTTTTGATGTACGTACTTTTCAAATTTTAGGCCGATATGTGAATGTTAGTTACCACAATATGTTCATCGACTTTGATGTACAGATGAATATTGAGTTAAGCAAAGTTGATGGCGAGCTTGTCCCCGCCAAAATAACTTACCAGGGGAATTGGGACATACCGTTCCATAAAGCGGAAAGGGCGAGCTTTTTGATTGTGCAGAAAGAGTACGCCCCCTAACCCCCTGAAGGGGGAACAATAGCAGCTTCTGCAACCTGCTTAATAATATGATTTCTTGTGGTGAGCAAATTCGTCATGTATCTTTTCAAAACCAGCAAATTAGCCAACTTTCCTAAAACACCTAACGGCGATTCAAAAACAAACACATCCTTCATCACCGTATGTCCATCAACCTGCGAAAAATGGTGTTCATGCCGGATGCTTTTGAAAGAGCCGCTTACCATTTCATCAACAAAATAAGAGGGATAATTAAATTCAGTAATTTTTGAGGTGAGATTTTGCCGGATGCCGAAATGCTTTGCCCGCCAGGTAACGGTTTCGCCTAATTCAATTAAGCCGCTGGTTTTGCCTGCTATAGCCTTTTCGCCGGTTTGTTTGGTGGATTCCATGTGGAGATCGATGTTGCGGGATAGGTCGAACACCTTTTCAATGGGGGCGTTGATCTTAGTTAGTAATTCGATTCTTGCCATAGTATATTTACTAAAATAACAGATTTACGAAGTTTTTAAAACTTCGTAAATCAATAGCAAGGGTTTCTCTCAATCAGCGCAATCAAAAGAATCAGCTAAAAATCAGCGGTCTAAAACTCCGCATTCTTCGGGTACCTTGGGAAAGGTATCACATCCCTTATGTTCCCCATGCCAGTAACGAACAGTACTAAACGTTCAAAGCCCAAACCAAAACCTGCATGCTGACAAGCGCCGAACCTGCGGGTATCCAGGTACCACCACAGTTCTTCTTTTGGTATGCCCATTTCGTCCATGCGTTGTTCCAGTTTGTCCAAACGCTCTTCACGCTGCGACCCGCCTACTATCTCGCCAATGCCGGGGAATAGTATGTCCATCGCGCGAACAGTTTCGCGACCCTGTGCATCCGGCTCATTCTGGCGCATATAGAATGCTTTTATCTCTTTTGGGTAATCGGTTAATATCACCGGTTTTTTAAAGTGTCTCTCCACCAAGTAGCGCTCGTGTTCTGATTGCAGGTCGGTGCCCCAGCCTTCAACCGGGTATTGAAACTTCTTCTTTTTATTGGGTGTTGATTCTCTTAATATTTCAATAGCCTCGGTATAGGTAAGGCGCTCAAAATCGTTATCTAAGCAGAATTTCAGTTTATCAAGTAAACTCATTTCCGAGCGCTCGTTCTGTGGCTTTTGTTTTTCTTCTTCGGTTAAACGCTGGGTTAAAAATTCCAGGTCTTCTGCGTTTTTGTCCAGCACATATTTGATCACATATTTCAGCAATTCTTCCGCCAAATTCATGTTGTCGGTCAGGTCGTAGAACGCCATTTCTGGCTCTATCATCCAAAACTCGGCTAAGTGACGGGTAGTGTTCGAGTTCTCCGCCCTGAATGTTGGCCCGAAAGTATAAATATCGCTCAGAGCCATCGCACCAAGCTCGCCTTCTAATTGACCTGATACGGTAAGGTTGGTTGGGCGACCGAAAAAGTCTTGTTTAAAATCTATCTCGCCGGTATCTGTTTTTGGTACATTGTCCAGGTCGAAATTGGTTACGTGGAAAGTTTCGCCTGCGCCCTCAGCATCTGATGCGGTAATGATCGGTGTGTGCAAATAAACGAACCCTTTCTCCTGGAAAAACTGGTGAACAGCAAATGCCAGGCTGTTACGCACACGGAAGATAGCCCCAAAAGTATTGGTGCGGAAACGCAGGTGTGCTTTTTCGCGCAAAAACTCAAGGGTCTGCCTTTTAGGCTGTAAGGGGTATTCTTCGGGGTCGCAATCGCCCAGTATTTCAATATCTTTGGCTATAACTTCAAATTTTTGTCCCTGGCCTAATGAGGGTATCAGTTCACCAGTAACACTAATGGCTGCGCCAAAGGTTATGCGTTTAAGCAGGGCGGGGTCGGTGTTTTCAAAATCAACAACAATTTGCAGGTTACTGTTGGTCGAGCCATCATTCAATGCTATAAAACGGTTTTGGCGAAAGGCGCGTACCCACCCCTTAACGGTTACATCAATTCCGGTTTGCTCACTCTGTAATATTGCTTTTATTTTTGTCCGCTGGCTCATGTTGTTAAAATATTCCGAGCGGCAAAAATACTACTATTTGTTTAATAGTGGTATTCAAATTTCAGGCGGATAGCGATAATAAAAGCTTAAAATTATACTGCACCGAAATAGCAGCAGTTTGATTAGTTTTGCGCCTTGCAATTATTTTAATGAATCCAAAGCTCAGCCTGTTCATCGGCATATTGTGTATATCCTTTTCGCCCATATTTGTAAAACTTGCCGGGGTGGCACCTATTGGCGGCGCGTTTTACAGAGTGTTTATTGCATGGTTGTGCTTGCTGCCTTACTGCATTATAAAAAAGAAAATTAAGGTTAACAGGAAACAATTATTAGTGGCCTTGCTGGCAGGTATGGTATTTGCGCTAGATGTCGCAGTTTGGAATATTTCATTATTAAAAATCAGCGCCACAGTATCAACCCTCATCGCTAACCTTGCCCCGGTTTGGGTAGGCCTGCTTAGTCTTCTTATACTCAAAAAAGGCTCGGGCCGTTTATTTTGGATTGGCACCGTAACAGCTATTATCGGGATGGTAGTATTGGTGGGATATGAGCATATCCTGCACCTGGAGATAAACGCAGGTATTTTGCTGGCAATATTAGCCAGTTTATTTTACGCCATATACATTATGATAACCAAAAATATCATGGCGCATATCAACCTGTTTAGCTTTATGTTTTACTCAATGCTGGGAGCGAGTGTGTTTTTATTATTGGTGAACGGCATTATGGGGAATAATATTATCGATTACTCATTGAATGTATGGTTGTGTTTTATAGGGATGGGATTACTTTGCCAGCTTACCGGTTGGCTCACCATTAATTATTCGTTGCGGTATCTTGAATCGACCAAAGTGTCCATTACCTTATTGAGCCAAACAGTATTTGCGGGCTTGATGGCAACTTTTCTGCTGGCCGAGAGATTGGATGTAAGCGAAATTATAGGCAGTGTGATTGTACTGGCGGGTATTGCTGTTACTTTTTTGAAACCACGCAATAAAATTATTGCTTAAAGAATGATTGGGGCATTTATTGTATATTAGGTTCTAATCAGATTGATGTTTTGCTTTACATTTGCAACACTTGATTGCAAACTCCAAAAACTCTGCATAGGACGATGGGTACATCATTGAAATTATTAGAAACGGAAGCTGAATATAATATCGCGCTTGAAAGAACGATCGAGATATTCCATGCCACTGAGGGTACACCCGAAAGTGACGAATTGGATATTCTACTTTTGCTGATCAAGGATTATGAAGACCGCCATTATACTATACCTGCGCCCGACCCCATTGAAGTGATAAAACTAAAGCTTGAAGAAAAGGGATTAAAGCAAAAAGACCTGGAACCTATAATTGGCTCCAAGGGCTATGTTTCGCAGGTTTTATCAGGTAAAAAAGAACTTACACTCAAAATGGTTAAAGGCCTGCATCAATATTTAGGAATATCTGCCGATATTTTTTTAGCTGATACTAAATAATACTATATTTTATCAATGATTACAAAACCCACTATCGACCGTATTATGGAAGCCACCGACATTGTGGAGGTGATAGGGGAGTTTGTGCAGTTAAAAAAACGCGGCGCAAATTATGTGGGCTTGTCGCCATTCGCGAATGAGCGCACACCGTCATTCACGGTGTCGCCGGTTAAAGGTATTTTTAAGGATTTTTCTTCGGGTAAAGGGGGCAGCGCCGTTACTTTTTTAATGGAACTGGAAAAATTCACCTATCCCGAAGCCCTCAAATGGCTGGCAAAAAAGTATGGCATTGAGGTGGAGGAAACCGTTGAGGCCCCTGAGAACCGGGAAGCCGAGAACCACCGCGAAAGCCTGATGATAGTAAGCGGTTACGCCGCTAAATTTTTTCATGAAAGTTTGCTGGAGACGGATGAAGGCAAAAACATCGGCCTAAGTTATTTTAAAGAGCGCGGCTTCAGTAAGGAAACAATAACCAAATTCGAGTTAGGCTACTCGCCCGACCAATGGGAAGCTTTTACCGGTCAGGCATTAAAGGAAGGTTACCAGCAGGAGTTTTTAGAGGAAACAGGTTTATCTGTAAAACGAGATAACGGTTCGCTTTATGACCGTTATCGTGGCAGGGTAATGTTCCCGATACACAGCTTTACCGGTAGGGTTATCGCCTTTGGTGGCCGTACTTTAAAAAGCGATAAGAACGTACCGAAATACGTCAATTCGCCTGAATCGGAGATATATCATAAGTCGAGCGTATTATATGGGTTGTATTTTGCCAAGAAAGCCATACGTGAAGAAGATAATTGCTATTTGGTTGAGGGTTATGCCGATGTAATTTCGGTTCACCAGGCAGGGATCGAGAACGTGGTGGCTTCATCAGGCACATCCTTAACCGTTGAGCAGATCAGGCTCATAGGCCGTTTGACTAAAAACATCACCATATTATATGATGGCGATGCCGCTGGCATAAAGGCAAGTTTGCGCGGACTGGATATGATACTGGAAGAGGGCCTGAATGTAAAGGTGGTGTTATTCCCTGACGGGCACGACCCGGATTCATACGTACGGTTAGTAGGCACCAGTGCCTTTAAAAAATACATTGCCGATACCCGGAAGGATTTTATTTTATATAAAGCCGATATACTGCTGAAAGATGCAGGCACCGATCCGATAAAAAGGGCGGAGGTGATCCGCGAAATAGTGGAAAGCATCGCCAAAATACCCGATTCGATCAAAGCATCGGTATTTATAAAGGAGTGCAGCTATATTTTAAAGATAGATGAACGCGCGTTGCTATCCGAACTGAACAAAATGCGGATGGCAAAAGCCAAAAAGGATTCGCAACAGCAACAACATCAGCAAACACAATGGCCCGCCCCGGTTGACGAAGCATTGCTTTATGAGCCAGAAATTAAGGAAGAAAGAGACGATTCGAGCCAGGAAAAAGAGATCATCCGCCTGTTATTATTATACGGCAATAAAATGATCGATTGGGATGGTATAGCTAATACTTATATCGGCCCGTTTATGATTGCCGAATTAAGCGATGTTGATTTTGAACATAAAGCCAGTAAAGACTTCGTCGAACTATACCGTAAAGAAGTAGAGAACGGCGTTTTGCCCGATGAGCAATTCTTTATCCATTATCCCGATAAGGAAATAGTCGACCTTACGGTTACCCTCATCGCCACAAAATACACGTTGAGCGAAAACTGGTACGAGATGCACCGCATATTGGTGCCCGATGAGCAAGCCAATATGAAGGCCACTATTCTGGGTGCTATATTTCACCTTAAGAAACAAAAGGTGGGCAAAATACTGGAAAGCTTACGCAACGAACTGCAAAAGACCGAAAGCGAAACCGACCAGGAGATATTGCTGAACCAATATATGCAGATGAAGAAGGTGGAGAAAACCATATCCGATTACTTAGGCTCTGTAATACTTAAATAATGGCCAAACACCTCGAACTTGGCCGCAAGGGCGAAAGTATGGCAAAAGCCCACCTGGAAAATGCCGGTTATGAAATATTGGACGAAAACTGGACGCACGGCAAAGCCGAGGTTGATATAATTGCCTATAAAGACAAGGTTATTATATTTGCTGAGGTAAAAACGCGCAGCGGCAACGCTTTTGGTGACCCCGAGGATTTTGTTGATGCCCGTAAACAACGCCTGCTGGTTGAGGCAGCCGATGAATATATTTACCTGATGGAGCATGAGGGCGAGGTGCGCTTTGACATTATCTCCATTTTATTTGATAAAACCGATAACTATACACTAAAGCATATTGAAGATGCGTTTTGGCCACATGCCACTTAACACCATGAATAATAAATTAGTAATATTTTTTGCAGCCATTGTTTTATTAGCCTTTGGCTGTCACCATAATAATGAGCAGGTTAATATCAGCATAAGTCCTGAAGCTGGTTCCGCGTATAAAGCAGGGGATGTAGTAAATGTGAAAGTTGGCTTACCTTCGGATGCAAAAGTTGATTCTATTGTTTACTTGATAGATTCAACCAGATTCGTCTCGCGTAAAGATTCTGCGGCGCTTAGTCTTAAAACCGATAGTATGCCTTTGGGTATAAAGTTAATAACTGCTCGGGTTTACCAGGGCGCTACAAAGCAGGAAGTATCAACAAATATTCTATTACTGGCAGCCAAAGCCCCGGAGAAATACACTTTTAAGGTAGTTAAGGTTTTTCCGCATGATACCAGCAGCTACACCGAAGGTTTGCTGTACCAGGACGGCTTTTTATACGAAAGCAGCGGCGGTACGGTAACGGAAGGAATCGGGCAGTCGAGTTTGAGGAAGGTGGAGCTGAATACAGGTAAAGTAGTTCAAAAAGCCATGCTCGATCCGAAGATATTTGGGGAAGGTATTTCAATTGTCGGCAACAAAATATACATGATGACCTGGACAACCAAGATAGGTTATGTGTACGATAAAGACTCGTTTAAATTATTGAACACTTATACCGACAGCGTTGGTATTGAAGGCTGGGGACTGTGCTTTGACGGGAATAAATTATATAAGGATGATAGCAGCAACCGCGTTTGGTTTATTGATAAAAATAAATGGAAGGCAACCGGCCATATTGATGTATGCGACAATACCCGCCAGATAGATTCGCTGAATGAACTGGAATATATTGGTGGAAAATTATACGCCAATGTGTACACCCAGAATTATATATTGATCATCGACCCAAAAACAGGAACGGTTTTAGGCACGATTGACCTGTCGCCCCTAGTCGCTGAAAATCATAAAAATGCTAATGCTGATGTGTTGAACGGCATAGCGTATGATGCTAAAACCAACCGTATATTTATAACCGGTAAAAAATGGCCGCATTTGTACCAGGTAGAATTTGTGAAAGAATAGGTTAGTTTTTCTTATTCAATTGATAAAATTCCTCATTGATAAGCATTCCGGAGCCGTAATTGAGTAAAGCTTTTATAGGGGTTGGCCCAATACGGAACATAACCGCTCCTGTAGATTTATATTTGCTTCCACTACCGCGTGAACAAAAATAAGCTTTAAGAATAGGTGTCTTGTCTTGGAAATAAATAATTTCTCCGGTTGTATCAAATTGCAATGCGGGTACGTTTTTAGCTTTTGTGATCAGCTCCTTTAAATAATTCAGGTCTATAGGCCTGTTTGTTTTATAAGTGGATGGTTTGCCTTTGAAAAAATGAATTTCAATATTATTTACATTATCTAGGTTAGGCATTCTTGTTTTAAAATGCACTGTTGCGTTTGCAGTTAAATAAAATAGAAAAGCAAATATCAATGGGAATGCTGACCTAGTCATAAAGATATTATTTATTATATAGCAATTTGTTGCCAGCCATACCTGGTCATAAATTCATCAACCTCCTCATCAAACGATTTTTTGGCATGATGCTGCTCCTGGTTATTGATGTAGTTTGTAACCGCTTCAACCTGCGATTCACCTATCGATACAGCGAAATAATCATCCTGCCAGTTAAATTTTTCAGATGTCAATTTATTTTGATTGATCCAAAATGAAGATTCGCCTTTTATTAACTGGCTGATTTTAGCAATATTTTGATCTTTTCCCAATGATATAAGGCAATGGATATGGTCGGTATATCCATTTATTGTTTTTAGGAATATGTCCTTCTCTTTACAATTTGCAGCAATGTGTTTATGCAAATCATATCTGAATTCCTTTTTTAATAAAGTTTCGCGGTTTTTTGTAGCAAAAACTAAATGCACCCAGATTTTTACAAATGACATAGTAAGGGATAAGTTTATTCAAATATAATATTATTCAGGCATGTGTTGAAATAGCGTGGGGTTGATTTTGGCTAAAGCCGGTTTGGGATTTTATAGTATCCGTTGGCTGAAGCCAACGGCAATATGGAGAAATTAAACCGTGCACATGGGTTTGCGTAAATATAACTCATTGCCATTGGCTTCAGCCGATAGGCAATGAGTTAATAATAAACGGAATTCTTGATAAATAATAAACTGATAATCCAATTGCCGTTGGCTTTAGCCAACGGACAAGGAAAAAAGCTATTCCGGCTTTAGCCAAAATACCGCCAGCAACCCAACGATTTAGTATCAACTAAAAAGAGCCCGAAACTTCAGGCTCTTTTGGTTTAATATGATCTTCAAAAACTCCCACTTCAGGGGGCTGGGGGGCTACCGCCACTCCTTATATTGATTGATCAATCCATTAGTTGATGAATCATGACTTGTTACCTCATCATCATTCCGCAATTCCGGCTGAATTTTTTGGGCCAATTGTTTGCCCAGTTCAACACCCCATTGGTCAAAACTGTATATGTTCCATATAATGCCTTGTACAAATATCTTATGCTCATACATGGCTATCAGTGAGCCAAGACTGCGTGGGGTTATCTTTTTTAACAGGAATGAATTGGTTGGGCGGTTTCCGTCGAATTCCTTAAATGGTGCCAGTTTATCGATAGCTTCCTGTGACTTACCGGCTGCTTTTAATTCAGCAATTACCTCGTCAATAGTTTTGCCATTCATCAATGCTTCGGTCTGCGCAAAAAAGTTCGATACCAGTAGCATGTGATGGTCGCCAAGCGGGTTGTGGCTTTGCGCAGGGGCTATGAAGTCACAAGGGATAAGTTTGGTGCCCTGGTGAATCAGTTGATAGAATGCATGCTGTCCATTAGTTCCGGGTTCGCCCCAGATGATGGGGCCGGTTTGGTAGTCAACACGGTTTCCGTTACGATCCACATGTTTGCCATTGCTTTCCATGTCGCCTTGCTGAAAGTAAGCGGCAAAGCGATGCAGGTATTGGTCGTAAGGTAATATAGCCTGGGTTTCCGATTCAAAAAAGTTATTGTACCATATACCGTTCAGCGCCATTATAACGGATGGGTTTTGTTCAAATTCGGTATTCTTAAAATACTGGTCGTAAGCGTGTGCCCCTTCGAGTAATTCAACGAAATTCTCATAACCTAAACCCAATACTATTGATAAACCAATAGCGCTCCATAACGAGTATCTTCCACCTACCCAATCCCAAAACTCGAACATATTATGCGTATCAATACCGAATTTCTCAACTCCTTCGGTATTTGTGGATAGGGCCACAAAGTGTTTAGCTACGTCTTCCTGTTGGCCGCCGTTCGCTAAAAGCCAGTCCTTCGCGGTTTGGGCGTTGGTCATGGTTTCCTGCGTGGTAAATGTTTTGGAGGCTATCAGGAACAGTGTGGTTTCAGGGTTTACTTCTTTTAGCGCTTCGGCAATATGGGTTCCATCCACATTGCTCACAAAATGCATTTTCAAATGGGTTTTATATGGTCGCAACGCCTCGGTAACCATTACGGGGCCTAAATCAGAACCACCTATGCCTACGTTAACTATATCGGTTATTGATTTGCCGGTAAAGCCTTTCCATTCGCCCGAAATTATTTTTTCGCTGAATGTTTTCATTTGTTCCAGTACGCGGTTCACATCGGGCATAACATCCTTGCCGTCGACATATATGGGCGTATTGCTGCGGTTACGCAGGGCAATGTGTAAAACGGGGCGATGCTCGGTAGCATTAATTACTTCGCCCGAAAACATGGCTTCAATTGCCTCTTTTACCATACACTCGCGCGCCAGCTGCATTAAAAGGGCGAAAGTTTCATCGGTAATGCGGTTTTTTGAATAATCGAACAAAATATCTTCAAACTGCGTAGAAAATTTAGCAAATCTTTGATTATCAGTTTTGAACAGATCCTTTAGGTTTTGGGCCACTATATCAATATAATGGTCGGTTAAGTATTTATAGGATTGCGTGGTGGTAAAATCAATGTTTGGCAGCATAATTGGATTGTTTTTTTGACAAAATTAGGATTTAAATATTCAGGTAATAATTTAATCTGAATTCTTACAATTCGGTGTATTAATCGTGTACTAATAACACACCCTACTTAGTGTTTGTTTTACACCATTTGAATTGTCATATTTTAAACAGAATTTGTATTTTATTTTGATATTAAAAAAAATTATTTGCTATATTTGTTTAAATGATAATTAAAACACGAATTTATAATCATTTTGTTAATCGGCTTTTAAAACTCAACTGCAATGTTTGAAAAACTTTTTTTGCTTGTAAAAAATAACGCCGGGACGGCTGTTATTAGCAATCCGCTGATTCCTGAAAAATACCGCGATGCGGTAATTAACGATGCTTCAAGTTCAATTATTGAAGTATTAAAGGGCCAGATGGAAAGTGGTAAATTAAAGGACCTTGTAAAGTATTTTCAATTCTCGGGTGTTTATAATAACCCGTTGATATCAAGTGCCGTTAAAAAGTTCGCCAATAAGTTGAATAATTTCTACAATATTGATTCGGCAGAAGCCATGAAAATAGCTAACGCGCTTATACCACCTGTAATGCAGGAAATGATAAGAGAATCAAAAAGTGAGCAAAACAAAGAGTTTGCCTTAAGCTCACTTCTTTCAAAATTAAGCGGAAATTTTATAGATATGAACGTGCTGCTAAACCAGATAGCGATATAACTAAAAATATTTTATTAACTACCTCTAAGGGCCTGTCGTTTTGACGGGCCTTTTTCATTTGTCTGAACCGTGATTCGCATGATTAAAGGATTACATGATAAACTATTAAAATCCTTCAATCTTTTAATCATGTAAATCAAGGTTCAGACAATCCGACATCCGAAATTATTATATTTGCCACATGACTAAAGAACAAATTCAGGATTTAAGGGACAGAGTTACGTCCCTGAGGAGGCATCTTTGACATCGATACCAAACTCGATGCGCTTCAGAAAGAACAGGATATAACACTAGGCCCCAATTTTTGGGATCAGCCTAAAGAAGCCGAAAAAGTACTGGCTTCGATAAAAACAAAAAAAATATGGACCGACGCATTCCAAAAGGTTGAGGCTGTAGTTGAGGATGCTGGGGTAATGTATGAGTTTTTCCAGGCCGGCGATGCTACCGAAGCTGAGATGCAGGAGCAATACAACGCGGCCATAAAAGCTGTTGAGGAACTGGAATTTAAAAACATGCTTTCAGCCGAGGAAGACCAGCTGAACGCCGTGTTGCAGATAACAGCCGGGGCAGGTGGTACCGAAAGCTGCGACTGGGCAGGGATGTTGATGCGCATGTATATGATGTGGGCCGAGAAAAATGGCCATAAAGTTACCGAACAGGATTACCAGGAAGGCGACGTAGCGGGTGTAAAAACCGTTACACTGCAAATAGAAGGTGAATTTGCCTACGGTTATCTAAAAGGCGAAAATGGTGTTCATCGTTTGGTGCGCATATCGCCGTTT
This sequence comes from uncultured Mucilaginibacter sp., assembly GCA_903915155.1. Taxonomy (GTDB): domain Bacteria; phylum Bacteroidota; class Bacteroidia; order Sphingobacteriales; family Sphingobacteriaceae; genus Mucilaginibacter. The sequence goes on from CAIWRU010000148.1 coordinate 40,483, forward strand.
GATTCCAATGCCAAGCGCCATACTTCATTTGCATCGGTATACGTTTATCCGCTGGTTGATGATACCATCGAGATAGACATTAACCCGGCTGATATTGAGTTTGAGACTTTCCGCTCGGGCGGTGCGGGTGGGCAGAACGTGAATAAGGTGGAAACCGCTGTGCGTTTATACCACAAGCCATCGGGCATTATTATAAAGAACCAGGAATCGCGCTCGCAATTGCAGAATAAGGATAACGCCATCAGGTTGCTGAAATCGCAATTATACGAGGCCGAGATGCGCAAGCGCATGGAACTGAGCAATGCCATTGAAGGGAATAAAAAGAAAATAGAATGGGGATCGCAGATAAGAAATTATGTGTTGCACCCGTACAAATTAGTGAAGGATTTGCGTACCGGCCACGAAACATCAAACGCGGCCGCAGTATTGGACGGTGACCTTGACGATTTTTTAAAAACCTATTTAATGGAATTTGGCGGACCTAAGAGTTAATAAAATGAAAAAAATAACCTTTGCATTAATGCTTATTACCAGCACAGCTTTCGCACAGCAAACCCCCATCCCGTTATACCCTAACGGCGTGCCCAATTCAAAAAAAGCACCAGCCACCTACGTTGAAAAATTGGATCAGAATTCCTTCTTGTCAAGTGTTACCGTGCCGACTATTACGCCCTATTTCCCGGCGAAGGATGTTGCGAATGGTGCCGCAGTGGTAATATGCCCTGGTGGTGGCTATGGCGGCCTTTCAATGGTGAATGAAGGCTCAACTATTGCCGAGGCATTTAATAAAATTGGTGTTGCTGCGTTTATTTTAACCTATCGCCTGCCAAGCGATGATATTATGGTTAATAAAACCATTGGCCCATTGCAGGATGCACAGCGTGCTATTCAAATGATAAGGCAAAATGCAGCTAACTGGAACATCAACCCAAACAAGGTAGGTATTATTGGTTTTTCAGCTGGAGGTCACCTGGCATCGACAGTCATTACCCATTTTGATAGGGCCGTTATCGAGAATTCAGCTAATATTAACTTGCGCCCCGATTTTGGGATTTTGCTGTACCCTGTAATATCATTCGGGCCGATGGCGCACGTAGGTTCGCGCGAAAATTTGATAGGTAAAAATCCGTCGCAGGAATTGGTCGACCTTTATTCAAATGAAAAACAAGTAACTGCCAACACCCCGCCAACGTTTTTGGTGCATGCCGAAGATGATGGAGCCGTCCCTGTACAAAATAGCATTATGTTTTACGACGCACTGCTGCAAAATAAGGTAAAAGCCGAAATGCACATTTACCAGGCCGGTGGCCACGGGTTTGGGCTAAACAACTCGACTACTAAAGATAAGTGGTTCGAAAGGTTAACCAACTGGATGGATGAGAATGGGTGGTTGAAGAAATAGTTTGCAGTTTACAGTGGGCGGTTTGCAGTTATAATAGCCGCAAACAAACTGCAAACCGCCCACTGTAAACCGCAAACTGAACTACCATTTTTTAAATATCACAAACACTGCCAATACAATCAGGCCGAATCCTAATAAATGGTTCCATGCCAGCTTTTCGTCTTTAAAAAACAGCAGGGTAAATATCATGAAAATCGTTAGGGTTATAGCTTCCTGTATGGTTTTGAGTTGAACAAGTGTAAACGGGCCGCCATTGCCCTGGAAACCGCCTTCGTTAGCCGGCACCTGGAACAGGTATTCAAAAAAAGCCAGTCCCCAGCTTATTAAAATAAGGCCTAGCATCGGCAGATTTTTGCCCCACGAAAAATCCTTGAATTTAAGGTGGCCGTACCAGGCGAAGGTCATAAAGGTGTTGGAAATAGTTAGGAAGAGTATAGTTTTAAGTCCTTTCATAATTTATTTTATTTTGAAGCAATAACATCAGCTTGCGCGGTTTGTTCGTTTTTGTAATTTTAATAAACTAATTACTAATCTCCAATCGCTAAAATCTACACGAAGTGTGCAAAACTCCTTTTTGATTTCTAAACAAAGAGTGCCAACTTCGCAGTCCAATTTTAATACATGACTTCGCATTTTAAAAAAATAGCCGCCGAATTATCCATTGCCGAAAAACAGGTAAGCGCTACTGCCGCTTTGCTTGATGAAGGCGCTACCGTGCCATTTATTTCCCGTTACCGCAAGGAAATGACGGGTACACTGGATGAGGTGCAGGTAACCGCCATCCGCGACCGCCTGCTGCAATTGCGCGAACTGGATAAACGCCGCGAAGCTATCCTGAAATCGCTTACCGAACTGGGTAAACTAACCCCGGAACTTGAAAAGCAGGTAAATGATGCTGAAACCATGGTGGCTTTGGAAGATATCTACCTGCCTTATCGCCCAAAAAGAAAAACACGCGCTTCGGCAGCGCGGGAAAAAGGCTTGCAGCCATTGGCTGATGCGCTATTCGGTCAAAATAGAATAGACCTGGAAATTGAAGGCGCTAAATATATCGACGAAGAAAAAGGCGTAAATACTATTGAAGAAGCGCTGGCCGGTGCGAGGGATATTATCGCCGAACAAATAAGCGAGAATGCCGAGGCCCGTACCAAAATACGGACTTTGTTTGTGGAAAAAGGCAATTTTGAATCGAAGGTAATAACAGGCAAGGAGGAAGCAGGCATAAAATATAAAGACTACTTTGAGTGGACGGAGCCGGTGAAAACTGCGCCATCGCACCGTATATTGGCCATGCGCCGCGGCGAGAAGGAAGAAATACTTTGGCTGGATATAAAACCGCAGGAAGAAGAAGCCATCGCAGCTTTGGAAAATATGTTTGTAAAGGGCAACAATGCTTCATCAAACCAGGTGCAGCTGGCTATTGCCGATGGCTACAAGCGCCTGCTTAAACCATCGATGGAAACAGAAGTACGCCTGCTTACTAAAAAGAAAGCCGACGAAGAGGCAATCCGTGTATTTGCCGAGAATGCAAGGCAGCTGCTGTTGGGCGCGCCGCTTGGTCAAAAACGTGTTATGGCTATCGACCCCGGCTTCCGTACAGGCTGCAAGGTGGCTTGTTTGGATGAGCAGGGTAAACTACTGGAAGATACTGCTATCTATCCGCATACAGGCGCGGGGCAGGCAACGCAGGCCGAAAAAACTACCAGGTACCTGTTTGAAAAACATAAAATTGAAGCCATAGCCATAGGTAACGGAACCGCCGGGCGCGAAACTGAGGTATTTATCCGCAACCTTAACCTGCCGGGAGCGGTTATTGTTATGGTAAACGAAAGCGGCGCTTCCATCTATTCTGCATCTGAAGTGGCGCGTGATGAGTTTCCTGATAAGGATATTACGGTTAGGGGCGCGGTTTCTATAGGTCGCAGGCTGATGGATCCGTTGGCTGAATTGGTAAAGATAGACCCGAAATCAATAGGTGTAGGGCAGTACCAACATGATGTAGATCAGAATAAGCTGCAAACTTCATTGGATGATACTGTTATAAATTGTGTGAACGCGGTAGGAGTGGAACTAAACACAGCATCGAAACAAATACTGGCTTATGTGTCGGGCCTTGGTCCGCAATTGGCGCAAAATATTGTGGAGTACCGCGATGCGAACGGAGCCTTTAAGAAAAGGGAGCAATTGAAAAAAGTACCCCGACTGGGTGATAAGGCTTTTGAACAGGCGGCAGGTTTCCTGCGCATCCATCATGCTGAAAACCCGCTGGATACAAGCGCTGTTCACCCCGAACGTTACGAACTGGTAAAGCAAATGGCTAAGGATGCAGGCTGTACCGTGAAAGACCTGATGGGCGATGACAAACTGCGCAAAAGTATCCCGCTGCAAAAATATACTTCGGAAACTGTGGGTCTGCCAACGCTAAACGATATCATAGCCGAACTGGCCAAACCCGGTCGCGACCCGCGCGAGCAATTTGAAACCTTCAGCTTTACCGAAGGCGTAAATTCCATAAACGACCTGAAGCCTGGTATGAAATTGCCAGGTATTGTAACCAATATAACCGCTTTCGGCGCTTTTGTGGATATTGGCGTTCACCAGGATGGGCTGGTGCATTTAAGCCAGATCACCAACCGCTTTATAAAAGACCCAAACGAGGTTTTAAAAGTAGCGCAAAAAGTGGAGGTAACCGTTACCGAGGTGGATGTGAACCGCAAGCGCATTTCGTTAACCATGAAAGAGAATGAAAAACGTGAACCTGTGAGTAAACCCGTTTATAATAAGCCTGCACAAAAGCAAGTGAACGCAGGGCCCTCTACGAGAGACCCTGCTAAGACGTTTAATAAAAAGGCTGAAGTTGAACCCGAAGGTGATTTGCAGTTGAAATTGGCGGCGTTGAAGAATATGTTTAAGTAACAAAAAATGCCACGCTAAAAGCATGGCATTTATATTTAAAAAAGGCAAGTAAATTTTTATTCCAGCGTTATCTGCCTTTTAATGCTTTCTTCCAATGAGATGAAGGTTTCGGTACGTTGTACGCCGGTTATGCCTTGTATTTGCTCGTTCAATATCTCACGCAGGTGTGTGGTATCGTGGCATACAATTTTGGCAAAAATGCTCCAACTGCCTGTGGTATAGTGTAATTCAACAATTTCTTTTACGTCTTTCAGCTGTTTTACAGCCTCGTTGTATTGAGACCCCTTTTCGAGGTATATGCCCAAAAAGGCGGTTATATCATAACCTAGTTTTTGCGGATCAACTTCCAAAGTGGCGCCTTTGATAACACCCATCTCCTCCAACTTTTTCATACGCACATGGATAGTTCCGCCCGAAACGATCAATTCTTTAGCGATTTCCGTGTATGGAGTGGTCGCATTTTTCATTAAAATCGATAAAATCTGAATGTCAAGATTATCAATTTCTAAATTTTGGGCTTTTCTATGTGTCATAAATTTTAAATTCTATACTAATATACAACATTAATTAAAATAAAACTAAAAATAAAATTATTTTGTTGAAATATTTGCAAGGAATTGATAGGTCTGTTAGATTTGTAATAAGCAAATAACCAATTGCTAACCGTTCTTTAAAAACAAAACACAATGTTGGGTGGTGAAATTTTTGGCAGACACACCTCCTTGTCCCGGTGGCGGAGATCATAGAAAACCCGAAGCGGGCTAACTACTCTGTGGAGGTTCGAATCCTTCCCCAACAGCAATTCGCCTGAGAAACGAATTAAGAATAACATAATGTAGGATGGTGAAATTTTTGGCAGACACACCTCCTTGTCGCGGTGGCGAAGATCCTGGGAAACTCTTAGCAATAAGAATAACCACTTCGTGAAGGTTCGACCCCTTCTCCTACAGCTCTTCTCATAATTTAGGTTTATAATTGGTTAGTAAAGGCCCCTGCCCATCAGGGGCTTTACTTATTTTAGGCCCCCCGGCCCCCTAAAGGGGAAGCGAGTAAATTTTTATAATATCGAATAATGAATTTCGAATTTCGAACGCCGAAGTTGGAAAATATATGAATGAGTTTTTATACTTCATTATTCGATATTCAGCATTCGGTGTTCGATATTAATAAAAAAAGGCCTCGGTACAACCGAAGCCTTTCTTTATGCTTTTCAAAAGCTCCCCCTTTAGGGGGCTGTGCTTACAGTATCTTAAACCCTACACTCAGCGAAAAGATATTAGCACGCTGGCCGTAGTTTTCATTCAATTTGGTTAAGCCGCCTTCATAGCGCAAGTCGGCAGTAAGTCCTAAAATATCTACACCTACACCCGCCTGGTAGCCTAATGTACCATTATTATATTTGCCAAAATCGTGGTAAGCATCGGATAAGCTTTGTGAAAGACTATGACTTAAAACAGAAGTATAGACCGGACCGGCCATGATCCTAAAATTTGTGCCGCTGGTTCCAAATCTTTTTCCTAATAACAACGGGATATTTAAGTTGGTAAAACTAACGTGCCCGCTAACAGAGTTGTCTGTTGCATGGAAATTACCGCCGGTACCGCTTAAATACACTTCAGGCTGAATATAGATGCCCTCGCCTATGCGTGCAAAAACCCCCGCCTGGTAGCCGGTACGTGTTGATGAACTCAGATTATCGGTGTTGATGTTGGAGAAATTTACGCCTCCTTTTATGCCGAGGCTGAATTGAGCTTTGGCCGTAATACTTACCGCCACAAGCATTGTTAAACATAAGAGATACTTTTTCATGGTTTGATGTGTTTGGTTTTAATTTGGTTTGACCAAATTGTTAATTACAGGTTTAACCATTGTCGTGCCAAAAAATTGCCCTTGACGGCATATTTTTTTATATTTTTGCTGAAAGTTTTTTATAACATGGCAGAAATAAGCATATCAAACAAAGACTGGCAAAGGGTAAAGATCAAGATACAACGTAAGTACAATAACCTTACCGATGAGCAGCTACAGTATACCGAAGGGCAGGAAGAAGGGCTGATCAGCAACCTGATGCAGCTGGTAAACCGCAACAGGGAATATGTAGTATTCACCCTTAAAAAAGCTTTGGTGAATATTGATAACAACCGTTTGTAGATATGAGATATTAGATGTGAGATATGAGACGGCCCCCCTCCATATCATATATTAACCGTATATAGAGCACTTCTCATATCTTATTTGTCAAAGCTTATACTTATTTTTATAGTTTATCGTAATAATAATATATTAGGTAGATATGTGCTTTGAAGATACTGTTATCTCAAATCTCAAATCTCATGTCTCAAATCTCATATCTGTTCTTAAATGAAAAGAAATTATAAAAAGTTATTGCTCTCTGCCGGTGTAGTGGTACTGGCCTTAGCCATATTTAGTTTTGACGATGACCTGTTCCAGGTATCAAAAAATCTCGACGTTTTTGCATCATTATATAAAGAGGTTAACATTAACTATGTTGATGATATCAACTCGGCCAAAATGTTAAAAACAGGCGTTGATGCCATGCTTGATGGTTTGGATCCTTATACCGAGTTTGTGCCTGAATCGGAAATTGAGGATTATAAATTGCATTACGTTAGTACCCAATACGGCGGCATAGGCGCGGGTATATTTTCGCGCAACGGAAATGTATATGTGTCGGATGTGTTTGAAGGGTTCCCGGCAGCAAAATCGGATGTGCGCCCCGGCGACCAGATTGTTAAAATAAACGGCATTGACCTGAACAGTAAAAATAGTGATGAGGTTAGTCAATTGCTAAAAGGCTCAAAAGGGGCTGTTATTAAATTGCTGATAAAACGCGGTAGCGATGTGGCAACTGAAAAGGACCTTATCCGCGATGAAATAAAACAACCTAATGTTTCTTATTCCGGCATGGTTGCCGGTAATATGGGGTATATTAAACTGGACAGATTTCTTGAAAATTCGGGGCAGGAAGTTACTGACGCATTGGTTCAGCTCAAAAAAAATAACCCGGACGGTATCATACTCGACCTGCGTTCAAACGGTGGCGGTATATTGCAGGAGGCCGTAAAAATTGTAAATCTTTTTGTTCCTAAAGGCACGCAGATCGTATCGCAGCGGGGAAAAGTAAAAGAAAAAGACGTTTCCTACACCACTGTTAACGAGCCTTTGGAACCGAATTTACCTTTGGTGGTTTTAGTGAACAGCCATTCGGCGTCCGCATCAGAAATTGTAGCCGGCTCATTGCAGGACCTTGACCGCGCTGTAATTATCGGCCAGCGCAGCTATGGCAAAGGGTTGGTACAACAAACATTTTCGCTCCCATATAACAGTTTGGTTAAAATAACCATCGCCAAGTATTATGTGCCATCGGGCAGGTGTATACAGGCTATTGATTATACACACCGTAAGGACGATGGCAGTGTAGTGCGGGTAGCAGATTCGCTGATACACGAATTTAAAACCAAAGACGGCCGCTCTGTTTATGATGGCAGCGGTATATACCCTGACGTGCCGGTTGCCCAGGAACATTTTGCCAGCATTACCCAAAGCTTGTTAAGTAAGCTACTGGTGTTTGATTATGCCACTTATTATCGCGACAAGCACGCCAAAATTGGTGATGCACGAACTTTCAGCATGTCAGATGCTGATTATGATGATTTTGTAAAATTTCTTTCAGATAAAAGTTACAGTTACAATTCAGCTTCGGAAAAATTGTTGAACGATCTTAAAACGGAAGCAACCAAGGAAAAGCAGTTTAGCGAGATACAAACCGAATATGATAATTTAAAAGCCAAGCTGCTTGCCACCAAGAAAAATGACCTACAGCTGCATAAGGACGAGATAAAACAAGTGCTTGAAAATGAAATAGCTTCGCGTTATTACTTTAACCGCGGGCGTTATGAAACGAATTTTAAATATGATACCGAGCTGGCCCAGGCTGTTAAAACCATGCAGGATAAAAACCAGCTTATCGCCATATTACAAGGTACCGGCAATTACAAAGTAATAGGCAAGCCCATAGCAGCAGTTTCGGTTAAGAAGGAAAAGGATAGTAGCGACAACGACAGCCAATAAAACAGTTTAAAATATTCCTGGTATCAGCTTTTTAACATTGCCCTTGTAATGGGTATACTGATCGCCAAATTCTTCGGTCAGCGCTTTTTCCTCAACGGTTATTCGGTAGCTTATAGCTATAAACGTGGGCACAAACATTATAATAAAACTTAACCAGTTATTAAGGCATAGCCCAAGCCCGGCTATTATTAATATTAGGCCCAGGTAACTGGGGTGCCGTACTACTTTATATAATCCGTTAGTTTTTAATATGTGTTCGTTCGCGATAGCTACATCAACAGTGAACATTTTTCCTAATTGGTAAACG
>CAIWRU010000149.1 GCA_903915155.1 uncultured Mucilaginibacter sp.
AACCCCTACCCCATCAAAAAGCAACAGGTTTGATTGCATAAGCGCATTTAAAAACTCCTCGTTTTTTAACGCAGTTTGTATGGCAAACATATTTAAAAAGCTGATAACAAAAGGCTCGTCGGGGGATGGTATTATAGCTTTGAAGGCATTATCGTAACTATTAAATACCTGTGCCCGCCCTAATAGCTTTTTTATAATATCAATTTCTTTCTTGTTTATAAACCAAGCCATTATATAGTCCTTTTAAGGTATACCATTTACTTTTTCGTCCGGGCACTAAAAATATCGCCTCAGCTATATGGAACAGCAGTACGCCGGGCAGCAATAATTTATAATATTTTTTTGTAAACATTATTGCGGCCCTGTTTAACAAATAATAAAAGCCATGTCTATTATTCCTGGTGCTTAAACTGTTCATATGAAAAACTAACGACCCATCGGCTACAATAAGGCGGTAGCCCTGCTTTTGTGCCATTGTTTGCCAGTCCAGTTCTTCAAAGTACATAAAATATTCTTCGGGCAGCAGCCCAACGTTGGTAAATATATCTTTATGCACCATCATGCTCGCGCCCATTATAAAATCGGGGCTTCGCTTTTCTTTATTCTGCAATTCAGGTAAAGGCATGTTTTTAAACAGCAACTTTGATTTGCTGATAAAAGAGTAATACAACCCGCCGCCGTAACATTGCAGCCTTGCTGTTTCATCGGCTATATCTTTATCTTCATAATATAGCAATACCGAACCACAAATAGCCTTGTTATTATAAACTTTCAACGCATCAACCATTGATGTTGCAGCATTGGCCTGCGGAATAATATCATTATTAATTATCCAGATATATTCCGCATCGGTATTAGCAAGGATATGGTTTATACCAATATTATTACCTGCAGCATACCCATTGTTTACGGGTGCTTTTATATAAGTTATAATTGATGCGATTTGGGGTATGGCACCGGCATTATAAACCTGTATGGCTGAATTATCGGAATTGTCGACTACAACTATATACTTAACTTCGTTTTGCTGAAGAAGGTAGCTGCATAGTTTTTCCGTTAACTCAGAGTCGTTATAGGTTAATATTAATGCAGCTATTGAATGTTTGCCCATAAATCCGGTTTGCCTAATAATTCTCTTACCTTAATTACATCCGACTTAAAATACGGGGAGATATTTTTAAAGTCTTCGGGGCTGATCTTCGATTCGGTTTTAGCCATGATCGCACCTCTTGAAAAATCTTTCTTACTTTCGGGAACAAGCAATTTTAAAACTTTGCGTATACCTGTGCTGCTGTAAATTGCTTTTAAAAACTTGTTTTTTACCTCGCCTGATTCATTATGCCTTGAAATAGTATGGCTACTAATGGTATCAATATTTAAAAATGAGTAAATATTGTTTAACGTTTTTTGTATATCGGTGAAAATTTCTTCATAAACCAATACCAGTACGTTTGGAAAAAGCGAGCGGTATTTAGTAATGGCATCGGCATACAAACCACAATCATAATACATGGAATTAAAGCAAAAGCCACGCGTTCCCTTGTAATTAACATCGTTTAAAAAACCGGCGTAAAACTCATCCTTCTTAAACCCTTCCCTTTTATCCATTAACCAATGCGAATAAGCACGGTTAACCGGGTGCCTTATTATCATTATTATTTTGGCATCGGGGTTATCTTTATGAATTTTTTTATACGCATCATGATCGTGCATGTACGATACGCTAAAATCCCCTTTCAGTAATTCAGGCGTGGCATCCGCATATAATCGTAAATACCTTTTTTCGTCCTTAATGTTTATTACGTTCCTGCTATCTGGCCCAACTGTAGTGTAATAATTTGGCTCTTTAACCACAGGGACAAAAATAAGCGGGTTTTGGGCCATATATTTATAAACCGATGTAGTACCGGCTTTAGGTGCCCCAACCAAGAAAAAATCGGGTAAAGCTGTTGCCATAGTTATTGATTTAATGAAATCTCTATCGATTTAAAATTCCCGTCAATTGTTGCGTACCCTTTTTTGGAGTCGACTATTTTTACAGCCTGCTTATCAGGGGATACTGAACTGATACTAATGCTATTGATTACCGGGTAATTAATTTTAATATGCGCCTTTGACGAAGCATTCGGATTGGTAATGATATAGTTTTTGCCATTAGTGTAATCCTTCCTTGAGCATCGTATATTCCAATCGCTGCTTTCGCTTAAAAATATCCGCTTTTTTATGTTCATGGCATTAACGTAATCGGCATTGCCATTAGGGTCGTGTTTACCCATAATATCATCATCGCGCCATATACTTGTACTTATAAAGTTTTTATCAGCAAAGTCGTACCATTGTTCGATCATATTTTGAACAGGCTGCGTATAATTATTTTTAAAGCCCGTTTCGCCAAACCAAATTGGCACCTGGTATTTTTGTTCAAGTTTAACCGCATCGGCAATTTTATAGATTAAACCTGCATTTACCTGGTGGGGTTTAAAATAATGATGTACCGTGAAAATTAATTTGTGTGCCGGATCGTACGGTATGCCCTTATCTAAATACATTTGCACTTCAACATTTTGCCATGAATGGCCAAACGCAATTAAGTGGTTTGTATCGTTTTGCCTTATTAACTTAATTACGTCGTTGTGCATTTTGAGCACGAAATCGCCGCTCATTTTAAAACCCGGTTCGTTTTGCACTTCATAAATTGCAATTGCCGGTTCGTTTTTAAATTTTAGCGACAGGTGTTTCCACATTTCAAGCCAGGCATTGTATTCATCGGGATTTGTTTCATATTCATTCATCACGTTTTTATCATGTATAAACATGTCATGATGATCGAGTATTACATACATCCCCAGTAGTTTGGCAAGTTGAATTTTAGGAACCAAATACTGGTCTATATAAGCATCAGTAAAACCAGATATGGTGCTATTAAAAGGCGTCCCGGTTTTTATGTATAACCCTGGTAATTTATTCGATGAGGAATCGAAGCTCCGAAAAACAAGCCTGAACCCATTAAAGCCTAATAATTTAAGCCTGATAATACCTAACAGGTCGTCATTAAGCGAATAGGATAACCCGCCATGCGCATGTATATTGATGTACTGGTTTTGAGCATTGATTAACTTGGTTTTACCGGCGATGCTTAACCATGGAAGCGGAGCAGACTGGGTTAACTGAATTTTTTTATTAGCAGCAATTTCCTGCGATGTACCGACGTAGTAGTAGCCTGAGGATGATGTTATAACAACGTAATACTTATTACTCTGAAGTTCGGCATAGTTTACGGTGAAAGCGTTCCCCTGGACAAGCAGGTTTTTTACAAGGTTGAGTTGCCCGTCAAACACATATGCTTTTAAATTATTTGCCTGCGGGTAAACCTGTACTGAGTTCTGGGCCTTTAATACAGGTGCTGAAAAAAATAAAACGATAAGTAAATAACAAACTTTGTTTTTCATGTCCATATAGTTTTTAAATGCAACCTGGTGTAAACACAAATAGCCAAAATACATGTGAATATCCCTACGAAATAAGGTATTGCCGGCGAAAGTATTGACAGCAGGAAACGCATAAATACGTAATCTCGCAGGGTGTATATTAACAACGATTTGTGCTTTTTCAAGCCTAAATTTAATTCAACAAACAGTGTTATGTATAAACTAAGACATAATAATACGCCTATAAATCCAAACTCATAATTAATACCAACCCAACCGATGTCTGACAGGTAGAAGCTGTCACCATATAGTCGCGCGAAACCATTTAACCAGAGTTCGTTAATATTTCCACCGCCGAAAATAAAGTGATTAAACTCCGCGGAAACGAAATTATACGCTATTGTTGATGTTACTAACCGGGTTTGTAATGAGGCCGTATCAACGTTATCGGCAATCAGTTCAAACCCTCCGGTGGCTAACCAGGCAAGCGTTACAAAGCCTAAAAGCACTAACGCTATTTTCACCCCCATGTTTGAGCGGTAAAAAATTGTGAAAGCAATTACAGCGGTAACACACAGTAAATAAGCTCTTTCGTGCGAAAAGAAGAGCACATAAGCGTAACCCAGCAAAAACAATATGATCATGACAAATTTGCCATTGGTCAGCATTTTCCTGAATGAATAGAAGGTAAGTATCGACACAAAAACATCGGGCAGCCTAAACCGGTAGCCTTTTGAATCATGTACTACTATTGTGCTGGCCTTTGTCCAGTATTTAGCGGGGTTAAGAAATATGTTTGCTGCATCATACACAAAAAGAAACACCAAACCTGTTAACAAATATGTTGCTTCCAGCTCTTTTATCGTCACTTTAAAACCCCGTAAAATAGCGAGCATCATGAAGTAATAGAACAACCCTGTTAGCTTTACCTGGGCGAGTATACCCATTAGAAAGGGCTGATTAAAGAATATGTAACTCGTGGTGGCCGACAGGATCATCATTATGAGGAACATAAACACCAGGTACCAACTATACTCAGGCAATTGTTTAGTGACTATTACCTTTATAAAATATATGGCGAAAACAAAGCAGGACAACACCCCAAAAACTATCTTTGATATAATGTACAGGATATTAAAATCCTTTACATTGAAAAACACCTGGAAAAGAAAAACAAAAGAAAGCGATAAACAGCAAACCAGCAGTTTCCTTACTTTGGGCTGATATATTAATTGATCAATATTATAGGCTACCGGATCCACTTTTAGCTTTTTAGTTTTATTTCAGATGATAATGATGCTTTCAATAATTTGTTCAAACCATCAATTTCAGCATAATATTCGTTTTCCAATTTTTTGAACGTATCCGGGTTAACTGTAAATTTCACGCCCTTATTGAAGTTGTTTATTTTTTCCCTAAGCAACCTCCCGGTTTTTTGAGAAATAACCTTGCGAATAAAATTTGTAAACCAGTTTGGCTTTATAAAAACTTTAGATATTACTTTAGATTTTGGCATGCCTGAATAATTACTCGTGATGGGTGAGTAATCAGTATACACATCAGCATTTACACCTATAAAGTTAAAAACTTTATGCAATGTAGCCTCTAAATCGTGGCTTAAATCAATACTGTTAATAACCAATATGTTTTTGAAATCATTTTTAAAGCTTAACAGTTTTTCGCTCATATACCCTGATTCACGGTATAACCACATATCGCTATACCCCCCGGTTTTCCGCCCGGGTTCAGCAGTCAAGGCATCGTCAAAATCAAGATCTTCCCTGCCTGCCGACAGTAAATGAGTGTACTGTGATACCAGTTTCTCTACCGGGTGCCTAAGCATACAAATTATTTTTGTATCGGGGCCACAAGTAGCTATGATTGACGGGATGGCGGTCTCGGGGTAGTATAAATAGGATGGCGAAATTTCGACGATAGCTTTCTGCTGATCAACAGCGGAAAAATAATCCAAATACTCATCGTTGGTTTTACAGATCTGATCGAGTATGTATTTATCGCCGGGCCCATTTATATGTTTTTCGAGCGATTGATGGCTATGGTAGTGTAATTCCTTTTTTGAAGGTAAAAAAATATCGGGGTGACGGGATAGATAAAAGTACAAGGCGGTTGTTCCGCATTTTGAGGCGCCAATTACAATAACATTTGGTTTGTTTACATTCATTATTGCAGCTTTTCTATCCAGGGAAATGTTATTCCAAATTCTTTTTCAAATGTTTTTGCATCAGCAAGAAAAATTGGCTTTAAAATTTCATTAGCCTTTGTAAGTTCATCGCCGTTTGATTCGGTGTTTCCGGTGCCTTTTTTATCGATATTCCACTGATCAATTTTAAAAACCAACCGTCGGCGATATTTAAATGGCATTATATTTTTTATCGCTTTTTTTAACCCGCCGTGCTTTTTGATCCAGTTAATGGTATTAGTTAATAAAACAGACCTGGGCTTACCCGACCCTTTATGGAATTTTTCGCTTACGCCAACCGGCGTAAATTTTGGAATGCCTAAAAAATCACAGATAGTATCTATCACCCCCTGCGGAGCCTTCTCCAAATCATCAGTAAATAATATCAGGATATTATCTGAACCAAATTCACGTTTAAAAGCAGCTAATATCCGGCCGTATTCACCTCTTATAATATAAGAGGCAGTTTCAGAAATATCTTCGCGGGACTTTGCAAGCTCAGTTGCTGAAGATAATTCGGTTATAGCCTCATTATAGCTCCTATCATCAGCTTTTCTTCGCTGCGACATTAAAAACTGTGAATATGTACGTGAAAACGGATCGCGTAATATTGCTATTATTTTAACATCGGGTATAATAGCATGGATTTTTTGCGGGATACCGTTATACGCCATGTAATGCGGCGTAATAGTACCCAAAAGCTTATCATCAGCGGCTTCTGAAAAAAACTCCTTTATATACCAATCCCAACCATTCTTTTCCCTTTCGGGCATCCCGAAAAAAAAAGCTTCTTTTTCGGGAGGTAAGAAAATATCGTTATGCTGTTTTAAAAGCTGAAACAACGTTGTTGTACCTGATTTTTGGGCACCTACTACTATAAAATCAAGTTTATTCTTCATTATATAAACAGCAGTATATCCTATTTTTTAAACATGCCTTTAATACGGGTTGTTAATGTTTTCTTTTCCTGGCCCTGTTCATAATAACCGTAGCCATAACCATAGCCGTAACCATAACCATAGCCGTAGCCGTAACTATAGCCATTGTTTTTGGTTACTGCAATATCGTTTACCACAATACTCAATTTCTTCATTTTATGATTAGTGTACAGGTCCTCAACAATGTTCAGTTGGTCCTTCAGGGTATAGTTTTGGCGCAGTATGTACAACGTCATATCACTGAACCTGTTTAATAACTGGGCATCAGTTACGATGCCTATCGGCGGCGCATCAATAATAATATAGTCAAACTCTTTCCGTAGTTCCTCCATCATTACATCTGTGCGGTCGTCAATAATTAACTCAGTAGGGTTTGGTGGAATAGGCCCGGACGAAATGATGAACAAATTCTCGTGGAACGCCGAGTTAGTAATAATGGATGATAGCTTATTATTATTTGAAACGATATAATTTGAGAAGCCGTTAGTAGTATCGATACCAAAATAGCTTGATATTTTAGGCTTGCGCAAATCAAGCTCCATTATTAAAACTTTTTTACCCGATACGGCCAATATACTTGCCAGGTTAACCGTAATAAAGGATTTTCCTTCGCCAGACATACTCGAAGTAACCAGGATCACTTTTTCATTTGTCTTGTTCATAAAGAAATTCAGGTTTGTTCGCAAAGCCCTGAATTGCTCTGAAATGGCCGAACGCCCCGAAGAAAAGATCACCATATTTTGTTTACCGGCGTTGTGGCTAATTTCGCCAATAAAAGGCACTGATGTTACTTTGGTAATTTCATCGCGGGTAAGCACCTTGTTATTCATGGCATCCAGGATATATATCCGCGCTATAGGGAATATAAGACCAAGGAATATAGCCATACCAAACACTAATATTAAGTTAGGGCTAAATGGCTTAACGTCTGACTTAGGGGTATCAACCACGGTAGCAATTGAGAGTGTGGAAGTTTTTGAAATTTCCGTCTCTTCTTTTTTCTGTAATAAGAATATGTACAGTGTTTGCTCAATATTTTGCTGGCGCGACAGATCAAGGAAAACACGCTCCTGCGGTGGCACCGCGTTGATCTGGTTCTGGAAATTTTGTGTACTGCTCTTTAAGTTGTTATTGGTTATTTTTAACGCTTTTTGAGTGGTTAACAAGTTCTTGATCATATCCTTGCGAAGCGAGTTGATACGATCATTAAGATTTTTCATGAACGGGTTATCACTTGTAACCGTCATGCCTTGTTTTTGCTGCTCAATAAGTAGTTGATTGTAACTGGTAACCAGGGCCGCAAACACGGGGTCGTCTGGTAAAACCGAAACAGGCACTACAGTTTTATTTTTGTTTTCATCAGTCAAATATTCAAGCAATGATGACATGATGTTGAGCTGGGTCTCATTTTTCGCCAGTTCATCTTCATATGTACTGGTATTGCCTAATAATAATTTCCCCTGCTCTTCCAGGTTGGCAATTTTATTTTGCTGTTTAAAATTCTGTATATTTTGCTCAATACCGCTTAATTCTGAATTTACTATAACCAGTCGATTATCGATGAACTTAATGGTGCTGTCGGCAATCCTGTCGTTCATTCGTTTGTTTTGCTTTATGTAATCATCAATTAAATGATTAATAATGTCTTCACCCTTCCTGGGAACGGGGTATGCAAACGTTATATTGATGGTAGAAACTTCGCTGCTAACCACCGCTACGGTTAAAACATTCTGGAAGTCATATACCCTTTGATCAACCGATTCAACATCAAAACGATAATCGGGCTGTGAAAATTTATACAGCGGGTTTTTTACTATCCTGATACGGCCCACACCTATGGCATCAAATTCCTGCCCGAATGATATATTTTTTAGACTAACATTAACCGGATAGATTATAGGCAGGGAATGCACCATATCCTTATAAGTTATGTTGAAATTATCGGGGCTGTTAAGCGTAAGGTAGAAGGTTGTTGTAAGTATAGTATCAATAGGTTTAACAAGCTGAACTATAAATGGGTTGTTGTATACTTCAACATCAGTTATATGCCGGGCTTTGTAATATATAATATTTGCATCCAGGTCGCGTATGGCATCCTGCATCAGGTTTTTGGTCATTAAAACCT
This sequence comes from uncultured Mucilaginibacter sp., assembly GCA_903915155.1. GTDB lineage: Bacteria > Bacteroidota > Bacteroidia > Sphingobacteriales > Sphingobacteriaceae > Mucilaginibacter. Next base: position 8,692 of record CAIWRU010000149.1, read on the forward strand.
GCACTTCGTTATCAACGTTGTTTTTAAGGTCGAGTAATGAACTTAAATCAAGCTCAGATGATGATGTACTACTGGCTGTGTTTGAGCTGCCGTCGTCAATTAAAACCGTGGCGTTAATGTTGTACGCCGGTGATTTGTAATGTACAAATAGCCCTGCAAGGATAAGGCACACAATTAAACTAATCAAAAATACCCACCAGTTTTGCAACAGGCGATTAACAAAAAGCTTTAAATCAAAATTCTCCGTTTTCTTAATCTGGGGTATTACCGGAATGGAATTTGAATTGTTATTTTCTACCATAAAAATTATTTTCTATACCTATGGATATTAGTGTATATGGAGAAGTAATACTATAATAGCAGCAAAAATTGAAGCGCCTATTGTAACTATCCGTGTTTGTGATGCATCGGCTTGTATTATTTTAGATTTGTTGGGTTCGACATACACTACATCATTTTGTTTTAAGTAGAAAAATGGCGATTTAAAAAGATCGGTACTGTTAAGATTTAACCTTGCCAATTGTTTTTTTCCATCAACATCCCTTATCACTAAAACATTTTCGCGGCGGCCATAAATGGTGAGGTCACCGGCCAGTCCCAGGGCATCTAAAACTGATACTTTTTCGTTAGGTAAAGTGTAAGATGACGGCCTTTGAACTTCGCCAAGCACTGTTATTTTAAAATTGGCAAAACGTAGCTGTACATCAGGATCTTTAAAATATTGCTCGGCTTTTTTCTTGACAAGTAATTTGGCCTCATAAGTGGTTAACCCGCCCACTTTAATTACACCAATAATTGGTAACGAAACATTTCCGTCCTTATCAACCAATAGGCCCGGCACTTCGGTTGTCGGGCTAAGGCTTGAAGAAGCAATGGGCACGTTAGCCGCCTGGTTTACCGGTGCGGCAGTAGTAGGATCAATAGTGATTATGGTTATTGAAAGAATATCATCGGGCTGTATAACAGGGTCTTGATAAAGTGCTTCGGCTTCAACTCTTTGTTTAGCTGTATCGGGCACGTCTCTGAAATATGGTACGTTTTTAGTTGCTGAACAAGAAGTTAATATTACTGCAAAGGATATAATTGCTGTAATACTTGCCAAACAATGTTTGAATTTTCTCATGTTTACTTAATGTGTTTAGGAGTGTATGGTGCCGGCGGCTACGGTTTCATTTGTAGCTTCGTCTATAAGTATTAGTGACCCGGTGATTCGGTTGCGCCGGTATTCATCAAAAACAAGGGGCCGTGTGGTACGCATACGTACACGTGCCATATCGTTCATTTTAATATCGCTATCCTGGTCGAGCCGCTGCATGGTATTGATATCAATTTTATAAATAACTTCTTTAATAATGGCCATAACATCATTTGTAGTGCTTTTTAAATGATATTTTGCACCGGGCCTTGGGCCTTTGTTAGCCATCCAACACATTAACACATCTATATCCTGCGACACTTCGGGCTGGTTGTTATTTTTCACTATCATATCGCCGCGGCTTACGTCAACATCATCTTCCAGGTTGATGGAAACAGACATTGGCGAAAAGGCCTCAGCAACATCGCCCGAAAAAGTGCTTATTGATTTTATGGTTGAAGTGAGGCCTGACGGAAGTACGGTAACTTTATCGCCGGGCCTGAAAATGCCACCGGCTACCCTGCCTGCATAACTGCGGTAATCATGGTATCCGTCCTGGTGCGGGCGTATAACAGTTTGCACCGGGAAACGCGCGTCCAAATGGTTTTGGTCGCTGCTAATATGTATGGTTTCCAGCGTATCCAGCAAACTGGCGCCTTTATACCATGGCATGTTTTCAGAACGGTTTACCACATTATCGCCATCAAGTGCGCTCATGGGTATATATCGTATATCCTTTATATCAAGCTTACTTGCAAATGTGTGGTATTCTTCCACTACCCTGTTATAAACCTCTTCAGAGTAATCAACAAGGTCCATTTTATTAATGCACACAATTATATGCGGTATTCTAAGCAGCGATGCTATGAAAGAATGGCGGCAGGTTTGCTCAATTACCCCATGGCGCGCATCAACAAGTACCAGGGCCAGGTTGGCTGTCGAGGCCCCTGTAACCATATTACGGGTATATTGTATGTGGCCCGGTGTATCGGCAATTATAAATTTGCGTTTGGGAGTTGCAAAGTACCTGTAAGCTACATCAATGGTAATGCCCTGCTCTCTTTCGGAGCGCAATCCATCGGTTAACAGGGAAAAATCGACATGCTGAAGTCCTTTTCTTTCACTCGACTGTTTTACAGCCGCTATTTGATCTTCGAAGATTGATTTGGAGTCATATAACAAACGTCCAATAAGGGTACTTTTGCCATCATCAACACTTCCGGCAGTTGTAAAACGCAATAATTCCATATTTATTTGCGCAATATATAGCTTTTTTATTATTCTTTCATGAAGTTACCCAGGAAAATCGCTTTTAACTTTTTTAGCCAGCGAGTAGCTTGCTTCTAAACTCATCGTCCAAAGCCGCCCGTTTTCTTTTTTGGGGCTTACTGCTTTTAGATTCTGTTTCTCTTTCGATGATAGTTAGGGCCATTTTTGCGATGATATTGTAGTTTAATGGTGAGTTTCCTTTCTTTTTGAGTGAATTATCCTCCTTGAAAACCATGTCAAGTGTCCAGTGGAGGTTGTTTTCTACAGCCCAATGTCTTCGGATAGCGTTTCCGATCACTTTTGGCCTGGCTGGAAGAGAAGATATATAATATCTCATTTCAGTGGATTTCTTCCCACTACGTTTGTCTGTCCGTTCAGAGATCACTTTAGCGATACTTTTCAGTCCAGGCCAATCCTCTTTATCGTCCAGGAAAGTAAGGTTATCTATGGCCTGGCAAGTGCGTTTTTCTATTCTACCATGACCGAAATCAAGGTCTATGTCCGCCTCTGTTTTTGGGTTCATGGTAAATACCTTTTCTACCTGTTCTTTCAGTTCTTGTTGGTTGTCTTTGACCATAAGGATATAATCAGCCTCCTTTTCAATAATAGTTCCTGCAATGGTTTTCTGACAACCCATGGCATCGATCGTCACAATACAATCTTTAACGGTAAGTAATTTAAGCAAAGCAGGGATGGCCGTTATCTCGTTGCTTTTTTCACCAACAGCCTCTTGTCCAAGGCACAACCGGTTCCCGGATGCATAGGCTGACACCACATGCAGTGCTGATTTGCCTAAGTCTTTATTGTCAGATCCACAGATGGTTTTCCCATCTATGGCGATTACTTCGCCACCCGTAAGTTCCGCCATTGAATTTACCCAGTCCCTAAAACATGTACTGAACTGAACCGGATCAAGCGCTGCAAAAACTTTTCCCAGCACATCGTGTGAGGGTATCCCGCGTTGGTAAGGCAAATACTGACGGAGCCACGAAAGCTTTAAGTGACCGAACATAGTGATCGATGTCCAGTCATCCATGCCGCTGATTACAGCTGATATGCATAAAAACAGGATTTCTTCCAGCGGGTAAAGATGGTGCCCCTTGCTGGTTCTGCGCGGGTCTTTCATGCCCGAAAAATAACGAGAAAAAAGTTGGTGAGATGGATATTCGGAATTTGAAAAGGCCATTTTTTTGACCTTATTCATTTATATCCTAAATATACATCCTTCTTCCCTTTTTTCAAAAAGTTAAAAGCGATTTCCCTGTGAAGTTACCCACCGGCAAACCGGCATGTTAAACTTGTTAAGTTACTAAAAGTAGCCTTGTTTCTTCCTGTCTTCCATTGAGTTATCCGAACGCTTATCATCACTGCGGTTACCCCGCTCGGTGCTTCTCGTAGCCGATACCTCCATAACTATCTTCTCCAGCGTATCAGCATCAGATTCAATGCCACCGGTGATGGTTATATCGCCCAGTGTACGGAAACGCATTATCTTTTTCTCTATTTTTTCACCCTCGAGCAAAACCATAAACTCCGAATTTGGCAGCCATGTGCCATCGCGGTAAACAGCTTCGCGTTCGTGTGCAAAGTATAATGATGGTATAGGCAGGTTTTCCTCCAAAATATAGTTCCAAACATCCATTTCGGTCCAGTTACTTATCGGGAACACCCTAAAGTGTTCGCCCATACGTTTACGGCCATTGAATATGTTCCATAGTTCGGGGCGTTGATTTTTAGGATCCCACTGGCCAAATTCGTCCCTGTGCGAAAAGAAACGCTCTTTGGCCCTTGCCTTTTCTTCATCCCTGCGGGCACCACCCATTGCGGCGTCAATTTTATTGGCTTCAATGGTATCAAGCAACGACACAATTTGCAGTTCGTTACGGCTGGCGTTAATACCGCGTTCCTCAACCGCCCTGCCTTTATCAATAGATTCCTGCACCGAACCAACTATAAGTTGTATACCAAGTTCATCAACAAGTTTATCGCGGAATTCCATTGTTTCAATAAAATTATGCCCGGTATCAATATGTATCAGCGGCATAGGTATTTTAGCAGGCCAAAAGGCTTTACGTGCAAGATGAGTTACAACAATTGAGTCCTTACCTCCGGAGAATAAAATAGCAGGCCTGTCAAATTGGGCAACTACTTCCCGTATCACATATATGGCTTCTGATTCAAGTTCCTGAAGGTGGGTAAGATAATATTTAGACATATAAATTAATTACTTAGCTGTATTTTAGGTAGTATGTTTTCCAAAACCAAATTAACTGACTCATCAAGCGTTTGAGCGGCAGTAACTAAATGGATCTCGGGTGATAAAGGCGCTTCAAAAGGCGAACTGATACCTGTAAAGTTACTTATTTCGCCGGCCCTGGCTTTTTTGTATAATCCTTTTACATCGCGCTGTTCGCAAACCTCGATAGATGTATCGACAAATATTTCATAAAACGATGAACCTAACAAATCGCGCAGCATTTGGCGCTCGCGTATAAATGGCGAAACAAAAGCAGCCAGTACTACAAGGCCAGCATTACACATTAATTTGGCCACTTCGCCTATCCTGCGTAAATTCTCGTCCCTGTCATGCGCGCTAAAGGTTAACCCTTTGCTTAGGCCATTCCGTACATTATCACCATCAAGCACAAAGGTTTTTATGCCTTTTGCAAAAAGCTCCTGCTCAACCTGGTTAGCCAGTGTGCTTTTGCCGGAGCCGGACAGGCCGGTAAACCAAAGACAAATAGCTTTATGCCCATTAGCACATTCACGTTCAGCACGGGTTATTCCAAATGAATGTTCAATTATATGTAGCTTTTCGGCCATCTGTTAGTATTCTTTTGCAACCAATTTAATAAATAAATTCTTTACTAAACTATCAATTATAGTGTGGGCTATAACATGTTCTTAAAAGGCAAATAATATAATCTTACACTAATTTATTTGCCGGATATTAATTACTGCGCAGTTACAACAAACCACGGGTTCAGCATATTTCGCTTGTTATATTTCAATTCGTTACCGGTAACATAATCATATACCTTACAGTCAGAATATGATGCTACGGCATGCCCTGCTGCGGTATCCCACTCCATTGTGGGCGCCAGGCGCGGGTAAACATGTGCCTTACGTTCGGCCACCAAACATAGTTTAAGTGAACTGCCCGCGCTTATCAGGTCGATATTACCAACTTCGGCTATTTTACTGTTTACAAATTCGTCTGTTTCTTTAGTGGAATGCGAGCGGCTTGCAACAATGGTATATATGGTAGGGTATTCGCTGTCAGTAAGCGATACCGATCTTTCAATAAGTGTATCAATATCTTTTTCTGAAAAATCGCCGCCCAGTTTTATTTTATAACTGCCAATTTTTTCCGAAGCATAATATAACACACCGGTTACAGGTACGTAAACTACACCAATAATAGGGGTATCCTGCTCAATTAATGCAATATTTACTGTAAACTCCCCGTTTTTTTTTTTGAACTCCTTGGTACCATCAAGCGGATCAACCAGCCAGAACAGTTCCCATTTGGAACGGTCTTCATAAGGTATGGTTTTACCTTCTTCACTTAACAAGGGTAAGCCCGAAGTTTTAAGGCCTTCAACAATGGCCAGGTGAGCATTTTTATCGGCTTTGGTTAATGGCGATTCGTCTGATTTGTATTCAACAACAAAATCTTCGGCATATATTTTTAGAATCTCCCTACCAGCATTTACAGCTGATAGAATAGCTAATTGTAGATTTTTGTCCATAAACGAGGTAGATATTCCTTTAACACTATTACAAATGCAAAGCTAAAATATAAAAAATAATGAAAAAATAA
>CAIWRU010000150.1 GCA_903915155.1 uncultured Mucilaginibacter sp.
ACTATACCAGCAACAAGAAAAACCGTTGATTTTCTTGATTTTGTAAAATACAGAATAGAATTGATTAAGCGATTTGGCTTTTTCATTGATTCAATTGCAATAAGAGTTTAAGATGCTATTAACAGCTTTCTAAGATAAGCGACCTTCTCTTCATTAAGTGAAAAAAAAGCGAAGAAATACAAATATTGCAAACACAGGACAATTAAGCATTGACAAACCTGTGACTAATCCCTTACCTTCGTTCTATTCACTCAAAAAACATTTACTATTATGATACCAGTTAAAGGATACGCGGCACAAACGCCGACGACTGACCTTGCACCGTGGAATTTTGAACGCCGCGATGTTGGGCCAAACGATGTACAGTTTGATATTTTATTTTGCGGCGTTTGCCATTCCGACCTGCACCAGATAAAAAATGATTGGTTCCCGGGGATATTCCCGATGGTACCGGGCCACGAAATAGTTGGCCGTGTAGCTAAAGTTGGCAAAAACGTTAAAGGCTTTAAAGTTGGCGACCTTGCCGGTACGGGCTGTATGGTTAACTCGTGTCAGCTTTGCGAAAATTGTAAAAATGACCTGGAGCAATATTGCCTTGACGGCGGCAGTACACAAACTTACAACAGCTACGAACGCGATGGTAAAACCCCCACTTATGGCGGCTACTCGAACAGCATAGTTGTGAACGAGAAATTTGTATTGCACATTTCTGAAAAACTTGACCTTGCTGCAACTGCGCCTTTACTTTGTGCCGGTATTACCACCTACTCGCCATTAAGGCACTGGAAAGTTGGCAAAGGACATAAACTTGCTGTTTTAGGGTTAGGCGGTTTGGGCCACATGGCGGTTAAATTTGGCGTTGCTTTTGGTGCCGATGTTACGGTTTTGAGTACATCACCAGGTAAGGAAGCCGATGCTAAAAAGCTGGGTGCCCACCATTTTGTAGTAACCAGCGACCCTCAACAAATTAAGGCTGCACATGGCACTTTTGATTTTATACTCGATACCGTTTCGGCACCGCATGATTTTAATATGTACCTGGGTTTACTTAAAACCAATGGCGTACATATTTGCGTTGGCGTTCCGCCTGAACCGGCAAGCATACAGGCTTTCAGCTTATTGGGTGGCCGTAAAAGCCTGGCAGGATCGGGTATTGGCGGTATAGCCGAAACTCAGGAAATGCTCGATTTTTGCGCCGAACACAATATTGTATCAGATATTGAAATGATTGACATCAAGGACATTACCACCGCTTACGAACGCATGCAGAAAGGCGATGTGCGTTACAGGTTTGTGATTGATATGGCTACGCTTTAATAATTATTGATTGAGCGGATTGGTGGTTGAATGAATGGTAGTTTACTGTTCACTCAATCAACCTAATACTCTTGTTTCTTTGCCTTTAACTGCCTAAGTTTGCGCCTCAATATTATTTTATGGCTAAGGCATCAGATATAAAAAATGGTAATATACTTCGCTTTAACGGCGAATTGGTACAGGTAGAGGAGTTTTTACATCGCACTCCTGGTAATTTACGTGCGTTTTACCAGGCGCGTATGCGCAATGTTAAATCGGGTAAATTGGTTGAATATCGTTTCCGTACCGATGAGGAAGTTGATATTGCCCGCGTTGAAACCAGCGACTATCAATATTTATACGAGGACGGTGATTCGTTAGTGGTAATGGATAACACTACTTACGACCAGCACAATGTTCCTAAAAGATTATTCGGAAGTGCCGTAAAATTTTTGAAGGAAGGCATGAACGTGATCGTAGCCTTTGAAAGCGAAGAACCTATCATGGGCCAGATCCCCGGCTCGGCTGAACTGGAAATTACTTATACCGAACCTGCTGTAAAAGGCGACACCTCAACCGGCGCGATGAAAAACGCCACCGTTGAAACCGGCGCTGAAATAAAAGTTCCGTTGTTTATTAATATTGGCGATAAGGTGAAGGTTGATACCGCTACCGGAAGCTATGTTGAAAGAGTAAAAAACTAACTACAGCCCCCTAACCCCTTAAAGGGGGAGTTTTTGAAGAGTATATTTTTAGAAGCCTCTGTTTTAGGGGCTTTTTTATTGAGAGTAATTCATAAATAGGCACCGCTTAAACTCCCCCTTCAGGGGGCTGGGGGGCAAAAGCCAATTCCAGCAACACCGGGCAATGGTCCGAGTGCCGCGCCTCAGGCAAAATCGCTACACGCTTAATATTATCTTCCAGTTCCTTACTAGCCATGGTGTAATCGATGCGCCAGCCCAAATTCTTGGCGCGGGAGTTAGCGCGGAAGCTCCACCACGTATAATTATGCGGTTCTTTGTTCAGGTGGCGGAAAGTGTCGATAAACCCTGATTCAATAAAATTCTCCATCCACTCGCGTTCCTCGGGCAAAAAGCCGGATGAGTTGGCGTTTGATTTTGGGTTGTGAATATCAATCGGGCGGTGACAAATGTTATAATCGCCACAAACCACAAGTTTAGGATGGTCCACCTTCAATAGCGTAAGATATTTGCCAAATTCGTCCAAAAAACGGTATTTGAATATTTGCCGTTCATCCCCGCTGGAACCTGACGGGAAATAAACGCTCATTACCGAGCATTCGTCAAAATCCACACGAATATTACGGCCCTCACGGTCGAAATCGGCAATACCGCAGCCGTACTCAATGTGGTTCGGGGTGCGCTTGGTAAAAATGGCGGTGCCGCTATAGCCTTTCTTTTCAGCCGGGAACCAGTAATGCTGGTAGCCCAATTGCTCAACTAAAAGCAGGTCGGTTATGTCTTCTTTAGTAGCTTTTATTTCCTGCAAACAAACCACATCAGCATCGGTAGCCTGCAGCCACGCCAGCCAGTTCTTATTTATAGCTGAACGCAGCCCATTTACATTATAAGTGATTATTTTCATACCCCCTAGCCCCCTGAAGGGGGAATTTTTTGATTAGCTATTTATTTTTAAACTCTCGCATAATTGCTCCCCCTTTAGGGGGCTGGGGGGCTAAAGCTCCAGCAACTTATCTAACTGCTTACATTCTTTTTTACTCAGCACCTCCACCGTCATAGGTACATCAACCAGCGGACGATCATTCCCATCTTTTTTTACGGCAGCAATCATATCCACCATATCAAAGCCGGTTACTACCTCGCCGTATACAGTATAGTTTGCGTCCAAATGCGGCACTCCACCAACGGTGCGGTAATATTGACGCTCCCATTCAGGTGTTTTATGGCCACTGCGCGTGTCCTGTTTATCAATTTCGGCATCCGTCAGGCGTTTACCTTCCACAATATAAAATTGACTGGCGCTCGAAGCCTTTTTAGGGTTATCATCCCGCGCGGCAGCTAATACCCCACGTTTGTGGAAAATACTGTCGCGAAACTCGGCGGGCACGGTATAGCCCAAATCACCATTGCCTAATTCAGCACCGGGTTTAGCATTTTTTGAATCCGGGTCGCCGCCCTGTATCATAAAATCCTGTATCACGCGGTGAAACAACGTGCCGTTAAATGTGCCGTTCTTAGCCAACTTTATAAAATTGTCGCGGTGCTGCGGCGTTTCATTATACAGGCGAATGATGCATTGGCCATAACTGGTTTTAATACGTACATATTGGTTCTTCGGCGGCTTGGCAATGGCCACTGTTGTTGTAAGCAACAGGATTAGGGTAATAAGTTTTTTCATTTTTATGATTTCACTGATTTTATTTTTTTTTGATTTCACCGATTTTGCCTCATCCTTCACTTCCACAAGCGTGAAGCTCAAGTCCTCTCCTTTGGAGAGGATTTAGGTGAGGTCAGAGGTCTTATTCCATCTCCTCAAAGTAATTAATTATTAATGATTTCAACACCATTTCCTGTTCCAGCATGGTATAATTTGGTATTACGCCAACGCGGTTCCAATGCGGCCAGCCGTCCTGGTCAAGGCCTTCCAGTTCATAAAAACCCATCGCGCTAAATAACTTGCACGTAGCAATATGCATCAACTCTTCCTTTTGCCGTTTGCTAAATTTGCGCGGTCCTTGCCCAAGTTCCTGTACGCCAATTAAAAAAAGCATTACTTTCAGGTCGGGTTTCTCGTTATCAAAATCGTCGGCTATGCGTTGTTGCAGGGCATCCCATTTCAGGTTAATTTCAGCAGGTGTCATGCGGGCAAATATACGTTTGTGTAACAATTTTATATTAAACTTTAATTTTGTTGCAATTAAGTTGCAATTGAAATGTTTGGCTAATAAAAAATACTTATTTTTGCCTTTGGTCGTTAAAGGCTTATACTGACTTTGAAAAAGAACAAATACCATATAATTTGTACATGGGTGCTGATGCTACTATTTGCTGCAGGCCAGTTTATGGTATATGCCCACACGCATACTCCGGGCATAGGTTCAATTAAGTCGGCCTATCAAAATCCAAACAATCAACCCAAACAAACCGTAACCGAAACTTGCCGCCTGTGCGATGCCATGCATCACAACACCATGGCAGTTGAACACAGCGTATTTTTTGCACCCTTAGTTGCAGCAAGCTATTTTTATAAAGCCGTTAACCACGATTTCATAAGCATAGCGCTTATTCTTTCTGCCGGGCGCTCACCGCCAATGGCGTAATTCTGCTTTCATCCTTTAGCTTTTCTAAATCCGGTTTATACTATTAGCCGGAAGAAAAAGCGTTTTAAATAGACCGACCTTATTTCCGTCTATTTAAAAAGAAATTACAGAACCATTTATTGTTGAGATCAATTTTTTATGAAGATCAGAAAAAGAGTATTTACGCTAACTTATATACTGCTGTTTTTATTTGCAGCTTTTAATGCCACAGCCAAAATTGGCCCAAATGATACCGGTAACTGCACTTTAAGCGGTACTGTTACCGATAAAGCCGATAGCACCGTTATCCCCGGTGCAACAGTTTCCATCCCCGATTTAAAAATAGCTAGCGCTACTAACGAAAAGGGGCACTTTGTTTTAAACCATGTGCCAAAAGGTGTTTACCTGGTATCGGTTAGTTTTGTAGGCTACGCCACTTTTACGCAGCGGGTTGATTTTGCAAAGACCACGGTGTTGGATGTAAAATTATCATCCTCATCAATCGAAGCGGGCGAAGTGGTAATAACCGGCGTGAGCAAAGCCACCGAAGTAAAACGCAACCCGGTACCTATGGTTGCCGTTGGAAAAACTTATATCGACCAGCATTCGGCATCGGGTAATGTGATAGATGAGATTGCCAACCTGCCTGGCGTGAGCGCGGTTACTACCGGGCCAAATGTTTCAAAACCATTTATACATGGCCTGGGCTATAATCGGGTGGTTACAGCGGTCGACGGTATACGCCAGGAGGGCCAGCAGTGGGGCGATGAACATGGTATTGAGGTTGACCAAAATGCAGTCGACCGTGTTGAAGTGATAAAGGGCCCTGCCAGTTTAACGTATGGGTCGGATGCTATTGGTGGTGTTGTGAACTTGATTTCGCCGCCACCGGTGCCCGATGGTACCATATCAGGCTCGGTGCAGGGCATATATGGAACAAACAACGGCCTCATCAACGGTTCATTCAGGCTGATGGGAAATCAGAACGGATTAGTTTGGGGGACCATCATATCAGAAAAAGCCGCAAAGGATTACCAGGACCAGCACGATGGCCGTGTATATGCAACAAATTTTAACGAAAAAGATGCCCGCGTCATGATCGGTTTAAACAAATCATGGGGATATTCATATTTGAATGCATCGTTGTTTGATGATGAACAGGCCATTCCTGATGGCGCCCGCGATTCCATTACCCGTAAGTTCACCAGGCAAACCACCGAAGATGGCGGCTATGAAATTGTTCCTGCATCAGATCTAAACTCATACAGCATCCCTACTTTGCACCAGCATGTACAGCTTTACCGTATTTATGATAACAGCAATTTTATTTTAGGCAAGGGCAACCTGATGGTTAACCTGGGTTACCAGTACAGCCACCGCCGTGAATTTACCCATCCGCAGGATGCTGATGTGCCGGGATTGAACCTGGAACTCACCACTTTCACGTACGATGTTAAATATGACTTCAGCATAGCCAAAGACTATGAAACTACAGTTGGAATTAACGGTATGTACCAGAACAATGCCTTAGGTTATAGTACCGATTTTCCTATACCTGCCTATCACCAGTTTGATATAGGGCCGTTTTTTGTGGTGAAGAAAAGTTTTGGCAAACTGGATGTTTCGGGCGGTGCGAGGTTTGATTCGCGGTCTTTCAGCGGACAAGCAGCCTATGTGGATACCACCGGCAAATACCCTACTTTATTTAATGGCAGTACCACAGCGCCTCCGGGTGTGATACAACAATTCAGCGCGTTGAACAAAACCTTCTCAGGTCTGTCAGGCAGTTTTGGTGCAACTTATAATTTCTCCGATCAGTTCCTGGTAAAAGGCAATATCGCCCGTGGTTTCAGGGCGCCGAGTATTGCCGAGTTATCGGCCAATGGCCCCGATCCGGGTTCGCAGATATACCACGTAGGTAACAGCGATTTTAAGCCCGAATTTAGTGTACAGGAAGATATAGGTGCCTTTTTGACCCTGCCAAATGTCTCGGCAAGTGTGGAATTGTTTAACAACAACATACAGAATTATATTTTCCAGGAGCAGGAACTGGGGCCCGATGGTACGTCTATTATTACCCAGGGCTATAATACTTTTACGTATGTGCAAAGCAAAGCGAGGATAAACGGCGGCGAGTTTAATTTAGACATTCACCCTGTTAAATGGCTACATTTCGAGAACGCGCTGAGCTTAACCTACGGCGAAAATTTAGGCACAGGCGGCCGTGTGCCCGACAGCCTTAAATACCTTCCGTTCATTCCGCCGCTGCACACGCACTCTGAACTGCGCGCTGCGTTTAACAAAGGCTTCAGCAGCTTTAAGCAATTGTATGTATTTGGCGGGTTCGACCATTACAGCGCGCAGAACCGTTTCTTCTCAGCCTATGGCACCGAAACCTATACAGCGGGATATAACCTGCTGAGCGCAGGTATTGGCGGTAACATTGTTAACTCAAAAGGCGAAAAAGTATTGGAACTGTTTATTGAAGGCACCAACCTGGCTAATACCAATTACCAGAGCAACATGAGCCGCTTAAAATATTTCGACAACCCTGCCGTGCCTGCTGGTGTGCAACCCGGTATATTTAACATGGGCCGGAACATCAGCTTTAAAGTGGTAGTACCATTCCAGCTTGCGAACAAAACACCGGCTGCACCATAGCCCCCTAACCCCCTGAAGGGGGAATTTTTGAAGGGCTTAATTTAACAGCGATGGTTTTTATACACCATCGCTGTTTTTACTCGCACTCCAAATAAAATTGCTGTAGGTAAATTTCCATAAAAGCATGGCGTAGTTCTGCTAATTTTTTGCCTGATGCAGTATTCATTTTATCCTTCAGCAATAACAGCTTTTCATAAAAATGATTAATGCTTGGCGCGGATGAATTTTTGTATTCACCCTTGCTCATGTTAAGATTGGGCGCAATTTCTGGATTATAAATTTCCCGACCCTTAAAACCACCATAGCTAAATGCACGGGCTATACCAATTGCACCAATGGCATCAAGGCGGTCGGCATCCTGTACAATATCCAATTCGATGGAGTGGAAAGCGGATTTATCGAACCCCGATTTAAATGAAATATGCCTTATGATCTGCTGAACATGGATAATGGTTTGTTCATCAATATCAATGCTTTTTAAAAAGGCGCCGGCAGTGGCTGGGCCAATTTCTTCATCGCCATTGTGGAATTTACTGTCGGCAATATCATGCAAAAGCGCAGCAAGCTCAACAACAAGCATGTTGCAGGCTTCGGTTTGTGCTATACGTTTAGCATTGGTATGTACGCGGTTTATATGCCACCAATCGTGGCCCCCTTCAGCATTATTTAAGGTAATACGTACAAAATGTGTTGTTTCTTCAATAATTTGTTGGTCGGTCATAAATTCAATAATATCAGCAAAGATATTATTGTTTATACTAACCTAATTTAGCAATCTTTAGTACCCCAAAGGGTTCGGTGTCGATCAGTTCAGAAACTTCAAATTCCAGTATCGCCGCTATCTGAAAAAGGCGCTCAACGGTTATTTTAGTATAACCGAGTTCAATTTTACAATAGGCGTTTTGTGAAATGTTTAATTTGGCCGCAAGATATTCCTGTGTGTAATTACGGTACTCTCGTTTGCTTCTGATGTTCGCCGCGATAGCCTTGATTTTTAAATTTAATAGGTCAGTCATGTTGAGTAAAACAATTGTCTTAAAACATACGAATTATATGTTTAAACAGTTTTCTCGATCCATCGTTTTTTTGAAAAAAAAATTTTATAAAGTAAATTTATTGTTGCGAGGGGAGAAAAATCTGAAGTTGGACATTATTAATTTAAGTACCGGACCCTGAAAATTGCCGGTTTCGAGATACCCGGTCGCTGCTCGAATGGATCAATAATAGTTTGTAGATTTGACTAAACTAAACCCACTTACATGGACAGAATTTCCTTTACCATTTTCACACCCGACGGAACAGATGGGATTTAAACAAGCGGTTGATCTTATCGGAATTGAAAATGTGTCTATTAATTAACTCACCCCGCAAAACTAAACTTCCCCATCAATACCGCCGGGTTATTCCCAATATGCAACGGCTCGCCGCATAATGCCTCGTTACCCAGTAGAGCAAATAAAATAGCCTCCTTAGCATCAGGATTAATGCCCAATTTACTCGTGCTGGCAATAATTACACCGGGCAAATTTTGTTCCAACGCGTCCATCACATACGGGTTCTGTGCTCCGCCTCCGCTGGCGAATAGTTTTAAATCATCCGCCTTAAAATTGGTTTGGATAAAATCACTTATACTTCTCGCTGTAAAAGCGCTTATTGTGCAAACAAGGTCTTCGTTGCTGATTCCTTCCGTGCCTGACTGCTGCTGCGCCTCATGTACATACTCCAGGTTAAATAACTCGGGGCCGGTAGTTTTGGGCAAAGTATCGATAAAAAACGGGTGGTCCAACAACGCGTCCAGCAATTCATAGTTAACCTCGCCCGAAAAAGCAATACCCGAATCTTCGTCATAAAGCAGGTTGAAATACTCACGGCAGGCAGCGTCTATCAGCGTATTGCCGGGGCCAATATCGGTGGACAAAATATGATCGCTGTTACTGTCGGCGGGAAGGTACGTCAGGTTGGCTATACCGCCAATGTTCAGCAGTATGCGGTCTTCACCGGTTTTACTGCCTAATATTACATCGCCATAAAGGGCCAGCGGAGCACCCTCGCCCCCCGCTGCCAAATGCTTCTGGCGAAAATCGCTTATAGTAAATATGCCCGTTTTAACGGCCAGGTGATCGGCATCGCCAATTTGTAAGGTACCATTAGGGTAGCCCACGGTTTTGTGCAGCCTTCGCGGGGCGTGATAAATGGTTTGCCCGTGGCTGGCTATAAAATCTATCTCAACCGGGTTTATGCCCCATTTTGCCAATGCCTGCAAAACCAGCGTACCATGAAACGAGCCAACATACTCATTCAGCAGGCAAACCTTCTCAAGGTCGGCCTCTTTTTGCGCAAACACGGTTTTTATCTTTTGTTTGAACCTGTCGCTGTAGGGCGTGGTTATATAATTTACCAGCTCGAATTTGGTTTGCATACCGTTACCGCTAAAGCGGCACAGTGCAATATCCAGCCCATCCAATGATGTGCCCGACATTAAGCCGATGCCCAATTTCTCATCTTTACGGGCTACATCAAAAAGCTTTTGCAGGTTATGGTTCAAAGGTAACATAAGCCCTAAATTAGTTTAAGTATTGGTTTTTTAGGGGATTATAATGTATTTTTTTTATCACAATACCCCATTAGTTTATTAATAATTATAAATTTAGTGGCGCTAATTAATTTAATTTTGATGGAAACTGAAGCAAAAGGAAAATCATCCCGGCTGTTATCACTTGATGTGTTACGCGGTGGCACTATGGCGGCCATGATATTGGTAAATAACCCGGGTGACTGGGGCCATGTCTACCCCCCGCTAGACCATGCCGAATGGAACGGCTGTACACCAACCGACCTTATCTTCCCGTCATTCCTTTTTATGGTGGGCGTAGCCATTGTATTTGCCATGGAAAAGCGCCTCAGCCAAACCGCCGACCACGGCAAACTGATATGGCATGCTTTTAAACGCATGGTTACCCTGCTGCTTATCAATTACGGCATTCATGTTTTCTTCCAGTTCCTGGGTGGTAATTTTAATATTTTAAACATCCTGCGCGACATACGCATACCCGGTGTACTACCGCGTATTGCCGTAGTGTACTTTATATGTACGGTTATCTACCTAAAAACCACCCCAAAAACAAGGGTATGGCTATTTGTAAGCGCCCTGATAGGCTATTTTTTGATAATGACCTGTATCCCCGTTCCGGGAGTAGGTTATGCGAATTTAAACCCCGAAACCAACCTCGGTGCATGGCTCGACAGGCTGGTATTTGGCACTAACCACTTATGGAGCCAGTCGCGTGTTTGGGACCCTGAAGGCATATTGGGCACCATACCCGCCATAGCCACCGGGTTGTTTGGCATAAGGGTAGGCACCTGGCTAAAGAGCAAAGATACCGAAGACGGTAAAAAAGTGGCCTGGATGTTTGTATATGGCATAGGCGCTGTGGTAATAGCGCTATTTTGGGACTTCTTTTTTCCTATCAACAAAAAGCTTTGGACAAGCTCATTTGTGTTATATACGGGCGGACTTGCTACTTGTGCGCTGGCCGCTTTATATTGGCTGATAGACGTATATAACTACAAGCGTGCTACACCATTCTTCGTAACCTTTGGCATGAACTCCATTACCGCCTATATACTGGCCGATATTGTACCGGGTATTATGGGTGCTATAAAAATGACGTATAACGGCCAGCCCACCAACCTTTACGGCTACATTTATCAAACTGTGTTCGTTCCGCATTTTACCCCTGCCAACGCTTCGCTGGCCGCCGCAATTGCACTGGTGCTATTGCTGTGGGTAATTATGTATCCTTTATGCAAATACAAGATCATCATAAAAGTATAATGAAAACAACCTTAAAACTGATATTACTAACATTTTTAACAATTTGCTTTAACCATGTAAAGGCACAAACACCCGAAACACATTTTACACCCGAACACCTGCACGCCGCCGAACGCGTGATAGATGCAACAGACGTGGTTCAGAATGTCCATAAAATATATGAGGCTGTTATTCAAAAACAGGCGGCGCAGGTTTCGGAAGAAAAACGTGCAGCTTTTGTTGATGTGATGCATAAATTCTTTGGCAAATACGGCACCGACGAACAGATAAAAAAAATATTCATACCCATTTACGCAGCCGACTTCAGCGAAGACGAACTAAACCAGATAGCCGACTTCCTTTCCACACCTGCCGGCAAGGCAATGCTTGAGAAAGACCCCATGCTGGCAAATAAAAGATTAAGCTGGGGCCAAAAAATAAGCGAGGAACATAAGGCCGAATTGCAGGCCATGCTACAGGAGGCCTTTAAGGATAAATAATATACTTTGTAACTAAAGAATACGTTTTGCATCTTAGCACAATAATTTCCATCAATTTAAAATAATGAGTTTTAATAAAAACCTTTCCGCAGCGGCTTTGGCCTTGCTTATTGTATCGGGCGGCGCTGTTGCCCAGGTAAAGAAAAAACCTGTTGCGGCACATAAACCTGCCGTACATACAGCCACCGCAGCCGCGGCACCATCTGAATCAGGCCTTTTACCCGTCGACAACAATGTACGTATTGGTAAATTAGCCAATGGCTTAACCTATTACATAAGGGCTAATGCCGAACCAAAAAACAGGGCCGTATTATACCTGGTAAGCAAAGCAGGCTCGGTATTGGAAACCGACCAGCAACAGGGCCTGGCTCATTTTACCGAGCACATGGCATTTAACGGCACACGCGATTTCCCAAAAACTGCGTTGGTTGATTATTTGCAAAAGTCGGGTGTGAAATTTGGCGCCGACCTGAACGCCGCTACCAGCTTTGATGAAACAGTTTATCAATTACCCCTGCCAACCGATACCGCCAGTGTTTTTGAAAAGGGCTTCAACATTTTGGCTAACTGGGCCGGGTATGTAACCTTCGACCCCACAGAACTTGACAGGGAGCGCGGCGTAATTTTGGAAGAAGCCCGCCTGCGTGGTAAAAACGCACAGGAACGCCTTCAAAAACAAGTTTACCCGGTACTGTTCAACAATTCGCGCTATGCCATACGCATACCAATTGGTAAAGAGGATATTATAAAAACAGCAAATGTGGCAACCATAAAAAGTTTTTACCACGATTGGTACCGCCCCGATCTGCAGGCGGTTATTGCTGTTGGTGATTTTGATCCTGCCCGTGTTGAAGAACTGATAAAACAGAATTTTTCTTCATTGCAAAACCCGTCTGCTGAAAAGCCTCGTACCGTTTACGTGGTTCCGCCAAGCGTGGGAACTACCGTAGTTGAGGCAACCGATGCGGAATTCCCTTATACTTTAGCCGAAATTATTGTTAAGCATCCCGAAACATCAGTTAAAACAACCGCCGCTTATTTACAAAGCGTTAGGGTATCGTTGTTTAACCAAATGCTAAATGCCCGCATTAATGAATTAACGCAAAAACCAAACCCGCCGTTCTTATACGGGCAAACTTCTTATGGGGCGTTTTTAGGCCACGAAGATGCGTTTACGTCAATTGCAGTAGCGAAATCGGGCGCTGAATTAAAAACCGCTATCCAGGCCGTAGTTACCGAAACCGAACGCGCCAGAAAATTTGGCTTTAGGCTTACCGAACTGGAACGGGCAAAACAAAATGCTTTACAGGAAATTCAAAATGCCTACAAGGAACGCGATAAAACATCGTCAGGAAGCTATGTTAGTGAGTATGAACAAAACTTCTTAACCGGTCAGGCCATTCCGGGCATCGACTTCGAATACAATTTCTACCTGAATAATATTAGTAAGATCACCCTTGCCGAAATGAATGCTATGGCAGGAAAATTTATCAGCGACCAGAACCGTGTGGTGGTTGTTGAAGCCCCCGATAAAGAAAAACCAAACCTGCCCGATCAAAAAACCTTGTTAAGCTGGATAAGCAGCGTTAACGTTACAACACCTTATGTTGACAATGTTAGCACTGAGCCGTTGATAACAAAAATGCCGGTTCCGAGCAAAACAGTAAAGGGCGTATCTGATGATTCCATCGCTACAGCAACCCTTACTTTAAGCAATGGTGTACATATAATTTTAAAACCAACCGATTTTAAAAACGACCAGATATTATTTAGCGGCTATGGCTTTGGCGGTACATCATTAGCCAGCGATTCCGACTTTACTTCGGCAAACCTGGCAGCCAGTATAATCAGCAACAGTGGCGTTGCCAATTTCAGCCAGATACAACTGGATAAGCTGTTAGCCGGCAAAAATGTAAGCGTAACCCCTTACATAAGCGAAACCGCTGAAGGCATTAGCGGTAACTCCTCACCACAGGATTTTGAAACCGCTTTACAATTACTGTACCTGTACTTCACACAGCCACGCAAAGATCCGGACATCTGGCAGTCGAATATTACACAGGCCAAGGCGTTTTTAGCAAACCGTGGCCTCGATCCGAATAACGTTTACCGCGATACGGTTTCAGCGGCGCTGAGTAGTTATAATTTCCGAAATCAAACAGTTACCCCGGCGCTGCTTAATAGTGCCAGCCTTGATAAAGCATATAATTTTTATAAAGACAGGTTTGCCGATGCCAGCAACTTCACTTTTACCATAGTAGGTAATTTTGATGTAAGCAGTATCAAACCTTTACTCGAAACTTACCTTGGTGGACTGCCCTCAACCGGCCGGAACGAAACTTTTAAAGACCTGCATATTCACCCGCTTGCAGGGCAAGTAACCAAAATTGTGCATAAAGGCATAGGCGATAAAGCAACCGTACAACTGGTATTTAGTGGCGACTATGATTATAACACCTTAAACAACGTACAACTCGACGCGTTGGAAGCTATTTTACAAATTAAACTTACCGAACGGCTGCGCCAACAGGAAAGCGGCGTTTACTCACCGGGCGTAAGAGCCGATTATAATAAATTGCCTGATGGCCGTTATACTGTATCTGTTTATTTTGGTTGCGCCCCCGAAAATGTGGACAAACTGATAGCAGCAACCCTTGACGAGATAAACAAAATAAAACAGAACGGTGCAGAGCAAACCGATATCCAAAAATTTGTAGCCGAAGATATCCGCTCGAGCGAAGTGCAGTTAAGGCAAAATATTTTTTGGGCAGGCTATTTAGCCAGTGGCGCGCAAAATCAACTGAACCCGCACCGCATAATAAACCATGTTAAGGATTTGAATACGGTAACCCCGCAAACCACAAAAGACGCCGCCAATAAATACCTTAGCGGCAGTAACTTTATAAAATTGATATTGGTGCCCGAGAAAGCGGCTACCCCGGCTGCAACAACACCGGCAACACCGGCAACACCTGCGCCAACGGGTAAATAATAGGCAAGCAATTATGCTTTCACCCTCTCTGCGGCTTGCCGCAGAGAGGGTCGACAAGCCAAGCGAAGTCAGGGTGAATCAACGGAGTACGTTCATTACCGATATCGCACTTAATTTACCGATATATCCCGTAGGGATAACCCCTTTGTAGAAAATAAATCAATTCTTGTTTTTGCCTCGTCAGAGGCTACCCTTTGCGAATTTGGGTAGC
>CAIWRU010000151.1 GCA_903915155.1 uncultured Mucilaginibacter sp.
ATTTTTGGTGAGGAGAATTTTTTAAATAATGTTTCTGTAAAAATGAAACAAACCGCTGGTGCAAGTGGTGGTGGAGAGGATAAAAAATTAAAAAAGAACATTGAGTATGTTTTAATTTACACTAAAAACAATGAATCAATTAATGGTTTTAAGAAATTTAGCGATGTGTTTGATGAAGAAGACCTATTTGAGGCTATACAAACAATGGAAGATAATGATGTTAGTTGGAAGTATACAAGAGTCATTTCTGGATTAGAAAATAGAATCTTTGTTAAAGATATCACAGATGGTTCTGGCGAAACTATGAAATTGTATGAGCACACTAATGTAATTGTAAAACCCATTAAAGATGTAGCAAGGTTTGAAAATATTACCGTTGAAGATGTTTACAGAAAGTATTTTGATAAGATATTTCGAGATACCAACTCACAAAGTTCAATACGAACAAGAGTATTGGAATCAGCAGAAGATTTAGGGGAGTATGTTTCAATTGACTATGTTCCTCGTTCAGGAAAAAATAAAAATAAATCAACCACTGTTTATTACAAAGGCAATAATCGTGACCAAATCGCTTGGCTAAGTGACATTGTTGTGAAAAAAGAAAACAAACTAATTAAAATGGAAAAACTGGGCACTTATTGGGATGGTTTTCCACTTAATAATCTAACAAAAGAAGGGGATGTCAAATTTTCCAATGGTAAAAAGCCATTATTACTCATTAAAAGAATTATCGAATTAGTTGGTGATGATGATATGACTGTCCTCGATTTCTTCGCAGGATCAGGCACTACTGGACACGCTGTTATGCAACTTAATGCCGACGTTGGTGGAAACCGTAAATTTATTATGTGTCAAATAGATGAACCAATTGACCCTGTAAAGAAGAAAGATACTTACGACTTCTGCATAGCAAATAATTTACCCCCAGTAATCTCAAGCATTACAGTTGAACGATTAAATCGCGCAGGTGAACAAATTGCTAAAGAAATAGAAGCGGAAAACAGCAAAAAAGGATTTTTTGAAGAAGATAAGAAACAAGTTCCTGATATTGGTTATAAAGTGTTTGATAGTATAGATGCACAGCAGCTGCAGGTTAATGAAAATGCACAAATTTCAATTAGCTTAAATAACCTTGATGCCGTAAGCCGCATTTATAATATGATATTTACCATAGGCTTGGATGAGCCAACGCAAGTACCGGAGGTGGTTGTTGAAGATTGCATTTACAAAATTGGTAATAACTATTACATAACCAATAGCGAAAAAATCACCCCTGATGATTATGCAAACGCGATAAAAAGCGGCAAAGTATTTATTGACGGTTGGACAGCCAGTTTGAACGGAACATTGCAAAATTATAAAGAAGACGTGAAAATTGTGTTTTAAATAAGCGGCCAAGTAATAATTCCTATTCATCGTATTATCTCGAAAAGGCTGGGGCATTGGGTAATCAATGAAATCCGAATAGTATTTTACAGTACGTTTCTGTGGTTCGCCTTAATCACGGGACGTCTCTAATATATAATGTTCAGTTATCCTTTATTGGTGACATAATGATATGCAATAAATTTTTAGATTATAGGTATAAAGAATTGTAAAAAAAGCTTTACATGCATTAATTATCAATGATACGATTACTTATAAAGATACATATAGCAGTAATGCGATTTTTCATCACAATACTGATTCAATGAATTTATCGCAAAATATGGCAATGATTAAGGCACAATTTGATAGCAAAATTGAAATGAAAATATTCGGGGTTCCTGAGATCTGGGAATTAGTTAATAATAATCCAGATAAGAATGGAATTAATCATTATGTCTTATCGTTTATTGATTTTCAACTAACAAAAGGCGGTAGAAGTATTAAATTAAGTATTTCTTTTTGCGATTTAATTAAAGATGGAAAACAAGTTGAAGAATATTTGATTTATGATAAATCAAGTATTGCAGAATTAATGAAATAATTGAAATATTAATTTACAATAAAAAAAATTATGAAAAAGACAATTTTAATTGCAATTACAGCTGTATCATTATTTGCCTGTAAATCTGAAACTAAAGAAAGTACAAACATTGTTAACCCTGATCAATATGGGTATACTATCATTAAGTCTGCTAATATTGATATTGTCAAAGAAATTAATGTTGATCTTACAAATTATGATTTTGTAAAGCTCAGGTCTCATTACTTAGATAGCACTAAAGTTCATGACAATTTTAATATTCAACAAATAGATGTGAATCTTGCAACTTTTATTCCAATGAAAAATGCTGGTATAAAATTTTCAATTGAAGGGGAACCCATGTTGTTTGAAATAATTGAAAAGCCAGATCCTAAAACAGGGTATACTAATTATGTTGATACTTATTATATTCTAGGGGTGACTAAAAATGGTAAAAAAAACCTATCAAAATTGAATCAAATATTTGCGATGAAAGACGGGAAAGTTCTTGAAGAATGGGATGTTTATGATACAGCTCCTTTTACCGACCTGATGAAATAGTTGATTTTTTAATTTAAAACGTAGCAATTAAATAATTAACAAGTGTTGAACATACCTATTGAGTTAAAGGCCTTTCTATATGGCTTTTAAATTGTTATAACTACCAATAGTACTTATATTTAGCTCGAATTTATCTCCTATCGTAAATATGCCTTATACCTGGTCGCGCTTTCTTTTATTTGTTTTTGCTGCCATATTTATTCCTGTTGTGCTTCTTTTTTCGTCATGTGTACAAAAAAGCGCCAAAACAAATAATGCGTTAAAGCTGAAACTCGAAGCGGTAGACAGCCTTTTTTTAGCAGGCGATACTTACCAGGCAAATAGCTTACTTAAAAATTTCCGCAATCAACTGGATAAGAAAAGTCCGCTGCTTAGCTCCTATTATACCATCATGTCAGCGGATTTCATGACTGATCCTACCGAAAAGAATATTTATGCCGATAGTGCCCTTGCCTTTTTTACCAACGAAGCAAGTATAAAAGAATACCCCGATGAATATTTCAACGCCTTGTTAACTAAAGGTGATGCCTGTTTTAGAGCAGGCAAGTATGTTTCAGCACTCAATTACTATTTCGAAAGTAAAAAGATATTGTCGCTGGGTATTTGCGACGATGGCGAACTTGCCGGAAAAATGGCCATGATATATTATAGCCAGGAAAATTACCTGCTCGCCAGTAAGTTTTGGGTTGAAAGCTATCAGAGTTTGGGTTCGTGCGCTAAGAATATGACTGAACAGAAAATGTTCTTTCTGAAACAGGGCGCACTTGACAATGCCGGCTTTGCCTACGAAAAGGCGGGAATGACCGACAGTGCCAATTACTATTACCTAAAAGACCTAAGCCTGATAAATGAAACTGACACCGATAGCCTTATCGATCAAAAGTCGATCAACGTGGCGCGTGCTGTATTATATGATAATCTTGGCGGTTTAAATCTTGCCAACGGAAACCTTGCGAAAGCGCAAGATTATATTACTAAAAGCCTTGCACTTTTCCCGGCAACAGATATTGATGGTTCACGCATACCGCCCCTAATTAAATTAGCCGAACTAAAATTGCGGGTGGGCGATAATGCCGGTGCCGCGGATGCTTTCCAACAAAGCCGTCAGTTACTCAATCGCTATTACAGGGATAATGCACAATCGCTCATCAACTGGAATAAATTATATGCCGATTATCTTTTTAAAACAAACCATACCGCCGATGCTTATCGGTATAAAGAAAAATATATAAAGCTGAAAGATTCGGTAAATAATAGCATGTCTGAATTATACCGGCTTGATGTAGTTCGCGAACTTGATGGCATACAACAAAAGCAAACCCTTGTCGACTTTGAGCAGAAAGACAAATTGCGTATAGCTTATCTTTTAGGCATAATCATATTTATTGTACTGTTTACTGTAATAATTATACTCATTTACCGTAACCTTAAAAAAACCAAAAAGAACCACGCGCTGGTAACGTTGCAGAATGAGCATATGCAGCAAACCGTTGCCGAACTGGAGCGCGTAAACCAAAACTACATACGCATAATGCGTGTAATGGCCCATGACCTAAGAAACCCACTATCAGGCATTACCGGCCTTGCTGCGGTTATGATGGAAGATGAGGATTTTAATGATGAGAATAAAAGTATGCTCAGGCTTATTGAAACAACCGGTCTCCATTCAATGGAAATGATAAATGAGCTGCTTAAAACAGGTTTGGCCGATGAAAACGAGAAACTTGAAAAACAAAAAATCGATCTGCGTTCGCTGCTTTATGATTCAGTTGAGTTATTACAATTCAAAGCTGCCGATAAACAGCAGCAGATATTATTCAATAGTGATGACTCACCCATTATAGGCGAGGTTAACCATGAAAAAATATGGCGGGTAATAAATAACCTGATAGTAAACGCCATAAAGTTCAGTCATATCGGGGGTATTATAAAGGTTGGTATAAGGCACAACAATAAGCACATACTTATCTCAGTTGCCGATAATGGCATAGGCATACCTGCCGACCAAAAAGAATCCGTTTTTGAAATGTTTACTCCGGCCAAAAAAGTTGGCACCGATGGCGAGCAGCCGTTTGGTTTAGGATTATCAATATCCAAAAAAATAATCGAAATGCACCACGGCCGTATATGGTTTGTGAGTAATGTAGAAATAGGCACCACATTTTATATCGAACTGCCCTACAGCGCATAACTCCCCAAAAAAGAGGCTGTATCCTAAGTGTATTTTGCAAAAACAGGTCAAAATATTATTTGGCTCTGTGCTCTCCATGTTCCTTTCTTTGTGTTCTCCTGTGGTAAAACCAACCACCGTTCACGCATTATAGGGTTAACATAAGTTAACACAATTTCAAATAATTAAGAGTTAAAATACTGATTATAAATATTTTAAGAAAAAATCGAGTTAACCCAAAAAATACCGTTTTTTTGCTATAAAATTGTACGGAGCGACATAAAGAACACTATCGGCCAAATTTTATTCTGTTGTCCCTAACTGGATTTTACTTATAATACATACAGCCTCTCCCATTTTACCTGTATAATTTTTCAAAAACTAATCTCTAATCACTGATCTCTAATTCCTGACCTTGCCCTGTCGGCTTTGTTTTGCTCATGGGCATGGGCAATATCATATTCCAGTTCAGGGTCTATGTTTTGCGCCTCTGCCCTGCGTGCTTTTTCTAACAGGTCGTCGCGGTGCGCTTTTAACCAATCCAGTTGCTTCTTACCGTATGATATGCGTGTAAATATCACAAACAGCACAGGCACCACAAATATCGAGATGGTTGATGAAGCGATCATCCCACCAAGCACCGTCCAACCGATGGTATTTCTTGATGCGCCGCCTGCTCCCGTTGCCAGGGCAAGTGGTAACACACCCAATATAAATGCCATCGATGTCATGATAATAGGCCGCAAACGTAAACGTACCGCTTCAAGGGTCGATTGTAAAAGAGGCTCGCCCTGGTCTACCCTAATCTTGGCAAACTCAACTATCAGGATGGCGTTTTTAGCCGACAACCCGATCAAGGTTATAAGCCCTATTTGCGCGTAAACATTATTGGTAAGCGAAGAATTTAAGGTAAGTGCAACAATAGCGCCAAATGCACTGATAGGCACCGCCAGCATAACCGAAAAAGGCACCGACCAGCTTTCGTACAGAGCAGCTAGAAACAGGAACACAAACACAATAGAAAACATGAATATATAAATAGTAAGCGACCCAGCCTGCAACTCCTGGTAGCTAAGCCCCGAAAATTCATATGTATAACCCCTTGGTAGTGATTTTGCGGCCTCCTTTAATGCGTCAATAGATTGTCCGCTGCTATAGCCTTCAGGTATAGAACCATCAACTTCAGCCGAACGGAATATATTAAAGTGGGATATCAGCGGGGCCGCCGCTGTAGGTTTATAACTGATAACCGTACTCAACGGAACCATTTGGCCCTTTTGGTTGCGCACATAATATTTATCCATGTTTGCAACCAAGGCCCTATATGCAGTATCAGCCTGTATAACAACATGGCATGTTCTGTTATATAAAGTAAAGTTGTTTACAAACAAACTACCCATGTATGCCTGCATAGTCGAAAAAACATCGGAGATATTTATACCCAGTTTCTCACATTTTTCCCTGTCGACAGAAAGTTCATAACTCGGCGTATGTGCCGAAAAATAGCTGAATGCCGTTGAAGATGCCGGTATTTTTTGAGCCACAGCAACAAACTTATGTACAGCTTTTTCAAAGGCATGTATATCATCGGTCGAGTTCCCTTGTTCTATTTGCATACTAAAGCCCGCTGCTATACCTATACCGCGTATAGGCGGCGGCTGTATAACCACAACGCTGGCATTCTTTATACCTGCCTTAGCAAACTTTTTTCTCATTACATCCATTATGCCGGGCACCATCGTTTGCGGTGTGGTACGCTCATCCCAGGGCTTAAGCATCAGGAACATTGAGCCGCTGTTTGAGCTTGCGCCCCCGCTCAGTATATTAAAACCCGAACTGGCGGCGTAATGCAAAACACCATCGGTTGAACCCACTATCTTCATCAGCTTTTCCATCACCGCTACGGATTGTGCGGTCGATGATGCATCGGGCAGTTGGTAGGTTACAAAAAGCCGTCCCCCATCTTCCGAAGGAACGAAGCCCGATGGTTTGCTTTTAAACAACAAATAAGTACCTACACAAATGCACAGCAATATGATTACCACAAACTTGGCATACTTAATGCAGTACCTTACACCATTTGCATATTTTACCGTAACCCTGTCAAACCAACCATTAAACCAGTTGAAAAATTTGTCCATCCAATTGGCTTTCTCATGGTGCGACGACCTTAGCAGTAAGGTACAAAGTGCCGGTGTTAGTGATAATGCTACAAACGCCGATATAATAACCGAAATAGCAATAGTTATGGCAAATTGCTGGTACAACCGACCCACTATACCCGGAATAAAGCCTACCGGCACAAATACCGAAGCCAAAATAAGGGCTATGGCTATTACAGGCGCCGAAATTTCTTTCATGGCCTGGTAAGTCGCCTCTTTGGGCGACATGTGCTGCTCATCAATATAATGCTGCACCGCCTCGACGACAATAATGGCGTCATCAACCACAATACCTATAGCCAGCACAAAACCAAACATGGTTAAGGTATTTATAGTAAAGCCTAACGGGATGAAAAATATAAACGTACCCAATATGGATACCGGGATGGCTACTATAGGGATAATTGTTGAGCGCCAGTTTTGCAGGAACAGGAATACCACAACCGCGACAAGGCCAAGCGCCTTTAATAAGGTGCCCAGCACTTCCTCCATTGAAACCTTGATGATGGTTACTGATTCATAAGGTATAGTATAATCTATATCCGCAGGGAATGATTTTTTAAGAATAGCCAACTCTTTGTAAATATTATCGGCTGTTTGTAACGCATTGGCACCGGGAGATTGATATACCTGCAACAAAGAGGCGCGGTGTCCATCCACAAAGGAGTTGCTCGCGAAAGTGAATTTCCCCAGCTCGACCCTTGCAATATCTTTCAGGTACACCATTTGCCCGGTGGCAGGGTTCGTTTTTACTATAATTTTCTCGTAATCCGAAGCCTTGCTTAGCATGCCCTTTACCAGTATGCCTGTTTCGAATGATTGGCTTGACGGCTGTGGTGGTGAACCTACCGATCCGGCGGCCACATATACGTTTTGGGCGTTCAGAGCCGCGCTAACATCAGCCGGTGTAAGGCTGTATGATGCCATTTTATCCGGGTTCATCCATATACGCATACTGAACTGATCGGCGCGAGCGCTTACATCTCCCACACCCGCAACACGCAATATCGCATCCTGAATGTAAGTACTTGTATAATTGTCAATAAAAGTAATATTATGTGTCCCTTTTGGTGAATAAAGGGCTATCAGCAATAATTGGTCGGGGTTACTGGCACGTATATTAACCCCCAATTTACTTACAACCGCAGGCAAAGCAGGCCCGGCTATACCTACCCTGTTTTGCACGTTAAGGGCAGCTATATGCACATTGGTACCCACATCAAAAGTCACCCTTACGCTAACGCCGCCGCTGTTAGTACTACTGCTTTGCATGTACTCCATGCCGGGCGTTCCGTTTACCTGCTCTTCAATCGGCGTAGCAACTGTTTGTTCAACTGTTTCAGCATCTGCTCCTGTATATGAAGCTGATACAGAAACACTTGGTGGCGATATATCAGGGTATTGGTCAACCGCCAGGTTATCAAGGCAGATAAGCCCGGCAATTACTAATACCAGCGATATAACTATTGCAGTTACCGGTCTTTTGATAAATGTATTCGCTATCATGCCTTACCCGGGTTATTATTCAGCTCACGCGATTTTTGTATCTCAAATTCCAGTTCAGGGTCGATATTTTGCTCCTCAACCTTTTTGGCCTTTTCTCTTAACTGGTCACGATGTGCTTGCAGGTATTCAAGGTGCTTTTTACCATATGATAGTTTTGTTATGATCACATACAACACCGGCACCACAAATATAGCTATGGTTGATGCAGCAAGCATACCCCCTAACACGGTGTATCCTATTGTTCGTCGTGCAACAGCACCTGCACCTGTAGCCAGCACAAGCGGCAGCACACCCAATATAAATGCAAGGGACGTCATAATAATAGGCCGTAAACGCAAACTAACGGCATCAAGGGTTGATTGAATGAGTTCTTCGCCCATATCTACCCTAACCTTGGCAAACTCCACAATTAATATCGCGTTCTTCGCCGCGAGGCCTATCAGCGTTATCAAACCTATTTGTGCATATACGTTATCAGTAAGGCTCGGCACCAGCACTAAAGCAAGTATAGCACCAAATGCCCCTATCGGCACAGCTAATAGTACTGAGAATGGTACCGACCAGCTTTCATACAATGCCGCCAAAAACAGGAATACGAACGTAATGGAGAACATGAAGATATAAATGGTAGTCGAACCCGCTTTTATCTCCTCATAGCTCAATCCCGAAAACTCGTAAGTATAGCCTTCAGGCAAATCTTTAGCAGCCAGTTTCTGCAAAGCAGCCAATGCTTCGTTACTACTATGACCATCGGCATTTGAGCCATCAATTTCGGCAGAGCGGAATATATTAAAATGCGAAATAAGCGGCGCGGCTACGGTTGGCGAATAACTTACCAATGTACCCAGCGGCACCATGGTACCTGCCTGGTTACGCACATAATATTTATCAATATCTGATATTAACGTACGATAAGCAGTATCTGCCTGTACCACTACGTGGAAGGTACGGCTGTAAGTAGTAAAATCATTAATATACAAACTGCCCATGTATGCTTGTATGGTTGTAAATACATCTGATATATTTACGCCCAATTTTTCACATTTTTCCCTGTCGACAGTAAGGTTAAAGTTTGGCGTATGTGCGGTATAATAGCTGAACGCTTTACTTATCGCGGGGTCTTTATTGGCTTCGTTAACAAAATTGTCAACTACTTTTTCAAAATCCTGCAGGTTATCGTTGGTACTGCGCTGTTCAATCTGCATACTAAAACCAACTGTCGAGCCTACGCCCGGTAACGGAGATGGTTGTATAACCTGAATATCGGCATTTTTAATACCGGCATCCTGTATTCTTTTTTGCATTACGCCGATAATGTTGGGCACCTGTTGGTTCGCGTCGCCGCGTTCATCCCATGGAGCTAACTGGCAGTATATAGTGCCGTTGTTGGAGTTACTGGCATTGGTTACCACGTTAAGGCCCGATAATGCCGCGTAATGCGCAACGCCGGGTGTAGAGCCAACAACTTTCATCAGCTTCTGCATCACTTCCACAGCCGCAACGGTTGATGATGCAGGTGGCAACTGGTAAGTCACATACAGGTTGCCATCATCTTCCGATGGTATAAAGCCCGATGATTTCGACTGGAACATAAAGTATGCGCCTATACATACGCAAACCAGTAATATTACTATGTATTTTGAATGCTCAATGCTACGTTTAACGCCGTTGGTATACTTTTGAGTTACCCTGTCGAACCAATCATTAAACTTGGTAAACAAACCGGTGAGGCCCTTATTCTTTTTGCTTTCGTCAGTTGGTTTCAGCAACAGCGTACAAAGCGCGGGTGTTAATGACAATGCTATAAAAGCCGATATAATAACCGATATGGCAATGGTGATGGCAAATTGCTGGTACAACCGCCCTACTATGCCGGGTATAAAACCAACCGGCACAAATACGGCTGCCAGTATCAACGCGATGGCTACAACCGGTGCCGATATATCCTTCATCGCCTGGTAAGTAGCTTCCTTGGCCGACATTTTTTCATGGTCGATGTAGTGTTGTACTGCCTCAACCACAATAATGGCATCATCAACCACAATACCAATGGCCAGTACAAAACCAAACATGGTTAAGGTATTTATAGTAAAGCCTAACGGGATGAAAAAGCAGAATGTACCGAATATAGATACCGGGATAGCCAATATGGGGATAAGTGTTGAACGCCAATTTTGCAGGAATACAAATACAACGATACCTACCAGCCCCAGTGTTTTTAATAAAGTACCTACCACATCCTCCATCGAAACTTTTACAACCGTAACCGATTCAAACGGAACGCTGTATTGCACATCTGCCGGGAATGATTGTTTTAATTTAGCCAGTTCAGCATAAACACCGTTTGCGGTTTGCAGCGCGTTACTACCCGGTGCCTGGTAAATTTGCAGGTACGATGCCCTTTTACCATCAACAAATGAATTACTTGAGAAAGTAAATTTACCCAGTTCGACCCTTGCAACATCTTTCAAATAAACCAATTCGCCGCTTGCAGGGATAGTTTTTACGATGACATTCTGAAAGTCCGAAACTTTGCTTAAACGACCGTTAACCAAAATACCCAACTCATAGGTCTGGCTTGGCGCCTGCGGCGGAACTCCGGCCGTACCGGCAGCAACCTGTACGTTTTGAGCATTTAACGCATTAATTACATCCGTAGGCGTTAAACTATAGGAGGCCATCTTGGTTGGGTCCATCCATATACGCATACTAAAATCATCGGTAAACTTATTTATACTACCCACGCCCTTTACACGCAGCAAAGCATCCTGTATAAATATATTCGTATAGTTATCCAGGAAAGTAATATTGTGCGAACCCTTCGGCGAGTATATCGCCACCATCATCAGCATGCTGGGGTTCACAGCGCGTACCGTAAGCCCCAAACGACTAACCACAGCAGGCAATAACGGTGTTGCGATACTTACACGGTTCTGCACGTCCAGTGCCGCAACGTCAATATCCGTACCTATCTGGAAGGTAACATTCATTTGCATCAGCCCGTTGTTGGTGCTGTTGCTTTGCATGTATTCCATGCCAGGCGTACCGTTCACCTGCTCTTCAATTGGCGTGGCCACGGTTTGTTCCACAGTCTGCGCATCGGCACCTGTAAACTGGCCGTTTACCTGTACAACGGGCGGCGTAATATCGGGGTATTGGTCAATTGGCAAAACCAATATGCTCACAATACCGGTTATCACTAATACAATTGATATAACTATTGCAGTTACCGGCCGTTTTATAAAAGTATTAGCGATCATATATTATAATATATTCAGTATAGATGATTAGCAGCTTTTTAATTGTTACTTGTGTTTGCCGCCTGCGGATGGACCAACTTTATTGGCCGTAGTTATTTTCGAGCCGTCGTGCAGGGTTTGTATCCCGTCAACAACTACGCGCTCGGTAGTATCAATGCCACTTTTTATCACAATATTAGGCCCGACTACCTGTCCAACCTGCACTTTCTTCTGTTCGGCCATTAGTATTTTTTTCTTCTTTTTGGCTGAGTCGGCGCCGGCTTTAGGGTCATTAACCAGGCTGTCTTGGGCAACATATATAAAATATTCGCCCATTTGTTCAACAACCGCTTTGTTAGGTACAACAATTTGCGGCTTTACGTCCTGGTTATGCACGCGCACTGTAGCGCTCATACCGACACGTAAAAAGCCTTTGGGATTTGGAAACACCAGCCTAACTTTTATCGATCCTGTTTGCGGGTCAACGGCACGGTCAATGATCGAGATCTTCCCAAGTTCAGGATACACTGTATTATCCGGCAGTAATATGGTAAACAATGAATCTATGGGGTTTTTATTGTCCAGTATCTTTTCAAATTTTGGCAACTGTTTTTCATTTATGATAAAATCAACCGCCATTGGATTATCGGTAGATACCGTGTTTAATACAGTAGTACCGGGTGTAACCACATCGCCAAGTTTTACCAAACTAAAACCGATCGTTCCGTCAAAAGGTGCGGTAACAACCGCATAATTCAGGTTGGTTTTTGCCGTTTTAACAGCCTGCTCTGATGCCTTAACCTGGTTTTTGGCATTATCCAGGGTTATCATCGCATGGTCATACAATTGCTTGGCAACTGCATTATATTTATTCAGATAAGCATACCGGTCAGCATCCTGTTGCGCTTGTACCAATGTGCCTTGTGTAACTTTTAGATTTGCTACCGCGGCGTTATAATTATCGTTATAAATACGTGTATCTATCTCATAAAGCTTCTGCCCTTTTTTAACATGGCTGCCTTCCGTAAAATATATGGCAGTTATTGCCCCCTGTACTTGTGGCAGTAAATTCACCTGGCTTAACGCGTTTGTTGTTGACGGGTATTTATCATAGTACCTTACTACTTTGGTTTTTACCTTCATCAGGTTTACAGGCACTTCATTGTCGGCAGGGGGTTGCTTTTTATCACAGGCGCTAAGCACTATGCAGCTTATCAATACAATATTTAAAATTCCCTTATTCATTTAGGCGGTATTTAATGCGTTAATAGGTAATATTTCCCATAGCTTTTTCAAGGTCGATCTTGTTAGACAATACCGTGAACAAAGCGTTCAGATAACTTATTTCTGATGATATTAAATTCGATTCGGCTGTAATAACGTTTAAATACGCTACAATGCCTTGTTTATATTGCAGGTTTACCACAAAGTAAACCCGCTTTGCCAGCGCCACGTTTTTTTGCAGCAGTTGTAAGTTGTACAGGTTGCTTTTATAGTTAGCCAGCGCCGATGTATACTCCACATTTATCTGCGATTTCAGGTCCACCGCATTCCAGTCCAGCAGTTTCGCCTGCAGCCTGGCTTTTTTCAGGTTATTCACCCGGTAAAATCCTGTAAAAATGGGCACGCTTACCGAAAGGCCAATTAGCTGACTTGGGTACGAGGTATTGAACAGGTCAGAAAGTTTATTATTCTGAAAATCGAGATTGTAGTTGTAAAACGCCGATAAAGTTGGCAAAAACGAGGCCCTGTAATATTTAACCAGTTGGTTTTGCAGGTCCTTTTGTGTAGCTAATTGCTGGAACTCAATGCGCTTTTCATATTGCAACTGCTGAGTGGTATCCATGTGGATGTCCTGCATCATTTGCAACGTATCAAAGTTCACATTAAACTGTTTTTCGGTCGGATACCCCATTACTTGTTTCAGCGAGGCATATAGCGGGATGATATTCTCATTGGCCTGTTTTAACTGCGCCGCTGAATTATTCAAAGTGATGGTAGCTTCGTCATAATCCGTTTCATCCACAATACCGCCCACATATTGGTGGTAAGTATCTCTAACATTTTTGCCCAGGCGCGCGGTGTCTTCTTTTAAAACATTTATCTGCTCAAGCGTAAGCAATACATTATAAAACGACTTGCTTACCGATGAAACCAAAAATATTTTAGCGCTATCAGTAACCTGTTGTGCCTGTTTCACATATAATGGCGCGCTCTTGGATGCATACAAAAGACTAGGACTGAATATAGCCTGCGATACCGATAACTGCGGAACAAATGTATTAATAGCCGAACTGCGCGATGTGGTTGTAGTGCCTGTGTTACTCCCGGTTGTTGAACCGTCCGAAACTACACTTGAACCAGTATTACTTTGCTGGATATAATGATTAAGGCTGCCGTTGGCATTGATCTGCGGTAACCAACCTGATAAGTTTATGGCATTAGTAGTTTTGGCTATATCAACATTTATTAAAGCCCTGTTCAATGACGGCTGATGCTCCATAGCATAATCAATACATTGTTTAAGGGTAAGGTAAGTGTTGGTGCTGTCCTTTACAATGGGTATGAGCAACTTGCTCGTATCAGGTGTCTGCGAATTGGCAATTCCAAATACACATGTTAAACAGGTGACTAATAAGCAAACGCGCATTGCACGCATAATTATAAGGTTATAAACTGTTTTTAAACGCAATGAACTATATTTCATAATAAATGCTTATCCGCGTGATGATTGTATATACGTAAGCGGTTAAAATGTGTTTGCAAAAATGATGAAAAATAGCTATTGCTTAAGGTAACAATATTGTTAACCGTTATTAGCAAGGTATT
Source organism: uncultured Mucilaginibacter sp. (assembly GCA_903915155.1). GTDB lineage: Bacteria > Bacteroidota > Bacteroidia > Sphingobacteriales > Sphingobacteriaceae > Mucilaginibacter. The sequence continues at coordinate 14,416 of CAIWRU010000151.1, forward strand.
ATCTACAATATTGTTACGTAAATCAATAAAATAGCTATATAAATAATATATAATTTGTAAAGGCAATAGTATAATATTATTTCAACCTATCGGCACAAAGCATTATCATTTATAACAGATTGTTATTAAAGCGCAAATAATTACTTTTGTTAAGCAGTTATGTATTCCCCGTTATGCTCGATTTTAGGTTGAAAGTATTTTATACAGTTGCCCAACGCTTAAACTTTACCAAAGCGGCTGGCGAATTGTTTATCACCCAGCCCGCCGTAACCAGGCATATAAAAGAGTTGGAAAACGAGTTCAAAGCATCACTATTTGAACGCAGCGGCAATAAAAAGATAAGCCTTACCCCTGCCGGCGAAACATTACTAACCTACACCACGCAATTATTGGATACCTATCGAGAGTTGGAATATGATATGAATATGTTGGTTAATAAACATAGTGGAATACTACATATAGGTGCCAGCAATACGGTTGCGCAGTATGTTTTACCGCCACTGCTGGCGCAGTTCCATAAAAAATTTAAAGATATCCAGGTGGTTTTAGTAACCGGCAACACCGAGGATATTGAACAGGCTTTGCTTAACCATGCAATTGAAATTGGCGTTGTTGAAGGGATAGTACATAACCCCCAGATAAAGTATGAAGCTTTCTTACAGGATGAAGTGGTGTTAGTTAGTGCCACGAATAACCTAGCCTTAAAAAAGGGCACTATCAAACCCGAGGAGCTTAAAAATTACCCACTACTATTACGTGAGCCCGGCTCAGGTACGCGGGAGGTTATTGCTCATGCTTTAAAACAGCATAATATTAAACTCTCCGACTTACAAGTAGAAATGCAGATAAGCGGCAGCGAAAGCATAAAATCATACCTGCTGCACAGTAATTGCCTGGCGTTTTTGTCTGTATACTCGGTTTTAAAGGAACTGAAAAACAATGAATGCAGAATAATTGATGTAAAGGGCCTTACTATCGAACGGCAGTTCCATTTCATACGACCACAGGGCCAGCCCTCGTCCCTGGCCGAATTATTTATCCGCTATGCGAGAAATTATAAGATCGGCTAAAATAAGCCAACTGCTTACTTTTTCTTAACAGTATCAGCCTTAGGTATTTTTGTGCCGCCCGATCCGCTGTTATCCATTGATTCGGTATCAGCGCCGGTACTGTCGCCTTTGCTGGTATCTTTTGCTAAGCTACCGTACATACTTTTATCCGTATCTTTTCCTTGTGATGTGCCGTGATCGCCCATGCAACTACAAAATAGGCATACCAATGCCGTTACGATAAATAATAATTTCGCTTTTCTCATGGTAGCATGGTTAAAGGTTTTCACCCGAGGGGCCTTTCCCTTTGTTCGAACTGTCTTTTATCGCGGCCGCACTGTTATCGCCATCTTTCATATTTTCCTGCCTTTCGGGGTGTTTATTCCGCTTTTGGGCAGATGAACTGTTCATCCTGCCCTTGCGTGCCTTATTAGCTTCCATAATAATTAAGTTTTTTCGGGGCATTAGCTATTGCCCGTTGTTTTATTAACAACTTAATTCAAATGGTGTTTTTTTAATCTGATTTGATTGCTTTATCAATAACATATTGTTATCGATAGATGTAATTTGTAATGAAAATACAAGCTGCTTTTACCTCACTTTTGCATCAATAAATAAAATAATACAATGCAAAGTAACACTATAACACCCAAGGGGTATTTGCCACTGAGCATCAACAACACAACACGAAAACTCATATTCATAATGTGTGTAGCGCTATGCCTCACTCCTTTTATCAGCCCTGCTGTAGCTTTATTAATGGGCTTAGTTATAGCACAGCTTACGGGCCACCCTTACCTACACCTTAACCACAAGGCTACGCAGCTACTATTACAGGTATCGGTGGTTGGTTTAGGGTTTGGCATGAATGTACACAGTGCCCTACAGGCCGGTAAGCAAGGGGTATTATTTACCATAACATCCATAGCTTGCACGTTAGTTTTTGGTTATTTTTTGGGCAGATGGTTTAAGATAGAAAGAAAAACATCGCACCTCATTTCAGCAGGCACGGCCATTTGCGGCGGAAGTGCTATTGCAGCCATTTCACCGGTAATTAAAGCCGAAGAAAAGCAAATATCGGTGGCCTTGGGCTGTGTGTTTATATTAAACTCCATAGCGCTGTTTATATTCCCGGTTATAGGGCATCATTTTAACCTGTCACAAACGCAATTTGGCTTATGGTGCGCATTGGCTATACACGATACCAGCTCGGTAGTAGGTGCGGCCGGCAAGTATGGCCCCCATGCGCTCGAAGTGGCCACAACGGTAAAACTGGCAAGAGCCTTGTGGATCATCCCTGTTTCAATAGTGTCGGCATTTGTATTTAAAAACGAGTCAAAAAAAATAACCATCCCCTATTTTATCGGGCTGTTTATTTTAGCCATGATCGCCAATACCTACCTGCCAGTGGTAACCCAACTTAACCCTTATATCATCAGCGTTGCAAAATCAGGCCTAACGGTAACGCTGTTTTTAATAGGCGCCGGCTTATCCCGAAAGGTTTTAGCATCCGTAGGTTTAAAACCTTTTTTACAGGGAGTTATATTATGGGTAGCCATATCTTCAACAGCATTGTACGCGGTTATACATCTCGCATAACTATGCATCGGCACAAAAACAAAAGCCCCGACAGTATTTCTACTCCGGGGCTTTCTATTGTTAATATTTAATGAAAACTTATCTTTTCTCGTTTGGCCTGCTTGGCGGGCGTTGTTGTTGCTGCACACGTTGTTGTGGTTGAGGACGCTGTTGCTGCTGCACACGTTGTTGTGGTTGAGGACGCTGTTGCTGCTGCACACGTTGCTGTTTAAACCAGCTGTTTTGGTAGCTTTCACGGTTACCTGGTTCCAGGCAACGATTATTTCGCCTGATTTGCCCCCTGCTGATGCTGAAGATACCGCCAGCGTTAAAAGCGCAATGGATAGTAATGATCGTTTCATTTTTTGATAAGTGGTTAATATTTAATATGGCGTAAATATAAAAATAAACTATCAATCCGATAGGAATTATATTGTTTTAATATTAATCTTATAATCAGCCATTTAGAACCATTTGTAATAAAAGCACACAATAATTATATTTGACCAACAATATTAATTTATGCCATACAATGAAATATTAGCCAACCGTGTAAGAGAAGCGCTGTGCGATCTGCCGGACGTGGAAGAAAAAAAGATGTTCCGCGGGGTGTGCTTTATGGTTGATGGCAAAATGTGTATTTGCGTTAGCAATAACGAACTGATGTGCCGCGTAGGCCCGGATAAGCATGAAGAGGTGCTGGAAAAAAACGACACCCGCGCCATGATAATGAAAGGCAAAGTGTTAAAAGACTACGTTTATGTAAGTGAGGATGCCCTAAGATCAAAAGCCGAGTTTGATTATTGGGTGAACCATTGCCTGGCTTTTAATAAATTTGCCAAAGCATCAAAACCAAAACCTAAAAAGTAAGTTAATAAGCCTATAACATTCATCTTAAACGGTAAATTTTAAATAGAACCTTATCCCCTATTCACAACCCTGATAAATTAGGTTAGGAGCATAAAATTTACCTGTTAAATTTGCGTTGTTAATATTTATTACCGGGCTATGATTTAGAGCCATAATTTTACATCTTTACCGCATGTTCAAACGTATACGTAACCGATTTCTCAGGTACTTTGTCATTTTTATATATTTTATAATCCTGTTCTTTTGCGCGATAGAGTTGAATTTCCTTTGGCTCTTCGGATACTCTCCTGATATGCAGGACATTAAAAACCCTTCCATGTCAGTTGGGTCGCAAGTTTACACCGCCGATGGCAAATTGATCGGCCAGTATTATAAGGAAAACCGCTCTCCTGTCGACTTTAAAAACATATCGCCCAATCTTGTTAATGCCTTGATCGCTATCGAAGATGCAAGGTTCTATACGCATAACGGCATCGACTTTTATGGCTTTTTCACCAGCATGCTTTCCACCGCAAAAGGCGACAAACGCGGCGGCAGTACCATTACCCAGCAACTGGCAAAAAACCTTTTCGAAACCAGGAAACGAAAGTCGCAAGGGATAATAAAGCACGTACCGTTTATCAGCACGGTAGTTTATAAATGCAAAGAATGGTTAACCGCATTAAAAATTGAACATGTTTACAGCAAACAGGAAATATTAGAGCTTTATTTTAATACTGTGCCTTTTGGTAATAACACCTATGGTATAAAAACCGCCACCCTAAAGTATTTTGACAAAACACCCGATAAAGTAAATCCGGCTGAAGCAGCAACGCTTATTGGCATGCTTAAGGCAACATCAACCTATAACCCTATAAACAACCCGGATGCTTCGGTAGCAAGGCGCAACATTGTTTTGGGACAGATGGAAAAATATAACTACCTGACCAAAGACGCCTATGAGACTAACGTTAAACTACCGTTGAATCTTAACCTGGATTATGTTGACAATGAAGGCCAGGGCGATTCGTATTTACGCGAAGCAGTGGAAAGATGGCTTAAAAAATGGTGCAAGGATAATGGATATGACCTGTATTCGGATGGCTTAAAAATATATACTACCATTGATTCGCACCTGCAGCAGTATGCTGAAGAAGCTGTAGCCGAAAAAATGAAGATGCTACAAAAACGTTTTGATAACCTATGGGGCAAAAAGAACCCATGGCGCGATTTTAATGGCAACGAAATAAAGGACTTTGTATTGAAAGCAGAAGAAAACCTGCCTATATATAAACTATTGCAGAAAAGATATAAGGGTGATACAGCACAGATAAACAAATACTTTACTGCCAAAAAACGTATGACTGTGTTCACCTGGAACGGTGATAAAGACACAACCTTCTCCAGTGTCGACTCGCTGAAATACTATGCCCGTATATTGAATACAGGGATGATGACCATTGAACCATCCACAGGTTATATAAAAGATTGGGTTGGTGGTATCGACTACAAATATTTTAATTACGACCACGTGAACCAGGCCAAGCGCCAGGCTGGGTCGACCTTTAAGCCGTTTGCCTATGTTACGGCACTGGATAATGGTTTTACGCCTTGCGATAAATTTACAGATAAGCGTGTTTCTATCAAATACAAAAACGACCACGGGGTTGATACTGTTTGGGAACCGAACAATGCTGATTTCAAATTTTCGGGTATGGAAATGTCGTTGCGTTGGGCTATGGGGAAATCAGTTAACTCTATTACTGCACAGGTTACCGAGCAGGTTGGCTGGGACAAGATAGTACAGTATGCACACAAACTGGGTATCGAAAGCCCATTGAAATCGGTGCCTTCGGTGTCGTTAGGGTCGAATGATGTATCGGTTTATGAAATGGTGCGTGCTTATAGTACCTTTTTAAATAAGGGCACTAAGATCGATCCGCTGCTGGTAACCAAAATAACCGACCAGGATGGCAATGTATTAGCTACCTTCAGCCTGAATAGCGAAAAAGTATTAAGCCCTGAAACTGCATGGCTAATGCTGTATATGTTCAGGGGGGGTATGGATGAGCCGGGCGGCACATCGCAGGCTTTATGGGAATACCCTGGATTATGGAAGAAAAGCAGTAACCAAATCGGTGGCAAAACCGGTACATCATCGCACTATGTTGATGGCTGGTATATGGGTATCACAAAAGACCTTGTCACCGGGGTTTGGGTTGGCGCGGATGACCGAAGCGTACATTTCACCGACTCGGAAACCGGCGAGGGTTCGCATACAGCGCTGCCTGTTTTCGCGCGGTTTATGGAAAAGGTGTATGCTGATCCTAAATCTGGTTATACACCCGGACCGTTCCCTAAACCATGGGTGAAAATTACTAAGGAATATGATTGTCCGTCGCCACATATTGAAACTGATACTACCACAACAGATAGCTTGGATTCCCCTATCGATACAACGGGAAAGGCACCTTTAGTACAGCCACAAACAACAACACCTGATACAAAGGACAATAATCCACCGAAACAGTAAAACAGATGTAATTTTATTGCCCACTATATAAAGGCCGGTACTTTTAATATAAATTACGACATGAATAAATTTTACAACGTCATAAATAAGGCTAAAAGATATTCAGCAGTATTGGTCTGCCTTTTGGGCACGCTGCTGTTAAGCCAGCGCGCTATCGCGCAATACTTCGGTCAAAATAAGGTGAGGTATAAGAACCTTAAGTTTAAGGTTTATCGCACGCCACATTTCCAGATATATTATTACCTGCAGAACGACAGCATGATTAAGCGCTTCGCGCAGGAAAGCGAAACATGGTATACTTTACACCAACAGGTTTTCAGGGATACGTTCAAAAAGCCCAACCCAATTATCCTGTACGCCAATCATCCCGATTTTCAGCAAACTACAGCTATCGACGGCGAAATTGATGTAGGTACAGGCGGTGTTACCGAAGGTTTAAAAAACCGCATAGTAATGCCCGTGATGGAAACCAACCAAATGACGCGGCACGTTATAGGCCACGAAATGGTGCATGCATTCCAGTACCATATTTTATTGGGGAAAGATTCATCGAACTATGAAAATATCGGGAACCTTCCGGGATGGATGATAGAAGGTATGGCCGAATACCTGTCGTTAGGTAAAAAAGATTCTTACACGGCTATGTGGATGCGTGATGCTTATTTGAACCATGACATCCCTACTATAAAAGATCTTACAGAAACCAATAAGTATTTCCCTTACCGCTATGGCGAAGCTTTCTGGTCATTCATCGGGTCGACTTATGGGGATACGGTTATCGTTCCCTTCTTTAAAAACACTGCGCATTTCGGCCTGGAATATGGCATAAGGCGCACGTTTGGTTTTAACGATAGAACATTGTCGTCACTATGGAAAACCTCTATTGAAAATACTTATAAGCCATTCTTAAAAGATACCGCACAATTACCTACCGGTCGTCTGCTTATCAGCGATAAAAACTCGGGTAAGATGAACCTTGCTCCTGCTATCAGTCCGGATGGTAAATATTTAGCTTTCTTGTCGGAAAAAGATTTGTTTACTGTCGACCTCTATTTGGCCGATGCGAAAACGGGACAGGTATTAAAAAAGCTGACGAGTAAGGTATCTAATAATCACGTTGACGAGTTTAATTTTATTGAGTCAGCCGGGGCGTGGTCGCCGGACGGGAAGAAGTTCGCTTTCAGCGTATTTAATAAAGGGCGAAACAGGATGCTGGTGGTGGAGATACCGAGCGGGCGAATATTGCAAGATATATCCATGGAAAAAGCTGAACAATTCAGTAACCTTTCATGGTCGCCTGATGGGAAGAGCATGGTTTTCCAGGGATTATCTGAAGGGCAAGGCGACCTGTACCTGTATAACTTCGATACGAAAAAGGTAACGCAGCTTACCAATGATAAATATACTGATTACCAGCCCAGCTTTTCGAGGGATGGAAAAACGATCGTTTTTTCGAGCGACCGGACAACTTATGATAAGTCGCCAAGCCAGGATATTTCCTTAAACCTGGCCGAACTTGACCTCGCTACAGGGAAAGTAACAGACATTAAAGTATTCAACGGCGCTAATAATTTAAACCCGCAGTATTCATCGGATGGTACGCAGATATACTTTTTATCCAACAGGGATGGTTTCCGCAATATGTACCGTTATACCAAAAGTAATGGCCAAGTTGAGCAAATGACCAACCTGTTTACAGGCATAAGTGGTATTACCGAATATTCGCCGGCTTTGAGCATATCAAATAATAATGATATTGTTTACTCGTATTATCGCGCGCAAAAGTATTCGCTTTACACAGCGAAAGCTACGGAGTTTACACCAAAGCAGGTAGATACAACCGCTTTAATGACTGATGCAGGGCTATTGCCGCCAGCACGTTCTGTCGGTGTTAACCTCATCAATGCGAATTTGAATAACTTTTTGGCCTATCCTTTTTTACCGGCTGATTCTATTCACCATATACCTTATAAACCAATGTTCAAGCTTGATTATTTGGCAAGTAGCGGCGTAGGGATCGGCGTAAGTTCGTACGGTACAGGTTTGGCCAGTGGTGTACAGGGCGTATTCAGTGATATTTTGGGTCGAAACCAGATATATGCCGGGCTTGCAGTAAATGGCGAGGTATATGATTTTGGCGGGCAGGTTATTTATCTGAACCAAACCGGGCGCTGGAATTATGGCTTCGGGTTATCGCATATCCCTTATCAGTATGCAAATTATAGTGTTGTTAATTCGACTTACACATCGGGTTCAAAAACGATTCCGGCCATTGACGAACGCTACGACATTATCCGGGTGTTCCAGGACCAGGCCACTGCCTTTACCTCCTACCCTTTTTCAAGGACTACCAGGGTCGAATTTGGCACTGGCATATCGCATTATTATTATCGTGTCGACCGTTACAGTACTTTGTATGACACAACCGGGAATTATTTAAGCTATAACCATACACATATTTCTAATTCAACTTACAACGCCGACGCGGCAAACGGCGGTATAAACTTAGTGCCATTCTCGCTGGTTCAGCTGAATGCTTCGCTTATTGGTGATAACTCGTTTTTTGGTATCGCCGCGCCATTAAATGGTTTCCGTTACCGTTTGGAAGCAGAATATAATGTAGGCACTTACCGTTTCTTCGATCCGACTATTGATTTAAGGGGATATGTACGTGCAGCTCCTGTTACTTTTGCTGCAAGATTGTATGCCTACGGGCGGTTTGGGAATGCCAGCGGGTTATACCCGCTGTACGTGGGCTACCCTTTCCTGATACGTGGCTATGAGGCGCAAACTTTTTATAACAATAGCGGCAGCACAAAGTCTACTAACGGATTTACTATAGACCAGCTATCGGGCAGCCGTATAGCGGTAGCAAGTTTCGAGGTGCGTTTACCTTTTACAGGGCCTGAGCGGCTTGCACAGATAAAATCAAAGTTCTTTTTTTCGGATCTGAACGCGTTTTTTGATGCCGGTTTGGCCTGGAACCAGGGCGACCAAATACAAATGGGCTTAACGCCTAGTAATCCAAACCTGGTTGACTCGCAGGGTGGCCCGTTGCAACGCGTGCCTGCATTTAGCGCCGGGCTCTCGCTAAGAGTGAATGTGTTTGGTGCATTTATATTGGAACCTTATTTTGCCGTTCCATTTAACCGGAATGATGTTACAAAACCTGTATTCGGCTTAGGTTTTACACCGGGCTGGTAAAATTTGTATGATGAAAAAATATGCGATAGTTATTGTTCTTGTTCTATTGATTTCAAAAGGCTATGCGCAAATTGTTGCGAATGATACGCTAAAATTTGCAACTCATAAAAAGGAGATCAGTACTTTCTTTAAAATTATTGATACAGCAGGCCTGAATAAGATATTTTCGGGCCAACCTGTTACTATACTTGCGCCTGATAACAAAGCATTGGAAAATTCGCCTATACCGGATAGTCTTTTCAAACCGGCAAATAAGGCACTACTTGTATCATTGTTACACAACCACGTTATACCCGGAGCATTTACTGCTAAGGACATTTCTGCGCTGATACATAAGGGAAAAGGACTGATTGAATTTATTGCACTATCGGGAAAAAAGTATACAGCAGGCATAGATGCTAACCGGAATATAGCACTCGTTGATGGCTCGGGTGCAAAGCACATTATAAAAGTATTCGACCTGCATTATGGCAGCGCCATCATATTTATTATTAGTTCTGTAATTTCAACAAAAGAATAAACATAGCGTACGGCAAAAAACTCGCAGGCACTTGTAAGGAAGCTTATAATATTTCGACTAATCCCACAAAAGTTCGAAAATGTTTTATTATACCTGGCTATGACAAACCATCTTTATTGGTAATTCGTAATTCAGATATATGAAACAGTAGCGCTGGTAGCGCTGCCCATTCAAATCAAAAAAATAAAAAAAATGAAAAGATCAGTTTTATCTGTAATGCTGTTAGCCATGGTAGGCTTGTTCAGCTGCCAGAACATTAATGCCCAAAACACAAAAATTTTAGCAAACAGGCCAAAAAGCAAAACGGCTGCCGAGTGGAAGAAAATTCTTACTCCAAACCAGTACTATATAATGGTTGAAAGAGGCACCGAACCAGCATTCCATAATGCATACGGAGAGAGTACCGAGAAAGGTTATTATAAAAGCGCGGCTACAGGCGATATTTTATTTACTTCGGGTGATAAGTTTGATAGCGGAACGGGCTGGCCAAGCTTTGTTAAACCTGCCGATATGAAAAAGATAGAAATTGTCCAGGACAACAGTTTCGGTATGTCGCGCGATGAAGTAATTGAACGCAGTACGGGTTTACACCTGGGCCATGTTTTTGACGACGGACCTTCTGACAGGGGCGGCAAACGCTACTGCATGAATTCGGGCGCACTTGTTTTTGTTAAAACGAAGTAACCGCCCTGCGTAAATTTTGCATCGATGGGCGTATCTGGGGCCTTACCCTTAACCCGCTCTCGAAATTTAATCCAATGGTCAGATCTATCCAATCCGGGTTTACAGGTCTGATCATTTTTTCTTTCTGCGGGCGTGTGTAAGTGCTTACCTGTTTAAAACGCTCCATGGCCATCTCTTCTGAATTGATCTCTTCGAAATAAACCAGGCGGTTAAGTTGCTGCGCGCTGTCGAAAAATAAGGTTGGCATTTCGTTATAGAACTGCAAAGTTTTCACAAGATCGGAGCTTAAGCCTACGTGTAAATTGTTCCTGTTTCTGTCTGTAATGATATAAATAAACCGTTTCATGGATAAAAAATTTGGTGATTAAAATTTTATTACTAACTTTATGAGCATAAAATTACTAATAAATTTAGCAATTCCAAATTTTATGTCAATAATTTCATCAAATATTAAATTTCTTCGCAAAAAGAAGGGATTAACACAGCAAAGCTTTGCTGATCAGGTAGGTATCAAACGTTCATTGGTGGGTGCCTATGAGGAAGAAAGAGCCGAACCCAAGTACGAATTACTAAAAGTAATAGCATCGTTTTTTGATGTGAGCATTGATGATTTCATCAAACAAAAGATAGATGATAAATGGCAGCCTGCGCCAAAAGGTAATTTGCGGATATTAAGCATCTCGGTTGATAAGGAAGATAACGAAAATATCGAGTTGGTACCCTTAAAGGCCAGCGCCGGTTATTTGAATGGTTATGCCGACCCGGAATATGTGGCCCAATTACCTAAGTTTTATTTACCCATGTTTAAGCAGGGCACCTACCGTGCTTTTGAAATAAAAGGCGACTCGATGTTGCCGTTGGTATCGGGTACTATTATTATAGGTGAGTATGTGGAGAACTGGGCCGATGTAAAAGGCGGCGAAACTTATGTGATCATTTCAAAAAGCGATGGCGTGGTTTATAAACGTGTGGGTGGTAAATTCAGGGAGAATAAGAAACTGAAGCTGATATCGGACAACCCCGTTTATGAACCCTATGAAATTAATGCAGAAGATGTACTGGAAATCTGGAAGGCTAAAGGCTACATATCAACCCAACTGCCTCTACCTACCCCTGAGCCAACAATGGAAAGCCTCACCACTATGATGGCACAGATGCAAAGATCGATCTCGAATTTACAGCAAAAGAATTAAAAAAATAACCATAATTATGAGGATAGTAAGATTTGAAAATCCTAATTTAAGCTTTACGCCTAAGGTGTTATTTGTAGAAAAACAGGATGAAGTAAAGTATAAAATCTTTTCGGACGGGTTTGAAATAGGACTAATATTTGAAAGAAATGGATATTGGATTGCAAATGCTAATAATATAATGCTAACGGATGAAGACAAAAGCTTTTTAATAATTGCTGCTAAATCGCTTTAAATATTTTTTGTCCTAAATCACATTTTAAATTATTTAGTGAATAAGTGATTTAGTGAATAAATTTCAAAATTCATTCATTCGCTAAATCACTCATTCACCCAATGCTTACAAGCAACAATTAAGTTACAAGGTTTTTATTAAACCATTACCGTTTATCTTTATCCTACAATCATTATTTATTAAAACGTAAAAAACTAAAAGATGAAAAAATTATTGTTAATGTGCTGTTTCGTTATCGGAATATCAGCAGTAAGCCGTGCCCAAGGTGGCGGCGGGATGAGAATGAGTCCAGAGGATAGGGTTAAAGCCATGCAAACTCAATTAAAATTAACAGACGATCAAACGTCAAAAATATTGGCTATTTACAAGGCGTCGGCAGCTAAAAGAGACAGCGTAAGAAATGCCGGTGGCGACAGGGAAGCTATGCGCCCTATAATGATGGACGCCAATAACAAAATACAGGCTATACTTACTGACGACCAGAAAGCGGCCTACAAAAAAATGATGGAAGAGATGCGCGCCAAAATGCAACAGAATGGCGGCGGCGGTGGTGGCGGTAATTAAGCTCCGCAACCAAATAAATTTTAATAAAGAAAGCGCCCTGGTAAATATCAGGGCGCTTTCTTTATTTTAGCAGAAATTTAACCCGGTTGAAAGCAGCGGAAAAATATATTAAGGATAAACTTGCCGAAAGACTATCGGCGGGGTTATACCGTGCACTAAAGCCGGAAAGTACGCTGATCGATCTGTGTTCCAATGATTACCTGGGGTTTGCGCGGTCATCGGTTTTAAAGGATCACATTAACGAAGAACTTAAATGCTTGCCATTGGTTTTGAATGGTTCTACGGGGTCGAGGTTATTGTCGGGCAACCTGACTTATACAGAAGATATTGAACAGGGAATAGCTGCATATCATAATGCTGAGGCAGGTTTAATATTTAATTCGGGCTATGACGCCAATTTAGGCCTATTTTCGAGCTTACCACAGCGTGGCGATACCATAATTACTGATGAGCTGATACATGCTTCCATAATTGACGGTGCGCGGTTGAGCCATGCTAACCGGTATACTTTCAGGCATAATGATCTGAACAGTCTTAAAGATAAACTAAAACAGGCAAAAGGAAATTGTTATGTAGTTATTGAAAGCGTTTATTCTATGGATGGCGACACGCCGCCAATAGCAGAAATATTGGCCTTAACTGAAAGATATAACGCCGCATTAATAGTTGATGAGGCCCATGCCGTTGGACTTTACAAAAAAGGCCTGGTATGCGAGCTCGGTTTGGAAGACAGGATTTTTGCCCGTGTGGTAACTTTTGGGAAAGCCCTGGGCTGCCACGGTGCAATAGTTTTAGGCAGCGATGCATTGCGCAATTACCTTATTAACTTTGCGCGATCATTTATTTACACAACGGCTGCTTCGGTACATCAAATAGCTTCGGTAAAAATGGCGTATGACCTATTAAGGGATGCTGATGAAACCATAAGCGCGCTGAAAAACAACATCAGCCTGTTTCACAAAAAAATAAAGGATTGTCCCTATCCCCTGCTGAAAAGCGACAGCGCCATACAATGCGTTGTATTAAGCAGCAACGAACTAGCTCGAAAAACTGCCGCGCATTTACAAAATACCGGGCTGGATGTAAGGGCCATATTAAGCCCTACTGTGCCTGCCGGTACTGAACGGCTGCGGATATGCCTGCACTCCTTCAATACGGCCGATGAGATCAATTTGTTAACCAACACTTTAAAACAGATAGGCAATGCCTGATAAACAAACCCTTTTTGTTACCGGCATAGGTACGGGAATAGGTAAAACTATAGTATCTGCGGTTTTGACAGAAAAACTGAAGGCCGATTACTGGAAACCCGTACAATCGGGTGACCTGGATAATAGTGATACGTTAAAGGTAAAAAGCCTGGTATCGAATGACCAATCAGTTTTTCACCCGGAAACTTACCGGCTTACGCAACCTTATTCGCCGCATAAATCGGCGGCCATTGATGGCATCGACATAAAAAAAGAAAATTTTATCGTCCCAAAAACTAATAACAACCTAATAATTGAAGGTGCGGGTGGTTTAATGGTGCCGTTAAATGATCGTTTTTTAATGATAGACCTCATTAAACAATTAAAGGCCGATGTAATATTAGTTTCGCAAAATTATTTGGGCAGTATTAATCATACTTTGTTGTCGGCTGCCATATTAAAACAATATGGTATTAATATATCTGGGATAATATTTAACGGTAAAACAGATGCGGATTCGGAAAGCTATATTTTACAGTATACGGGTATAAAGCTCTTAGGGCATTTACCCGAATTTGAGCAGGTAGATAAAGCCGCAATTATTGAAGCAGGCAAGTATATCAGCCTGTAATTTAGGCCGATATTTTGTTAGCTAAAGAATTTGCCTCAATTTAGTGCCATTATAAACTGACATCAATAAAATGAAGAACATTACAGTAATAGGCTCGGGTACTATGGGCAATGGTATTGCGCATACCTTCGCGCAGCATGGGTTCAACGTGTCCCTGGTTGATATTAACCAACAAGCATTAGACCGCGCCATACAAACCATCACCAATAACCTCGACAGGCAATTAAAAAAAGAAACTATAGACGAGGCAGCAAAAAACGCAACTCTTGCCCATATAAAAACCTTTATTGACCTTAAAACAGCGGCTGCAAATGCCGATTTAGTGATCGAGGCTGCAACAGAGAATCGCGAGATAAAACTCAATTTATTTAAACAACTAAGCGAGATTTGCGGCGATAAAGCGATACTTGCTTCAAACACATCATCTATATCAATTACCCAGATCGCATCGGTAACTAAAAACCAAGAAAATGTTATAGGGATGCATTTTATGAACCCCGTGCCTGTGATGAAATTGGTTGAGGTAATAAGAGGTTATGCCACTACCGATGAGGTGACCAATAAAATAATGGAACTATCTGTACAGCTAAATAAAGTTCCTGTTGAGGTGAATGATTATCCCGGGTTTGTGGCTAACCGTATTTTAATGCCTATGATAAACGAGGCGATATATACTTTATACGAAGGTGTTGCCGGGGTTTATGAAATTGATACGGTAATGAAATTGGGCATGGCCCACCCGATGGGGCCGCTGCAACTAGCCGACTTTATTGGTTTGGATGTGTGCCTGGCTATTTTAAATGTTTTGCACAGTGGTTTTGGCAACCCTAAATATGCTCCCTGCCCGCTTTTGGTTAATATGGTAACAGCCGGGCATTTGGGGATAAAATCGGGCAGTGGATTTTATAAATATACCGCAGGTAATAAGGAACTTATGGTGGCCGATAAATTTAGTAAGTAAATTATTTTAAACTTTTCTAACCAATTATTGTCAATGGTATTATTAATATTTATTAAATAAACCACACTACAATGAAAACAATATCAAAATTAGGAATAATGCTGGCAATGGCAGGCTCCTTGTTTATGGCATCGTGCGCCGGTAGTTATTGTATTACCGACCAGCCGGCAGAGCCTGTTTATGTACGGCCAGTACAACCGTATGCAAATGCCGTTTGGATAGACGGCGATTGGGTATGGCGCGGCGGAAGTTACGTTTATCAACGGGGTTATTGGGTAAGGCCACGTGCCGGGCGTGCCTGGGTGCGCGGCGGATGGTATCATAGCCCGCGCGGTTATACCTGGCATAGAGGGCATTGGAGATAGTTCGCCCCCCAGCCCCCTGAAGGGGGAGTTTATAGAGCACAAGCCCTTAATTTTATTAATTAAGGGCTTTTTTATTTTATTCCCCCTTTAGGGGGTTAGGGGGGTTTACATCCTTTCAGGCACGTCAATACCCAATAAATTCATGGCGCGGCTAATAACTTTGGCTGATGCCGACGAAAGTTGTAGCCTGAATATTTTTAGCATTTCATCTTCAGCTTGCAGAATAGACTT
Organism: uncultured Mucilaginibacter sp.; assembly: GCA_903915155.1. Classification (GTDB taxonomy): domain Bacteria; phylum Bacteroidota; class Bacteroidia; order Sphingobacteriales; family Sphingobacteriaceae; genus Mucilaginibacter. The sequence goes on from CAIWRU010000151.1 coordinate 30,200, forward strand.
TTCGTGGTAGAACTTGTTATAGGTTTTGGCCAGCTCATAAACATAGTTGGCTATTAACGCAGGGTTGTATCCCTTTGCTGCTTCGCTTATTATGGTTGGAAATTGTGTCAGCGCTAATATCAGGTCGCGTTCAACAGGTGCTATTTCAGTGATACCGGTTTTAGCAGCATAATCAACCCCTGCCCTACTTAAAACGGATTTTATACGGGCGTGTGTATATTGTATGAACGGGCCTGTGTTCCCTTGAAAATCTACAGATTCATTAGGGTCGAACAGCAGGCGTTTTTTAGGGTCAACCTTCAATAAAAAATACTTTAAGGCGCCCATACCGATGGTGTGGTACAGCTCCAATAAACCTTCTTCTGTTAGATCGGTCACTTTACCTAAAGCCTCGGTTTGCTCTTTGGCGGTTTGCTCCATCTCGTCTATCAGGTCGTCGGCATCAACTACGGTACCTTCACGCGATTTCATTTTACCTGATGGGAGGTCGACCATTCCGTAGGATAAGTGATATAATCCCTTAGCCCAGCTTTTACCTAATTTTTTAAGAATGAGGAACAGCACTTTAAAGTGATAATCCTGTTCGTTGCCCACAACATACAACGAATCATCCATGTGAAAATCGTTATATTTTAATTGCGCGGTGCCCAGATCCTGGGTCATATAAACTGAGGTGCCATCCGAACGGCGCACAAGTTTTTCATCAAGGCCGTCCTCGGTCAAATCGATCCAAACCGAGCCGTCTTCTTTTTCAAAAAACACGCCTTTTTCGAGGCCCTCTTCAACTATATCCTTACCTAACAGGTAGGTATTTGACTCATAATAGAATTTATCAAAATCAACCCCCAGCCTATTATATGTTTTACCGAAACCATCATACACCCAGGTGTTCATGGTTTTCCAAAGGTTTATCACTTCTTCATCGCCGGCTTCCCATTTCTGGAGCATTTCCTGGGCCTGCTTTATCAGCGGCGCATTCTTTTTAGCTTCCTCTTCTGTTTGGCCTTCCGACTTTAGAAATTCTATCTCTTTTTTATATTCCTTGTCAAAGATAACATAGTATTTACCCACCAAATGATCGCCTTTCATACCTGTCGATTCCGGGGTTTCCCCGTTCCCGAATAATTGCCAGGCGAGCATGGATTTGCAAATGTGTATACCCCGATCATTAACCAAATTGGCTTTTATCACCTCATAACCGGCAGCATCTAAAATTTGCGCTACAGAATATCCTAACAGGTTATTCCGCACATGGCCTAAATGCAGCGGCTTGTTCGTATTGGGCGATGAATATTCGACCATTACCTTTTTACCATTGGGCTTGGAAACGGCAAAATCCTGGTGTAAAATTTCGTCGTATAGCTGGTCGATCCAGTAAGCATCGCGAAGAGAAATATTAAGGAAGCCCTTTATAACATTAAAGGCTGATATTTCGGAAAGGTTACCCAACAGGTATTCACCTATCTCGGTGCCGGTTTGTTCAGGCGTTTTGCGCGAGAATTTTGTGAACGGGAACGTAACTATAGTAACCTGTCCTTCAAACTCCTTACGGGTTTCCTGCAAGGCTATTGCATTGGGGGAAATATCAGTTTGATACAGGTGTTTTACCGCTTTTACGGCTGCTTCGGTAATAAAATCCATTATGCAAAAATAATATAAATGCAGGATAATTGGGTTATAAACATATCAAAGAACGATCTTGGTATGCATTGCGCAGACCCTATATGCTGAATGCAGGTCTTTTTGGGGAAAGTATGTTGGATTTCAACATTTCAATATCCGCCAGGTTGTGGCGGAGTGATATGGCATACTTTAAAATTTCGGGAATAAGTTTGGTAAAAGTGGTGACACTGTTTTGTCAGTGTGTTTGTGGATTTTTAGTTACGACGTAAATTATATTAGATTTGCATAGACTGACCACCAATTTATGCCATTAAAAAACGAAGACTTTAAGATAGACGTAACATCTGAAATAGGCACCCTGCGTGCATTGCTGATACATAGCCCGGATAGCGGGTTAGGAAAAGTAGTGCCTTCAAAGGCACAGGACTGGCTTTTTGAAGATATTGTACATTTGGATACTGTGCGTAAAAACGAATACGACCACTATGTAAAGCTGTTGATGTATTTCCTTGATCCTGACAAGATAAAAGGCAGGCTGGCGGAAATAGACAGTGCTAAAAGTAAACGTGCATTTTTCAAACCCGATGATAAAGGCTTTCATGCATCGACCAAAGTAGTTGAGATACAGACATTACTGGCTGACATATTGCAGGATACAGGCATCCGCGAAAAACTCGTGGCATCGGTTTGCGCTATTGAGAGTTGCAATTACCGACTACAGGAACTGCTGATAAAAACCGCACCTGTTGAGTTGGCCAAAATATTAATATCGGGTTCATTGGCAGACGATGAAATGATATTCGCGCCTATACCAAATTTAATTTTCTCGCGCGATATTGGTATCGCCATAAATAATTTTATGCTGCTTAACCGGCCCGCCAAAAAGGCAAGGGCACGGGAAACTTTATTGATGCGATATATCTTTTTTAACCATTCCTTGTTTGCCAATTACCAGGATAACATATTGGAAATACCCGAAAGCATGCAGCATTTTTTACGCCCCGGCGAAGATAATGCCGACCGTACAACGCTTGAAGGTGGGGACGTGATGATGGTTAGTCCGCAGCATTTGGTTATTGGCTGTAGCGAGCGCACATCGCCCAACGGCGCCAACGAAGCTATAAAATTACTTTTTGAGCATAACGTGGTAGAAAAGGTGACGGTTGTGAAAATACCGCACAAACGCGATTATATGCACATTGATACCGTGTTTACGCAGGTTAAGCGAAATGTATGGGTACTGCTGGGCTCGTTAGCCAGCGGCGAAACCCCTATTGACGAGAAAGAGCCGATAGCCTGGTTTGCGGATAAAAAATCAAGGGATAAGGCGGAGATCGTACAATTCAGAAAAGGCAAAAAACCCAAGAAATTTGATTGCATTGAGGACCTGTTAACAAACATTAGTGAGAAGGACCTGGAGAGTAAAGAGCCTGTCAAATTCATTTACTCGGGTAATAACACCTTCCCTTTTGACGCGCGTGAGCAGTGGACGGACTCGTGTAATTTGCTGGCCGTTAAAGAGGGCGTTGTTGTAGGCTACGACCGCAACGACAAAACGGTGGAGGCATTTAAACAAAATGGGTTCGCGGTAGTTAAGGTAAACGAACTGATTGAAAAGTTTGAGAAGAATGAACTTGACCCGCAAAAAATGAAGGATACGCTTATCCTGATGCCATCGGCAGAGCTTTCAAGAGCACGTGGTGGGTTCCATTGTATGAGTATGCCGGTTTTGAGGGATAAGGTTGTCTGAACCTGGATTAAACAGATTTTAGGATTTATAGGATATTATTTTTTTAATAAATATACATCAGGGCAATCGGATAAATCCGTTCAATCCTGGTTCCAACAATATGCAATCAACATCACACTTATTAATGATACGGCCTGTAAACTTCGGATTTAACGAGGAGACGGCGGAGAGTAACGCATTTCAGAATAAAGATAAAAACCAGCAGGCGGTACAGGAAAAGGCTTTGGCAGAATTTAATGGTTTTGTACATATACTGACGGAAAACGGCGTTGACGTTACTGTGGTGGATGATAACCCACAGCCATATACGCCTGATTCGATATTTCCTAATAACTGGATATCGTTTCATGCTGACGGTAATATATTTCTGTACCCTATGCAGGCCGAGAACCGCAGGCTGGAACGCAGGGAAGATATAATTAGTCTGCTGGAAGATAATTTCAAAGTGCATCATATCGTCGATCTGAGCCGTTACGAGGAGCACAACAAGTTTTTGGAAGGCACGGGCAGTATGGTGCTTGATCGGGTAAATAAAATAGCTTATGCGTGCCTATCTCCAAGAACGGATAAAGATGTGCTTGATGTATTTTGTGAACAGAGCGGTTATACTGCTGTTTGCTTTGATGCGGTGGATGAGAACGGGAAAGCCATTTACCATACCAATGTGCTGATGTGCGTGGGAAGCAAGTTTGCTGTTATTTGTTTAGATAGTGTGGCTAATCCGCATGAACGGGTTATGATAAGCGAATCATTAACATCAACCGGGAAAGAAATTATTGAGATAAGCTTTGAGCAGATGAACCAATTTGCGGGGAATATGCTGGAAGTAAAAGGCAAGAATGGTGAAACTTTAATAGTGATGTCGGCAAGCGCTTATGAGTCGCTTGATGAGGGGCAAATATTCACCTTAAAAAATTATGGTAAACTTGTTTATGCCGATATACAAACCATTGAAAATAACGGCGGTGGAAGCGCCAGGTGCATGATGGCCGAGGTACATTTGCCGGTTGAGAAATAGATTTTATTTATACTTTACGTTCAGCTAAAAATAATTACACTTCTACTATAAAATTTTCATAAATAATCCGTTTGAAAATTACATTTTTGCCAAAAATTTAATAGATGCAGAGTTACCAGGAATTTCTTGACCTAAGCGTAGGTTTCCCGCAAGATGGTTTTGAAATAATAGATGATGAACTATATTTTCATGATCTTAATTTAATGGAGATGATAGAAACGTATGGTACCCCCCTGCGTTTTACGTACATCCCTATGATCTCGAAAAAGATACAGCAGGCTAAGTTGCTTTTTCAGCAGGCTATTGTTAAAAACAATTATCGCGGCGGCTATAAATACTGTTATTGTACCAAAAGCTCGCATTTCAGGCATATCGTTGAAGAAGCACTAAAGAACGACATCCACATTGAAACATCATCGGCATTTGATATGCCTATGATAGACGCGCTGGAGAAAAAAGGATCGCTAAATAAAGACGTGACCGTAATATGCAACGGGTTTAAGACATTCCAGTATAAAACCTATATCATCGACATGCTGCATGATGGCTTTAAAAACATCATCCCGGTGCTTGATAATAAGGAAGAGTTTAACCTGTATGATGACGAGATAGAACTGGATACGCCATGTAACCTGGGCATAAGGATAGCAGCGGAAGAACAGCCTGATTCGCAGTTCTATACTTCACGTTTAGGGGTTCGTTTGGAGGACATTATCGATTTTTATCATAATAAGATCGAGGACAATCCGAACTTCCAGGTGAAACTGCTGCATTTCTTTATCAATTCGGGCATATCTGACACGCCATATTACTGGAACGAACTTGAAAAGTATGTTACCCTGTACTGCAAGTTTAAAAAAGTAAACCCGGCGCTAGATACGCTTGACATTGGCGGCGGTATGCCGTTCAAGGATTCATTGGTGTTCGACTTTGATTATGAATATATGATCAATGAAATCGTGAGTCGTATTAAAGAAATATGCGCTGAACACGATACCATTGAACCGGATATTATTACCGAGTTTGGTAAATATACCGTAGCCGAAGCTTCGGGCATTTTATATAAGGTTTTGGGCCGTAAACAACAGAACGACCGTGAAAGGTGGCTAATGCTTGATGGGTCGTTCATTACCAACCTGCCCGATGTTTGGGCATTGAACCAAAAATATATACTGTTGCCTATTAATAACTGGGATAGCGAATACGAACGTGTTAACCTTGGCGGCATAACCTGCGACGGCCAGGACTATTACAACCAGGAAGCACACATGAACAGTGTATTTATGCCTAAAACGCGTAAGGTGCAGTATGTGGGCTTTTTTAACACAGGCGCTTACCAGGAAGTACTAAGTGGGTATGGTGGCATACACCACTGTTTGCTGCCCTCTCCTAAGCATGTGATCATCCGCAGAAACAGGGATGAGACGTTTAACTTTGAGGTGTTTGGTGAGGAACAAAACAGTAAGCAGGTATTGAAGATACTGGGTTATACAACATAATATGAGAGACGCGAAGTATCGCGTCTCTACAATAATTAACAAAAAAAGAGGCTGCCTTTCGGGACAGCCTCTTTTTTTTAGTTACCTGCTGGTGGTGCGGGTGGTGGCGGCGGAGCTTGTTGGCCATTGCCTGGGCCATGCATGTCATGGCCCATATCCATACCTTTTACTTCATCAGGGTGCGGGCTGCCGTGGTGGCAGGTGATACATTTAATCTCACCGATCACCATTCCTAATGAATCCTTTTTACCTTCAAAATATTTATTATTTATTTTGGCTGCCATTTTATACATGTTGCGCGCCATATTTTTTTCGGGTTTTGCATCGCTGGCAAAGTCCATTTTACCATCATCGCCTTTGGCGTGGCAAAAATTACAATGTACACCTAATGCTGTGGCCCAGTCTTCCATTACCTGGTGCAATACCTTGTGAGGTATGTTTTTCGGCAAAACTTTAAGATTTGGCTTGTCGTGATCGTCATGATCGGCCCGCATTGAGGTTAATGCTGAAAATGTGACAACTGCCGAAAGGCATATTATCGTTGCAATTTTTTTGTTGATAGGCATATTTTTCAAGTTTGAACAACTAATATATGAACAAATATTTATGCAAATCAACTGCAAATAATAAATAATATGAAAATGTTACGAACTAAACGAGTCTTAAGTCAAAAGTCTTAAGTTCTAAGTCAAAAAAAAGAAACCCCACTTAAGGCTTACGACTTAAGACTATTGACTTAGCATTATACCGTTTTCAATTCCTTGTTCCTTCTGAAAATTGAAAGCAGGAAACCGATAACCATTATCACCGTACCCGACCACAGGAAGTTGATATACGGGAACTCGATTGCTCGCATTACAATGTATGGCCTTTTGCCTTCAGGCTGGTCATACAGCATAATTTCAACCTGGCTTTTTTCGGGGATTATTTTTGAAAGGCGCAGCTTTAAACCTGCGTCATCAACTTTGCGGGCAAAATCAAATACGTTACCATTTTTGATCATAAACACAGGTTCGGCCTCATAAGTAATACCGTGTGATACAACCCTTAGCATTGCACCAACAGCAACATCATTAGGCCCTAACGGGATGTTTTGCACGTGTGCTTCTTTATTCAACCGCTCTAAAATAATATAGCCATCGCGGTATGGTATAGTATCTCCTACCTTTACATTGTGCGTTAAAGGCGCGTTATAGTTGGCGTCGTCGTTAGCATCTTCTTCGTGACCCTCTGACATACCTGCCTGCATTACATTCAGCGGCGCCATGCTGATGTGGGTGTATAAGTCGTGGAATAAATAGTGCTTGGTATCGGGTGACGAAACCAGCCCCATTTTGTTGTTATACTGCGAATTGGGTTTTAAGATGAATTCCTCCTTCAAATTACCGGAGGCATCGTATTTTTTATAGTCAACCTTAAAATAATGGTTTGGCGCGGCAATTGAATCGCCAACATAAGTTACTGTGTAGTCGCCCATTTTATAGGGTTCGTTTTTATAAAGCATGATGTTTTCGCGCGAGTTATTGCCTTTGTCGAAATCAGCGCCATAATCCAGTCCAGAATTATTTTGAGAGATAATTGTGCTGGTACCGGCGGCTATTAAAGCACCAACCATTATCAGCCCAAAACCAATATGTGCAACTGCCGAACCTGCCAGCTTTAATTTGCCTTTGAAGGCGTCGGCCAAAACCTTGCCATTCACCAAAACAGAATAAATGGCGCCCAGCATTACCAGCATAAACACAATATGCAGCTTATATACACCGGTAACATAAATTATTACTGCAGCAATTAAAGCCGCGCTAACTATGTAGACTCCAGTAGTAATAAAGAAACGCGTAGTATCGGTTTTTTTATACTTCATGAACTGGGTAACACCGGTTAACAAAGTAACCACCACGGCAAAACCTGCCTGGAAAACGTTATATAAAGTAACCGGGTTTGATGGCGGCGCGATGTGTGTTTTAAACATGGCGTTCCATACCGGGATAGATGTTAC
>CAIWRU010000152.1 GCA_903915155.1 uncultured Mucilaginibacter sp.
ATTTTACCGTTTTTTTCTTACATATTTTTACAGCAGATATGATTTCATAACTTCTGATAAATGCGTTTAGTAATAACAACTTGATACCACAAAGTGGTATCAAGTTGGGTTAAGAAACTTTTAGTAATCCTTGTTCTCCGAAAATTTTACTTTCCAACGCCCTCATATTATTGCTAATCTTCCTCTTGGTAATCTTAGCATATTTTTGAGTAGACCTTAAATCTTTGTGCCCTAACATCTTCCCAACTGTTTCAATTGGAACGTCATTTTCCAGAGTGACCGTGGTTGCAAAAGTATGCCTGGCTGTATGTGTAGTCAAATCTTTGTTGATTCCACATATTACCGCTAATTCTTTTAAATAAGCATTATAACGAAAATTGCTATTAACAGGCAACAACTTGTTTTCGCTTAAACAGTATTCGTGATTTTTATACTTTTCAATTATGGCCAGCGCAATAGGAAGTAATGGGACAGTTTCTTCAACGCCAGTTTTTTGCCTATCTTTTGTAATCCAGGGCTTACCGTCCAATCCTTTAAAGATATTGGCTGGTTCAAGCTTATAAACTGTCTCATAAGCGTAGCCGGTAAAACAGCAAAACACATACACGTCGCGAACTTCCCTTAGGCGCTTTATTGGGAGAACTTTATTGTACATATCCATTATTTCGTGCAGTTCAAGGGTTTCTCGATCGGGATCAACATAAGTGCATTTAAAGCCTGATATAGCATTGTGTTTTATCCAGCCTTCATCAATAGCACGATCAATAATCTGTTTTAAGGTTTTCACATATTTCATAGATGTGTTATCGCCAATGTTTTCCATTGTCAGGTAATGGAAGAAGTTAACAGCAAGGGCCATTTCAATATCTTCTAAAGCCATATCGGCAAGTTTATATTTTTTCTTAAGGAAGGCCTGCACTTTATCCTTTAATCGCTCATATCGTGCCAAAGTACCAGAGGTGCCTTTATTCTTACTTACACGTTCGGAAAATTCGTCATTGTGCAGTTTGAACGCTTGCATTAATGATTTTTGTAAAACCTGTTTAGGCATATAGGCTTCTTTGACCATAGCGGCTTTAATTCGCTTATGAACTCCTGCCAGTTGGTTGTAGTGCCGTTCCAATTCAACTTTGGTTTTAAAGATATAGCTATTGATTAACTTATAATCATCACAACCGCTAAAAGCTGATGAATTTTCATCATCCCAAAATTCAGGAAGGATTTTTTTTCCGGACGAAAAGCCGTCGCGGTCGCCATTAATGGTAATTCTTACCCAAATAGGAACCAGTCCGTCTTTAGAGGCTTTTTGCCGATTTAGCCAAAATAAAATTGAAAGATCTTCATTTACTTTCATGAGATTTTTGTTTAAAAAATGAAACCATACGTTTTTAAACTGAAAATCAAACTGATACATTAGACCAGAATAAATTCGGTAACCTAATTTCGGGAAAAGGTTTAGGTTACCGAATAGGTTACCGATTACTTTGAATTAGATTGAACTAATCTGCATTGAAATTTTTAAGAAAAGCGGAGGAAAGGATTTGAAGAAAGTTGGTTTTAACTCAAAAACCGCGTTTAAACAAAAAGAGCCTCTTTTTCAAGAGGCTCTTACGCCAAAAAATCGGTAGCAGTGATGTAACTACTGTGGTAGTCTGTGATCCCGCTGGGACTCGAACCCAGGACCCCAACATTAAAAGTGTTATGCTCTACCAGCTGAGCTACGGAATCATTTAAACGTTTCCGTTTAAAGTGGTGCAAATATAGGATTATTGAACTTTGTGTGCAAGCCTTATTTTAATTTATTTATATGTATTAAATAATGAGTTCATTGCCAATGAGCTACGGTTCGAGAAGGGCGATTTTACCATCGTTACCAGCTAATAAAACCAATGTTCCATTCTTTGCTTTACGGCAAACATTAAAGCTGGTATTATCAACCTTGCTCCAGGTTTGGCCGCCATCGTCGGTAATATTTGTTCCGGGTGTTCCGGTTGAAAGGAAGGTGTTACGTTTAATATATTCTACACATGATTGGTATCCCATTGGGGGTGTTTTAGGATATTTAACAGCATTCACATGGCAACAATATATAATATAGCTGGCTACAGAATCAGTTCGCTTATCGTTTGTGTAATCGCCACCAACAAATATTTGTGTTGATCTGTTCTCGGCAAAAGAAAATGCGCCCTGGCTTGGTTTGCCTTGTGTAAGCCCTGTGGAGATATCCGTCCAATAATTTTTCGCTGTTTTGCCTCGCGAAAAAACTAAAAAGCGACTGTGACTTCCGCCCGTTACAATTTTTATTGTTGATTTATCAACTAGTAAACACGTATTGCTTGCAGCAAAAGCGGCTTCTCCCGGTAATGCGTTAGGGCAGGTTTTAAACATATTCCATGTTTCACCGGCATTTTTAGTTTCTAACAGGACAAATTTATTGTCAATGGGGTCGCCCAAAATGTAAGCGTGTTTGGCGTCGGCAAAATCCATCGCATCCAGAAAATACGTTGTGTCTGTATTTTTGTATTTTTCGGTCCATGTATTTCCGCCATCAATTGTTTTTAATACAAGGGCAGGGGTGCCTGAACTCATGATGATAGCTTCTTTAGCCGAGAAAGCCTGAATTGCCCTAAAGTCGGATTTTTCATAACCTTTTAACTGCTGCCACGCCCATGTTTTGCCACCATCTTTAGTTAAGGCTATATAACCTTTGCTGCCACTTATCCACGCTATATTATTATCAACGACTGATAAACCACGGATACTTGTGGGTTTACCTTGTTGTAATAAAGTAATGTGCTGGGCTTTTACAGTATCTGTACAAAATATTAACAGCATAGCGAAACCAAACAGCTTAATATGGCGAACTATCATTTATAAGAATTTTAAAATTCAACCCAAAATAGAAAATATTATAGCGAGTTGTCGATTTTTATAATTTATAACTATCATTTTGGTTGAAAAAAGTATATTTGCAGCCCTGTATATGCAAAGCCGAAAGCAGACCATTTACATGCAATGCCCGGATGGCGAAATTGGTAAACGTTGCGGTCTCAGAAGCCGTTGAGAATTGTCTCTTGAGAGTTCGAGTCTCTCTTCGGGCACATCCTGTTGTTAAAGCAGAAAAGTCTTTAGTCTGAAAGTTCATTATAGAACTCCAGACTAAAGACTTTGTACTTCATATTAAAGGCCCGGGTGGCGAAATTGGTAGACGCACCATCTTGAGGGGGTGGCATTCGTAAGGATGTACGAGTTCGAATCTCGTTCCGGGCACATTCCTAAATTTTATTGTATTTTAGTTGAATGTTAAAACCCGGCGTAACCCGTTTTATATTAGCCTCATTAGTTGTGCTATTCCATATAAGCCGGTTTGTTTTCCTGCCCCTTGTCGCTTTTTGAGTATGGTGGTTAACGCGCCCCTGCAACCGCATTGTCTTCGCACCCTCTCTCGAGAGGGGAACTTTTTTGACCTTCTTAATTGATGGGCCTTAGGATTCTGCTCCAACGGATTTTGTGGAAGAGATCTTTTTCGGGATCGGTGCTGAAGAAGGTGATGACGGCTTTGCCTATGACATGGTCCTCGGGAACATAGCCCCAGAAACGTGAATCGAGTGAATTGTGGCGGTTATCGCCCATCATCCAATAATAGTTCATTGTAAAGGTGTAGGTGGCGGCTACTTTACCGTTAAGGGTTATTTTGTTGCCTTGCCGGCCGAGGCGATTGCCTTCGTATTGCTCGATGGCGCGGTTATAGAGTACGATGGTTGAATCGTTCAATGGAATGGTCATGCCTCTTTTGGGTAGAACAAGCGGGCCGAAGTTGTCCTGGTTCCATTTGAATTTGGGATTATTCGGAAATACATCGGATTGATATTGCCCGGCGGCAGCTACAGCGGGTACGATGCTTTTAATATAAGGGTAACTTTTAAACGTTGCCAGATTATCAACCGGGATGATCATTTCGCATTGGTCGGGTGTCATCTGCCTCAGTACTTCTATACCAAGGTCCTGCATGGTTTGGGTGATGGCTTGCCCGAATGTATTGGTATCGATCTTGGTGCGGTCGATGGTTACAATGTATGATGTTTGTGCTTTTGGCGCATTTGGTGCGGCCTTGCCGTTGATATAAACCTGTGCATTTACAATGGTGAGTGTATCGCCGGCTGTGGCCTGGCAGCGCTTTATAAGGGTGGTACGCTGATCGATAGGAGTGCCATTTTCTGATGGTTTGTTAAATACCACGATATCGCCTTTTTTTACCGATGTGAAACCGGGCAAACGATGGAAACCGAGCTGCCAGCCGCTGAAATATGTTTTCATGCCATACATTACAGGTTCGGTAAATGGTATGGATAGTGGGGTAATCGGCATTCTTGCGCCGTAACTTAACTTGCTTACAAACAAGTAGTCGCCGGTTAGTTCGGTACCTTCCATGGAGCCGGAAGGGATTGCATAGGCTGAAAACAACAGGCCACGGATGATGGTTGCAGCCACAATGGCGAATACCAGGGCATCTATCCATTCGCGGGTTTTTGATTTTTTTACCGCCGGTTTTGTTTTCTTTTTAAATGCAAAATTCCACTTCATGATAAACAGGGTTTATCACCTTAGATTTGTTAGGGTGATAGCTGTTACAAATATATTAAAATTATTATAGCAGCCCAGCCCCCTCTAAATCTCCCCCGGTAGGGGAGACTTTAACTTCACGCTTTGAGAAATGCATAGTTCGCGATTATTAATACATTATTTTTTTTCTTAAAGGTATTAATGTGCTCCCCTCGGTCGGTTGTCTTCGTCGCGCCTCCTCGCAACAAATTTTATGATGTTTTGAGTTTATAACTTTTCGTTAAAGCTGTTGAGGGCGCGCCAGATGGTGCGTTCGTCTTTGTTGAATTTGCCCTGGGCTTCGGTTACAGCATGGGTTTTGGTTATTTGGCGGGTTTTTATTTGTGCCTGTACCCAGAGGTAGATCTCGCGGTAGAGGAATACTTTGTAGGTGATAAAACCGGCTTTGTACATTTGGGTGAAGGTGCCTTCTTCGAAGAGGGTGTTGGCGGTACTTATGTTTAGCCCCCCAGCCCCCTGAAGGGGGAGTTTTTTTGTATGGTTCATTGGTTTACTGGTTCAATAGTTCCTTGGTTGTATGGCGGGTTAACACACCCCTGCGGCCGCACTCGCTGGCGCGCCACCTCTGCGCCAACGCTAAAGCTAAGGCGGCACGCGGTCAAGAGGGGAGCTTTGGCTTTGCGCTTTGTAATGTTAAAGATTTACCCGATTGATGGTTTGGGCTAGGATGTTTTGCTGGTTGTTGATGTCTTTTACATCGACGTAGACGGGTGGGAAATTGTTGACCATTTGGTAGGCGATGCTATTGGCGAGGTTCTTTTGATCATTAACGGGGGCATTGTAGTAGCGGTTGGCGTCGCCGCCATCGGTGAAGATGCCGCCTACGGCAAAGCCGCGGCCGGTGGTGGTAGTGGAGAAGTCGCGGCCGCCGAAACCTACATTTATGGCTGAGACCAGGTTGCGCGCCCATGGGTCGCGCATGGCTTCGGATACTACTATGCCTTCGCCAGAGCGGAGGTAGGCGTTAGTGTTATCAGTGCGGCTGTAGCCTGACAGCATACCGCCTTTGCCATCAGATGTGTAGTGGAGGCCGCCGGTGGCGTATGCGGGTGGTTTTTGGGAGGCTATTTTGGCAACCTGGGCGGCGGTTTCGGCAATTATTAAACCGATATGAAAAGGTGCAAGGGCACCCTCCTGTGAGCTGACTTTTGTGACAGCAACTGCACCATTAATAAGTGCTTGCGCAATTGATATTTCCTGTTCTTCTTTAAACGCTTTGGCTTTTACCTGGTCTTCACGCTTTTTGTATTTGGCTTCAATAATCTGCTTTTGAGAGCTGGTAAGATTGGCGTTGTTTAATTCAGCATTTTTTTGGCTTTCGAGGGCTGCTATTTTTGCAGCTGCCTGCTGTTTTATACTGTTGCTAAGTGTGTTTAATTCATCGGTAGCTATTTTTTGCCCGTTTTGTTTTGCGTAATCTTCAATTTGCTGTAATGCTGTCTTTTTTATTTTTACTTCGGTATCAGTGGCTTGTTGAGCTATCTTGACATTGTCTGGTAAAGACGTATTAACCTGTCCGGGCGATGAAATATCGTTGGCTGTACTTCCTTTTACTGAAAGCTCATCAATTTGTGGTCTTCTTTGTGACCGCTTTTTTTTGCCGTATATTTCCCCAATCTTTTTACCTAAATTATCATAATAACCTATCTGCCTGCCTGACATGCAAGGCAAAAAAGTACCTGAAGAATTGAATATGTTTTACCCGAACTGGTACCGCCCTGGTTTACTATGATGTGAGCAGTGGCGTTGTAGTTTTGTTTGAATAGTATTGTGGAGGGCAGCCCCCCGACCCCCTGACCGCGTGTCGCCTTTAGCTTTAGCGGTGACGCAAGGGGGAGTTTTTTTATATGGTTCATTTTATTCTTCTATAATTACTTCTTTTTCACTGTTGGCTGGTTTTGGACCGGTTTCGATTATTTTGATGTTTAGGGAGCGTGAAACGGATGTTGTGTCGATGGTTTTGCCATCGTTCCAACCCAGGCTTTTTAGGGCAAATATGGGACCGCTGGTATAATGGTCGTGCAGTTTTTTTTCGTATTCGGCTTCGATGCGGAGGCGACCGCGGCGAAGCAGTTGGGCGAATTTGCCTTTTTGCTCGTAATCGTCGAATGACAGCCGACTGCTGAAGCCCAGGAAGAGGGCGAGGCCGGTTATTGTAGCCGGTTCGGGCTCACGATCCCATATTTTTTGGCGCGTGGGTTTGTCGCCGGGCTTTTTGGGCGGTGCTTTGGTGGTGCGGTATTTGCCTTTAATATAGGTGAAGTAGTCGTTAACGCCGGTGCTTAGTTCATCGGCAGTGAACTTAGGATATTTGCGGTTCATGGTGCGTCTCCGTTGAATGTGCTATTATAGTAGCAAGTTACTATTATAGTGTCAACACCTAAATACCATGAATATTGAAAAAAGAATCGAAAAGGCCAGAGAATCTGTCAAATCCAGGGTAGGGCAGCACAGGGCCATAGCTGCGGCCTTGGGCGTCCATTACAACTGGGTACGCCGGTTCG
>CAIWRU010000153.1 GCA_903915155.1 uncultured Mucilaginibacter sp.
CATACTATATCATACTATTCATGTTGAAATTTTTAATATTGCCTATTTAGGGAAATTCTTCTTTGGATCAGCGATGGAAATTGATAAAAGAAGCTTATTTCAGAAATATTAGCAACTCTCTTGAACTTGAAAAAGCTATTTTGTCCTAACCACTACGGCTTTACTCACTGTACCTTTTTTAATGTTGCCTGATGGCAAAGCACTTTTTACGGTAACAACAATTTTATCGCCTATCGAGGCATATCTCTTGCCTGTACCGCCTAACACACGGATCACTAAAACTTCTTTAGCTCCGCTGTTGTCGGCAACATTTAGTCTTGATTCCTGTTGTACCATCTTATTTAGCCCTTTCTAAAATTGTAACTAATCTCCAATTCTTACTCTTGCTCAACGGGCGGGTTTCCATAATCAATACGGTGTCGCCAATACCACAGGTATTTGTTTCGTCGTGAGCCATAAATTTGGTAGTCTTTTTCACAAACTTACCATAGATAGGGTGCTTTACCTTACGCTCAACAGCTACAACGATAGATTTTTCCATCTTGTTGCTAACTACCAGGCCGGTACGTGTTTTTCTTAAATTTCTTTCCATTTCTAAAAAATTAATTCTTTTCAGAAGCCGGCGCAGCTTTGCGCTTAGTTAATTCAGTATTTAAACGAGCAACATCCTTGCGCACTTTTGTAATACGTGTAGGGTTCTCAATAGCCGAAACCGCATGTGCAAATTTCAACTTTGTGAGATTTGCTCTCTCTTCGCCGACCCTTGCAATCAATTCTTCAGTTGATAGCTCTAAAATTTCTGAGTTCTTCATTGTTCTTGTTAGTTATTTGAGTTTTTAGTTCTAAGCCCGCTTATCAAACCGATAACTGCAAACTCAAAACCGCTAACCTTTTTTATTTATGCTTCTACGTAATCCCTACGTACTATAAACCTTGTTTGTACCGGCAATTTTTGTGCTGCCAAGCGTAATGCTTCTTTAGCAACGTCCAATGGTACGCCTTCTGCTTCAAAAATGATCCTTCCGGGGCGTACTACCGCTACCCAGTATTCAGGAGCACCTTTACCTTTACCCATACGTACTTCCGCTGGTTTTTTGGTTACAGGCTTGTCAGGGAATATCCTGATCCATACCTGGCCTTCACGTTTCATAAAACGTGTAACAGCAATACGGGCAGCCTCGATCTGGCGGCTGGTGATCCAGGCCGGCTCGAGTGATTTTATACCGAAAGATCCGAATGAAAGTTCAGCACCACGAGTGGCGTTTCCCTTCATCTTGCCTTTTTGCATCTTTCTGAACTTCGTTCTTTTTGGCTGTAGCATTTTCTTAAGCTTTTATATCAAACTGATATATTATTCTACCTTATTTATTATCTCTTTCCTGGGCCACCGGGACGGTTGCCACCACCTGGGCGACTTCCACCTTGACCACCTGGGCGGCTATTACCACCACCCGGGCCGCGATTGTTTCCGCCTTTGTTCCTGTCGTTACCGCCACCGCCTCTGCGATCACCGCCGCGGTCGTTGCCGCCTCTGCCGCCATCACGGCCGCCGAAACCTGCTGTTGCGCCTTCTGGGCGTCCGCCTTTACCGCTTGCGCTGCTTGTACCACCAATGTTTGGTGATAAATCACGTTTGCCGTAAACTTCGCCTTTGCAAATCCAAACCTTAACACCTATTTTACCATAGGTAGTTAATGCTTCTGATAATGCGTAGTCGATATCTGCGCGGAATGTATGCAGAGGAATTCTTCCTTCTTTATATTGTTCGCTACGTGCCATTTCCGCACCGCCTAAGCGGCCGCTTGTCATCACCTTAATTCCTTCAGCACCCATTCTCATGGTTGAAGCAATAGTGGTTTTCATGGCACGGCGGAATGATATACGTGCTTCTAATTGTTTAGCTATGCCTTCGGCAACTAATTGTGCGTCGAGCTCAGGGCGTTTGATTTCGAATATGTTGATTTGAACTTCCTTTTTAGTAAGTTTTTTCAACTCTTCGTTTATCTTATCAACTTCAGCGCCGCCTTTACCAATTACAATACCCGGGCGTGCAGTGTGTATAGTTACAGTTATACGTTTTAACGTACGCTCAATAACTACTTTTGATACACCACCTTTGTTAATACGTGCTGAAAGGTATTTGCGGATCTTTTCGTCTTCAACTAATTTGTCGGCATAGTGATTGCCACCGAACCAATTAGAATCCCAACCTTTGATGATTCCTAACCTGTTACCTATTGGATGTGCTTTCTGTCCCATTTAATTAGTTGTTATCGTTTTTACTGTCCACAATAAGCGTTACATGGTTTGAGCGTTTGCGGATACGGTATCCTCTTCCTTGCGGAGCAGGGCGTAACCTTTTCAGTTGACGGCCACCGCCTACTGAGATCTCTTTTACATATAGTGCACTGTCTTCAACACGTTTGTCTTCGTTTTTTGCTTCCCAGTTCTTAATAGCTGATAACAATAATTTCTCAACGCGTATTGCGGCTTCTTTATTTGTAAATTTCAGGATGTATAACGCTTTCTCAACGTTTTCACCACGTATCAGGTCAACCACCAGGCGCATTTTGCGCGGTGAAGTTGGGCAGTTCTGTAGTTTAGCAACCGAAGAGCCACCCACAAGAGCTTTTGCTGCTTCTTTTTGTTGCCTGATCAGTACAGACTTTTTGATTTTAGTTGTTGCTTCCATGCCTTATTTTTTCTTTTCTGCGTGACCGCGGAATGTACGGGTTGGGGCAAACTCGCCCAACTTATGACCAACCATGTTTTCTGTTACATACACTGGTATAAACTTGTTACCGTTGTGTACTGCGAATGTATGACCAACAAAATCAGGAGAGATCATGGAACGACGTGACCATGTTTTTACTACTGATTTCTTATTTGAATCATTTAGTGTCGTAACCTTTTTGTCAAGGTTATGATCTATGTAAGGTCCTTTTCTAATTGAACGTGCCATTATTATTTCTTCCTTCTTTCAATGATATAACGATCCGATGTTTTCTTTTTGTCGCGGGTTTTGTAGCCTTTAGCTAATAAACCTTTGCGTGAACGTGGGTGACCACCTGAGGCCCTTCCCTCGCCACCACCCATAGGGTGATCTACCGGGTTCATGGCTACACCACGAACACGTGGGCGACGGCCTAACCAGCGCTTACGACCGGCTTTACCTAACACCGCGTTTGCTTTTTCGCCATTTGAAACGGTACCGATAGTTGCCAAACAAGTCGACAGTATCATACGTGTTTCGCCTGAAGGCAATTTGATGATGGCATATTTGCCGTCACGTGCCGAAAGCTGTGCATAAGTACCTGCACTACGTGCGATGGTACCACCCTGGCCAGGATTCAATTCGATGTTATGAATAATAGAGCCCAACGGGATATTTTTCAAAGGAATTGTATTTCCAACTTCAGGAGCTGCTGTTTCGCCCGATAAAACAGTTTGACCAACTGTTAAACCTTCAGGAGCGATCATATAACGTTTTTCGCCATCAACAAAGTGAAGCAGGGCTATACGTGCTGAACGGTTAGGATCATACTCAATAGTTGCAACTTTTGCAGGGATATCAAATTTATCACGTTTGAAATCTATTAACCTGTATGCTTGCTTATGACCACCGCCCATGTAGCGCATAGTCATTTTACCGCTGTTGTTACGCCCGCCTGAACGTGTGTTGGCTGAAACAACCAACGACTTTTCAGGTACATTTGTTGTTATATCTGAATTAGATACATCAACCCTGAAACGTGTGCCCGGGGTAACCGGTTTAAATCTTTTAACTGCCATCTCTTATTATATATTGCTGTAAAAGTCTATTGTTTCACCGTCTTTCAGCGTTATTATCGCTTTCTTGTACGCTGCAGCACGGCCGCTAACGGCGCCTGCTTTTGTATTACGGCTTTTCAGTTTGCCAACGTAACGCATAGTATTTACATCAGTAATGTTAACACCATACATTTTTTCAATTGCTGCCTTTATCTGGATTTTGTTGGCCCGTGGGTCAACTATAAAAGCATAACGGTTAAGTTTCTCAGTTAACTGAGTTACTTTTTCGGTAAGTAAGGGTTTTCTTAAAATTTCCATAATTACTTAGCTAATGCTTCCTCCAAAGTTTTAACAGCACCTGCGGTTAGTAAAAGTTTGCCTGCGTTCAACACATCATAAGTGTTCAACTGGTCGGCAGTAATAACTTTCGCTTTCTTAAGGTTCCTGCTTGATAAATAAACGTTGTTATCGGCTGCTGCTAATACTAATAATGTTTTCACATCAGTAACATTAAGGTCAGCTACCATTTGTATGTAGTTTTTGGTTTTGATAGAATCAAATTTGAAATCTTCCAATACTACTATGTTGTTATCAATTGCTTTATATGATAAGGCTGATTTACGTGCCAGCGTTTTAAGTTTCTTGTTTAACTTGAAACTGTAATCGCGGGGCTGCGGACCGAATACACGGCCACCACCATTAAACAATGGTGATTTTACGCTACCTGCACGGGCACCACCTGTACCTTTTTGCTTATATAATTTGCGGGTTGAACCTGCAATTTCATTACGCTGTTTTGATTTGTGTGTACCCTGGCGTTGGTTAGCTAAAAACTGCTTAACGTCAAGATAAATAGCGTGATCATTTGGTTCAATACCGAATACGGACTCAGGAAGCTGCACCTTGGCACCTGTCTCTTTACCTGATAGGTTTAATACTTTAACTTCCATCTTATTTATCCACTATTACGAATGAACCCTTAGCTCCTGGAATGGAACCTTTAACTACTAACAGGTTTTGCTCAGCATAAACTTTCAAAACTTCTAAGTTTTGAACTTTTACACGCTCATTACCCATTTGACCAGCCATGCGCATACCTTTAAATACACGTGAAGGCCATGATGACGCTCCTAATGAACCCGGTGCACGTAAACGGTTGTGCTGACCGTGAGTTTGCATACCCACACCGCCGAAACCGTGACGTTTTACCACGCCCTGAAATCCTTTACCTTTTGAAGTACCTACTACGTCAACAAAATCTCCGGCTGCGAAAATCCCTACAGTGATGGTATCACCTAAGTTTTTTTCGTCTTCGAAAGATTTAAATTCAACAAGCTTACGCTTTGGAGTAGTACCGGCTTTTTGGAAGTGGCCTTTTAACGGCCCAGGAGTGTTTTTTTCTTTCTTTTCGCCATACGCTAACTGAACAGCAGCATATCCGTCTGTATCCACAGATCTAACTTGTGTTACAACGCAAGGGCCAGCTTCGATTACTGTACAAGGAATATTCTTCCCTGTTTCATCGAAAATGCTGGTCATTCCTACCTTTTTACCAATAATTCCTGACATTTTCTTTCTTTTATTTGTGCCCATCGAAGCAGTAGGGCTTCGTTCAAGGCATATTATCCCCCGTTAAGGGACGGCAAAGATAGATATTTTATATTAATTGTCAAATAGTGAATAGGTTATTTTTTTATAATTTTTACACTCGTGTTTAACAGCCTCTTTTCTGGCATTTATTTGGTAATTAAGCGATTCGATTTTGAGGGCAAATAATGGGTGTTGCAGATTGGGTTGGGAATGGGGAAGCGGTGGCGCAAAAGGTTTCAACAAATGTTCATATTTAGTTCTTTTGAAATCATTATTTAATAATGAAATTGTAGACATCATCTGTTATTCAAAAAAGGTACTTAATGTATCTATTTAAACCTTAACCTATAAAAATAACAACCATGGCAGACCCAATTGTAACAACCCTAGCAAATTTAAGACTCCTAATAAGCGTTCAGGCTGATGTTGTATATGAATCAACAGATTATGATGGAGGATTCTGGTATTATGACAGCAGTTATACTGGCGTTGATAATACAGGCACCTGTATTATAACAACTTCAGGAGCACGATTAAGAAGAATATTTTCAGGATTTTATGACGTAAGATGGTTTGGAGCCAAAGGCGATGCGGTAATTGATCCCGTAACCGGATTATTAACGGCTGGCACGGATGACACTACAGCATTTCAATTAGCGATGGATACGATAAATGCAGCCGGAGGCGGCGTCTTGTTTTTGTCAAACCCAAACACAACCTATGGTATAACTACATTGGGATTAAAAAGTGGAGTAAGCATATTCGGAGAAAATAATACGGTATCTATTAGCGCTCTAAAGAGTACTGCATCAGGGCTATTTTATTTAGATGATAGTCCTGTTCAAAGGGTAACCTATAAAGGTTTCTTTCTGATTGGGCATATTATTAATACAACGCAGCATGGCATGTATATGTATGCAACCGGGCAATATGATCCTACAAGTCACACAGGTGGCTTATGGTATTCAAATTTTGAAGATATAGGAATCAGAAATTTTCAGGGTAACCAGTGGCATTTTGAGGCAGTAGATGATTCGGATTCTTATAGTGGTAATGACATTGCCAACCAGTTCTTAACTTTTAAAAATTGCAGAGGGTTTGCATATAAAAGCGCAACGTCTCGCGCGCTTTATT
Organism: uncultured Mucilaginibacter sp.; assembly: GCA_903915155.1. Taxonomy (GTDB): domain Bacteria; phylum Bacteroidota; class Bacteroidia; order Sphingobacteriales; family Sphingobacteriaceae; genus Mucilaginibacter. The sequence continues at coordinate 6,496 of CAIWRU010000153.1, forward strand.
CCAAAGGACAATTTGGACAATGCCAGTTTATACAATGCCAATTTGATGGGGCAGGCAACGTGAACAATTCTGATTCTATTGCTGTTGAGCTTATTTCTGATCCCGGCACCAACGGTACAGATAATGTTTACGATGTTCAGTTTATTGGTTGCACTACTCAATCTACTGATACAGGATTTAAATTTCATTATGCTAAAGCAGTATTGAATAATCAACACTTTGAAGGTGTAAACAAAGCTGTATATGCTTCCGCTACATCCAACATAATTATCAATGGGGGTTCTGAATTATATTCAACTGGCGATGATCAAAATTCAAACTGGGCTGTTAAGTCAGAAGTCTCAAACGTTGTTGTTTCTGGCTGTAATTTAGGTGCCGGCAATTACGTAGGTGATTCTGGTACTATTGTTTTAAGTGATAATAATATTACGGCTCAAATATACACCTTTGGTTTAACTCATCAGGCCGGGGTTTCTGCAAACACAATGTCTACAGGAATTTACAGGCATATTCTTCTTAATAGCGCCAATTTAGATCTTAAAACTATCACCTCGCAGCTCGGCAATACTGATGACCTGATTGTCCGGGCCTGGGATAACGGAATTGCAATTGCAGATTCATTTACCAGAGTTTATGATGATGGAACAGGCAATATTACATTACCCGCTAACTATTTGGCTTCAACAGGGGTACGGACTTTAATTTTAAGGAACAATGACGTTGCTGTATTTACCAGGAACGACTTAGGTGGAAAAACTTGGGTATTGAAGAGTATTAATTTTGCCGATAGAAAAAGACCTGCGGCACCAACTGTTGGTTATTGGATGGTAGGAGAAAAAATTTATAATACCTTAATAACAGCATCCACAAAACTGCTGGGTTGGGTTTGTACTACCGAAGGTTATTTAACTACAAATAATTGGGTTGCAAATACGGCTTACGCTTTAGGCACTTTGGTAGTTGCAAATGGCAATATTTATAAAGTAACTACGGCCGGGACAAGTGGAACTATAGCTCCGTCAGGGACATCAACGTTTACCGACGGTACAGTAATATGGACTTATTTTCCAACCGCTGTTTTTACTGCTTTTGGGAATAGTTATACCATGGCCGAAACTGATGCCAAATACGCGCTGCTTACAACTACCGCTAAAGCCGCTACCTATACTGTCAACGGAAACGGTACAACAACTATTAAGGTCACACATGGATTAAGTAATATTACCGCAAGCAGTACGGTTTTAATAACTCCCAGGAACCTAGCTTCTGCAGGTTATTCCTACGCTGATATTGATGCCACTTTTGTGTACATTTATTATGCCTCGGCACCGGCTACCGGAACAAACAACTTGAAATTCAGCATTGAAATAAAAGCTTAGTAATACTGACAAAATAACTTTCTCAAAAAAGTACTTTTAAAGCAAAATATTGCGGAAGTTATTGGGGAGTATTAATATATAAGCAAATTGTATTTTTGCGAGTGGTTTTATATCCCTTTTAAATTCAGGCGATACTTCAACTATATTAGTCATTCCAGAGTTCGGAGAAAGGGATAGATTTTATTTTGCCTTCTTTAATCAATAATGCTTCCTTTAAACCCCGTTTAAGCAAATCCAATTCAAAGAGTGTTAAATTATCTTCATCCGCATCTATTGATACAACGTGCCCACCTCGTGCTTTTACGATATTTGTTATATCGCTGGTTTCATTATCTGGTATCTCTATAATTAACGTTGTCATATAACAAATTTAAACAATTATTTTTTCATATCACAAACAGGCAAAGTAGCAGTTATTCATTTAGCAGTTTTTTTAATCGTGCATACACCGAAGCACTCCCCTGGCTATCGACACTACTATCAGCAACCATTCCGTTTTCATCAATAATTATATGCCGCGGAATATAAAAACTCCGCTTCATTACACCGTTCCTTTTTTGCACCGTAGAAAATGTAGTATGAAAATCTTTATCCAAGTGGGTGTTTACAAGTATATGATACCCGGCTAATTTATTCGCTGTAATAAATGGCTTCCACCCCTTCCCGTCTTTATCGCAACATATATATAGTATAACGATATCGTTTTTTGAAGCAAAATCTCTAAAATCTTCTATATCTTTCCTTACCTGCAATTCATGCCTACAGGGCGAACACCAGGTGGCCCATATATCCACATATATAACTTTGCCCTTAAATTTACTGATGAGGCCATTAAAATCAACGGCAGTGTCGGTAAGGTAATGAATATTACTTTCCTTGCTTTGCGCGTTCGCATGGCTTGTAATTAAAACACAAGCAACAAATACACCCAGCACAACAGTTTTAATAAAGCTTTTGGTTATAAATTTCATTTATTTCAAATATAGTTCTTCATTAATAATTGAAACTTATTTTTTATATTGAACTCGTAATTGATCGCCCTCATTATTATTCTTATGAAAACACTCATCAAAGCGTCATCGGTTCTGTTTATTGTAGTTGCATTTTTTAGTTGTCAGCAAAAGCCTCAACCACATAATCCGCTGGGTAATGCCACCCGCAAAGATAAAAACGGTTGGATATACGTGCACCTTTCCGGCTCGCCTTCGGATATTGGCTATCAGCATGGCTATTTACTATCAAAGGAGATAGATACCTTAATAAAAGTGATGCAATATTACCTGCCCTATACCAGTAAAAAGGATTGGGCCTTTTATCGCGCGGCGTCAAAACGTTTTTTATGGGGGAAGATAGATAAAGAATACCAGGACGAGATAAGAGGTATTGCCAGAGGACTGCAGGCCCACGGCATGAAATATGACACACTTGATATTACTGCCCTGAATGCTAACATTGAATTAGCACAATATTATGTGCCCGGTTTGGAAAACAAACTTAAACCCGGCAGCGGCGATAACAAAGCACCGGGAAATTGCAGTGCTTTTATAGCCACCGGCAGTTATACCAAGGACCATAAAATAGTGATAGGCCACAACAACTGGACAGATTATATTGAAGGCGAGCGCTGGAACGTAATAGCCGACATTAAACCCGAAAAAGGCAACCATATACTAATGGACTGCGCCCCCGGATTTATACATAGCGGCGACGACTTTGTAGTAACCAACAGTGGCATATTGATCACCGAAACTACTATTACCGGCTTTAAAGGATTCGATACCACGGGCACCCCCGAATTTGTACGCGCACGAAAAGCTGCACAATACGCAAAAAGCATTGATGATGTGATCAAAATTATGACCACCAATAACAATGGCGGTTATGCGAACGACTGGCTGATAGGCGACACCAAAACCAATGAGGTAGCCAAATTGGAACTTGGGTTAAAAGATTTCATGGTATGGCGATCAAAAGATACCGCGATGATCGGTTCCAATTTCCCAAGCGATCCTAAACTGATAAAAGAGGAAACCACGTTTGATGTGAATAATCCTGCCAGTTCGCCCAACGCGCGCAAACTGCGTATGCAAAAATTGGTCGTGGTTGATTATAAGGGCAAGCTTACCGATTCGGCCGGAAAAGTTATTGAAGGCGATACTTTTGATGCGCTCAATAATAAAAATGCACTCGACCGTTGCGTAATTGATGGGCACGTGGAAAACGACCCTAAAGGAGTGCCCGAGTGGAGCGAAGGGCCTTTTTACCCGATGGGAGCAGTACAGGGCAAAGTGACCACAACAGCATTAGCACAGAATATGCAGCTTTGGGCACACATGGGCCACCCCGGTGGCGCAGACTTTTTGGCGGCTCCCTTCCTGAAGAAACACCCGGAATATGGCTACCAAAGCAAATACCTGCGAGATATGAAGGCTTACCCGTGGACCTTGTTTAAGGCGCAATAAGGTTATTTTTATTCAAGAACTTTAGTTTGTATATTTGAGTGAATAAGTAAAAGGTTATGTTAACCATAGATCGTATTACATCCAATCCCAATATAATGAACGGTAAAGCTTGCATACGCGGCATGCGAATTACTGTATCTTTAGTATTAAACCTGATCGCTAATGGCATGACCAAATCAGATATTCTTAATGAATACCCTACTTTGGAATCTGAAGATATTGATCAAAGCCTTCAGTATGCGGCATATTTAGCCGAGGAAGAATTATATACAATACCAAAAGTCTCCTGAGTTGCGATTCCTGCTGGATATGGGCATATCGCAAAGCGTTGCATCCTGGCTTAAAGAGCAGGGACATGACGCCCTACATCTGAATGATGAGAATCTTTATAATTTGCAAGATAATCTTATACTTGAAAAAGCGATTGGCGAAAAAAGGATAATTTTAACCTCGGATATGGATTTCAGCCAGCTATTGGCATTTAATAAATCTCAATAAGCATCGGTAATTCAATTCAGAACCTCGTCGTTCACTTCTGAAAATATTAAAAACAAACTACAACTGTTATTTGAGAAATTTACAAATCAACTTGATGCTGATTTTATAATTACAGTTGAAGATACCAGGATAAGATATAGAAAGCTTCATATCTAAAAATTCGAAATTGGAAATCCGAAATTCGATATAAACTATTTATTCCATCATCAACCGTCTTATCAATTCAGCGCTTTGCGCCTTGCCTTCTTCAAGCCGGTGGCTAAAGAATGCCTGCACTTCGTTAAAGTGTTTCTTGTATCCTTCCATATCGCCAAAATTTATAATTGACGACCATTCCCTTACTGCCGAATGGAATTCCAGATCATCGCCGCGGATAGTTTTATCATAAAGCGCCGTTTCTATTGATTCTTCAAGTAGTTGTTCATTTTTAAATAAATATTCTGCAATACCCAGCCGCAGGCGGAATGGCGGCGTTTGGCATATCAGGTTGTCATAAGGATTTACACCCAAATGGTACCAGGCATCAACCATACTTAATATACTCAGGTGGGAGTTTGGCTTTTGTAATTCGGGGTTTTGTGACAGCGAGAATTCCTTCATCACCTGGTCGTTCAGCATTATCGGTTTGCGGCTCTCGTGGAAAACGAAATCCCGTGCACGATATAACCTATCGCGGAACGCGGTCTCCTCCTCTTTTATCATCAGCTTGAATAATTCTGATTCCGATTCGGCATAACGTTTCACCTGCTGCCTGGCATAAGGGTTCAATATGGCCAGCCCTGCATATACGTGCGCCTTATAGCTGAATATGCGCAGCGTGGTCAATATTTTCACATTATCAATACCACCTACATACGATCCATTTTCCCACGGGAAAAACCCGGCCGACTTCCATGCGGTACCCATGCTTTCAAAACCTACGTGGGTTACGGCCTGGGTATCGGCTACTATTTTATCGTGTTCGTGATAATCGGCCATTTCAACTATGTCTGTTTCAATAGCTGTAAACAAGTCGAGCATGCGTTTGTAGGCGGCTTTGTCGGTGCGGTGCGGTATCAATATCAGCTTTTGCCCTTTAGGTTCAAAGCCTGGCCCGTGCATGGCATGGAAAGTAATTATTTTGGCATCTGCCGGCAGGTATTTCTCAAATATGGCGATCTCGGGAGTCTTGACCGATGTTTGCCCGGCAACTATAGCGCCGTATTTGGTAGCCGGGCCAAATTCGGCGGCTACCTGCTCCAGCCTGTCGGCCTCAACTGAATAAATGATCAGATCGTTGGTACGGGCTACATCTTTGCCGTTTTCTAATATCTTAATGCCCAGGGGTGATAACTCCTCCGCAAGCCTGTCGTGGTTTTCGGGCAGGTCGCAGCCTGAAACTTTATAACCTGCCGCGGCAAAAGCTTTCGCATACAAACGGCCCATGTCGCCTAAGCCTATAATACCAATATTCATAGCGCTAATATAACTATGAGCAGCAAAATTTCGTACGAAAGCTGGTATTCGTTAGCATAAAACATCTTTTTGCAAACAATATTCCATATTTATCCGTGTTTTATTAATATTGTTATGGTAAATTTACGCTATGAAGAAACCACTTTTCCTTCAACTGATCGTCGTTTTCATTACTTGTTTTAGTTTGTCACTGCAAGCGCAGGACTCGGTAAAAAAAACAAGTGCAGTTAAATCCCCGGCTAAAACAGCTGTTAAACCGCCGGTAACAAAGCCCATCGCTCCGCCGGCCTTGCCTAAACCTACTTACACTAGGGTTGCAGATACTGCCGACCAAAACATAAATACCGATAAAAGCCTCAGCGGCCAGTACAAATATTTGCTTACTAAGGTTTATGGCTATCAACAGCCATTGTTAGCCGCATTTCATAAAAGCATTATGGATACGCTGGTGCAAACCCGCCATGCGTTAAGAGATACCAATGCCAGGCTGGCCGTTGCCAATAAAACCATCGACAGCCTTAATAACGGCATAAAGTCGACCAACCAAAGTTTATCCGAATCTAACGCCAAGGCCAATGCGATAGACCTGGCGGGTATAAGCCTTTCCAAATCAACCTATAATTTAATTATGTGGGGATTGGTGATCATATTCGGCGCCGCGGCGGCTGTGGTGATAGCCCGTTCAGGCTCGTACAGTCGCGAGGCCAAATACCGCACCCAGTTATATAACGAACTGGAAGAAGAATACCGCGTGTACAAAGCCAAAGCCAACGAAAAGGAAAAGAAACTGGCGCGCGAACTCCAAACCGAACGCAATAAGCTGGATGATATATTAGGCAAATCCGACAGTTAATTCTCTTTTATTTTTCATGAAAGCCTATCTTTTCGGGTGGAATCCCATTAAGTTTAAATGGGAAGACATTGATGATGACATTGCCACGCTTACCAAAACCGGTAAACTGGAAGATAACTGGAGTGTGGTTAGCCACAAAACCATACAACCCGGCGACAGGGCCTACATTATGCGCTTGGGTGTTGAACCCAAAGGCATATTTTCATCGGGTTATATCGCATCCGAACCTTACCTCGCTTCGCGCAAGGGCCGCATTTATCACCGCATTACTATTGCTATGGATGTGCTGCTCAATCCCGATAAACAGCCCATACTTACGCTCGACATATTAAAGACCGGCAATCTCGCCGCCCAAACCTGGACACCGCAGGCATCGGGTATATCCATAAGGCCCGAGTTGGTTGATGAACTGGAGGGTGTTTGGCTGGATTTTTTAAACCATGATCAATAAAAAATGCTCTCAAATTCATACTATTTCCAGCGTTCATATTTTGCTGTGTATCAAGAAAATGGCATGACCCAAACAGAACACAAACGCACCTAAACACCACCTAAACAGGGCCTAAACGCCTCATAAACACAGCCCAAATAATCCCAAACAAACCGAAACAAACATAAACGCAACCCATACACCCCAAAACACTTAAAGCATTAATAAACAAAATCTTAACATTTTCCAGTGTTCAAAAGTGGTGAACAACTGTTAACGATTTTTTTGAGGTTTTTATTGCAAACTGGCGGGTCTAAACCTCATTGCTACTCTATAGCAAACAAGTCGTTGAGGTATTTGTCTTACACATACAACAACTCCAACCCAATGGTCATTCTAAAATTAAATGCCGGTACACCTTTTGAACGCGAAATAGAAATTGTGAATGAAGCAGGCACCTGGGCAAGCGGCAGCTATCACTTATTTACAGCGCATTTTTTAAAGAAGGGCAGTAACGCACCCGAACCGCACGATATAAACAGTTCCAATTTTTTGGGTGAAATAGCCATTGATAAAGAAAAGGGGACTTGGAATTACAATGGTGATAAGCTAAGTACCGATGAGCAAAAAGAGGTAGCTGACTTTATTATTGATTATAAAGCCCCGGATGGAGTTTATTAATGCATAAAATTGAACTATAAAACACGTCATTGCCTTTGGAAGACCAAAGGCAATGATGGTATAAAGGATACTCCTTCTAAACAATTACTCACTCCTCAAGCTCTCCTCGAGAGCCATAGCTCATTCTGAGCGAAGGCTCTTCACCGGGTTAGCAACCGCTGCCCTTACAGCCTGCGCGCTTACGGTAAGTATAGTGATGATCATAGCCCCTATACAGGCAGCAACAAACACCCACCACGAAATTTCCGTATGGTATTTATAGCCTTTAAGCCAGTTATGCAGGTAATACCAGGCCAGCGGTATGGCTACAGCACATGAGATAGTTACCAGCAGCACAAATTCTTTCGACAACATTGCCCAAAGGCTGCCCACCGAAGCGCCTAATACCTTGCGGATACCTATCTCCTTCGTGCGCTGTTCGGCAACGAATGATGCCAGGCCGAATAAACCCAAGGATGAGATGATAACGGCCAGTATGGCAAAGAACGATGCCAGTTTACCTATGCGCAATTCGTCGGCAAATTTATCGGCGTAGTCCTGGTCTGTAAATTTATATTCAAACGGGCTGCCGGGATTGTAACGTTTGAATACCGTGCCGATCTTGTCTATTGCGGCCGGTACGGATGATGATGGTTTTATTTTAATCGTGATCACGTTTGCCCAGCCGGGATTAAGGAAGAACACCGTAGGCATTACCGGGAAGTATGGCGAGTCCATTACCATATCGCCTATTACACCTATAATGGTCATTTTTTGCCCGTTAAATTTAATAGTTTGCCCAACCGGGTTTTTAAAGCCGATAAGTTTTACCGCGCTTTCATTAATGATCATTGTTGAGGTATCGCTTTTAAATTCACGCGAAAAGTCCCGCCCCTTTAAAACGTGCCAGTTTATGGTTTTACCGAAATCCTGTGTAACGGCAATGGTACCGAATAATGGTGTTGAGGCCGGGTCCTTACCCGCCCAGTCAAAACCTATCTGGTTACTCCAGGTTCCGGTTGTAGGGCTGGATGATTCGGCCATATTTTCTACGCTGCCTGTAGCCAGCAGGTCGTTGCGGATGGCGTCATAGTGCCCGGACAGGTCGGGCGTGTTCATCATTATGGTGATCAGCCCTTCGCGGGTGTATCCTACCGGGCGGTCCTTGGCAAAATCTATCTGCCTGAACACGATAATGGTGCCTATGATAAGCGCTATTGAAATAGTGAATTGCAGCACAACCATTATCTGCCTTGGCAATGCCGAAAAACGGCCGGCTTTGAAAGTACCCTTTAACACTTTTACCGCATTGAAGCTTGAAAGGTAAAACGCCGGGTAACTGCCCGAAACAAAACCAGTAAAGGCAATAAACACCAATATAATAAGCCAGAACCATATATTGCTAAACGGTATGCCCATTTTCTTATCGGCCATTTCGTTAAAAAACGGCAGGAATAAAAGCACCAGTACTATCGAAAACACAAATGCCAAAAGGGCCATGATCACCGATTCACTCAAGAACTGTACGATCAGTTGATTCCTTACCGAGCCTATCGCTTTACGTATCCCCACCTCTTTAGCCCGTTTTTCAGACCGCGCTGTACTCAGGTTCATGAAGTTTATACAGGCCAGCAGTAATACGAATACGCCTATGATGCCGAACATCCATACATAACTTATGCGGCCGCCTTTAACTTTGCCGTTTTCAAATTCATCATATAAGCGCCACCTGTCCATTGGGTGAAATACCGTGTGCTCATTGCCATCCTTAGCATATTGACGGGTAATATTCTCAAGCTTTTTGGTGAGCGCGTCAAAATCTACGCCGTTGGCTTTCTCAACAAACATTTGAAAGCTGTGGTTCTCCCATTGCGTTTGGGCACCCTTTAGCCAATTCTCGGTCGTAAAATATTTATCCCACGACATGATAATATGTGTATCATTGAACGTAGCGTTGCGGGGAATATCTTCATATACCCCGGCAACTTTCAGGTCAGTCTTATTGTTGATTTTGATGGTTTTGCCTGTGGGGTCAGCATCGCCATACAATGCCGTGGCTGTGGATTGATCGATGATTACCGAAAGCTGGTCTTTCAGCGCATCAATATTGCCTTTTAGCATATGTAAACCCAGCATACCGGGGAACGCCGGCTGAACCCACATACCACTTTTAGATATTTTCTTGTCGGGGCTGCTGCTCAATATAAAACCCTGGTTCCATGAAGCGAGGGTTACATTTTTAAAATTGGAGCCGTACTTGTTCCGCAGTTCAGCAGCCAGGGGTATGGCTATGGCATGGCCGGTACCGGTTTCCCCGTTAAAAGTTTGGGTAACCATTACCTGTGCAAGGTCCTTATGCTTGGTGAAATAATGGTTATACGTAAGCTCGTCAAGCAGCCACAGGCCGATGAGGATAGCAACCGCCATGCCCAATGCAAGGCCCAATATGTTAATAGAGGAGTAAACCTTGTTTTTTAACAAGTTACGCCAGGCAATTTTGATAAAGTTTTTAAGCATACAGACCAGGTTAAGCGCTTACAGGTTGTTTTTTTATAAGACACCTGTTAATGGCAAAACGTTGCAGTGGAAATGGTTTTTTTTGGAAATATTAAAACGAATGGTTTTTAAAATATTGGATCTTGCCTGTTATCCCAAAAGAACAATACCTCGATTCGGATGTCACCTACCCTGTAGAACATAGAATAATTTTTATGAATAAAGGCCTTACGAACGTTTTCTGAATTACTTATTGCCTGAAAGATCAAAGGAAATTTACTTATTATCTCAATTACTTTATAAGTACGTTTTCTGAATTCGGCAACCTCTTTTTCGCCCCATTTGTCTTGTAGCTGTTGACCTATGGATTCAAAAGTTTCGCTTGCCTCCCCGGACTAAATAACGGTAAAATCCATTATTTAACAGGAAACTTTTTCTTGAATTCTTCATGAGTAATAAAACGGCCTGCTTCTATATCAGCCTGCCCCTTGGCAATTCCTTCCAATACATGCGGCTGCAACGCACCTTCATCATCTTTAACAAAAGAAATTTCCATATGTTAGTCCGGATCTGCGATCCCGGACTCACTTATGCATGGATTTACAATCCGCGAGCCTTGTAAAGTTTTGATAAGAGGGATTGCAAATCCCCTAAAAGTTAGGCCTGGATTATAAATCCGGACTAACAAGGTGATGTGGGCTTTGGTAAGCAGTCGCTATAAACTATTATCTATTTAAGTTTAGAAACGATGCCATGACAAGTTTTCTGTACCCTACAATCATATTTCGTATCACCAAATGTCCCTTTACTGGTATCACTATCGTCAGGATATACAATCACGGAATCTGCTACCTGTACATTTGCTGTATTACATGGGCCAACTACACGAATAGTATCTTTATCATTTACTATAATTATTGTATTAGCATGCGCATAAATATATCCACAATATCCTTTAGTGTGTAATAAAACAATTCCTTTAATTGGTTTATCTAGTTTAAAATACTGCCACGCATCTTCACATTTTCTTAAAGCATTAGCTCTTTTTTCGATTTTGTGCTGTTCAGAACATCCTAAGCACAGGAATAGAATTATCGATATAAAATATATTTTCCGCATAAATAAATATACCTCTTTAAATTAAAAAGCCACCCTTTCATGGGTGGCTCTCTATCTAATAGGGAATTTCTTTTTAAATTCCTCAAACGTAATAAATCTTCCAGCTTCAAAATCAGCTTGCCCTTGTGCTATTCCTTTAATTACATGTTCAGGAAGTTCATCACTATCGGGACTCTTCTCAAAAGGCACTACTAAGGCTTTCAAAAAAGTCTCCAAAGCTTTTTGTTGTTCTTTTGTTGGATATACGATATATACGCCCATATATTCAAATTTATTAAAAAGTTAAAAAAAAAGGAACCAACCATCTGTAATTAAAATCGCCTATATATTTGATTACCTGTCATATGAGATTGCTTCGTCGCTGCGCCCGCTCATCCCTGCTCGCGCCTCGCAATGACGATATGGGCTTACAACAAAAAAGCCATCCGTAACACGAATGGCTTTTTAATATCTGATCTTCCGGTACTATCACACCTTGATCTCAACTTCAACACCGCTTGGCAATTCAAGCTTCATTAAAGCGTCAACAGTTTTTGAGTTCGAGCTGTAGATATCCAGTAACCTCTTGTATGAGCATAACTGGAATTGCTCGCGCGCTTTTTTGTTAACGTGCGGTGAACGCAATACTGTAAAGATTTTCTTTTCAGTTGGTAACGGAAGTGGTCCGCTAACTACAGCGCCCGTAGGCTTTACTGTTTTTACGATCTTTTCGGCTGACTTGTCAACCAAATTGTAATCGTATGATTTTAATTTGATCCTGATTCTTTGGCTCATTTTGTTTTTGTTTTAGCTACCTGTAAGAGCTATTTGTTACAGGCAGAATTTATTATTGTATTTGTAAAGTTGATTGGCAACTAATCTCTAATCACCAATCAACTAATCTCTAACTTACGCGTTCGCTGCAGCTCTTTTGCCTTTTGCTTTGGCTACAACTTCTTCCTGTACGTTACGTGGCGCTTCAGCATAGTGATCAAACTCCATGGTTGAAGTAGCACGGCCCGAAGTGATGGTACGTAACTGGGTTACATAACCAAACATTTCGCTCAATGGTACAGTTGCTTTAATTACCTGTGCGCCTGCACGTGAGTCCATACCTAACAGCTGGCCACGACGACGGTTCATGTCACCGATAACATCACCCATGTTTTCTTCAGGGGTTAATATTTCGATTTTCATGATCGGCTCTAACAATACCGGTTTACATTTTGGCAATGCTTCGCGGTAACAGCTACGAGCGGCAATTTCAAACGATAAAGCATCCGAATCGACAGCGTGGAACGATCCGTCAAACAAACGAACTTTCATATTCTGTAATGGGAAACCGGCTAATACACCGTTGTCCATTGCAGCTTTAAAGCCTTTTTCAACAGAAGGGATAAACTCACGTGGGATTGAACCACCGCTTATCTCGTTCACAAACTGTAATCCCGGTACATTATCATCGCTTGGCGAAATGTGTACCTGTATATCGGCAAATTTACCACGACCACCGGTTTGTTTCTTATATGTCTCGCGGTGAGTAGTAGTACCTGTGATAGCTTCCTTGTACGCAACTTGCGGAGCGCCCTGGTTAACTTCAACCTTAAACTCACGTTTCAAACGGTCCATGATGATATCAAGGTGAAGCTCGCCCATACCTGAAATTACAGTTTGGCCGGTTTCTTCATCAGTATTCACACGGAAGGTTGGATCTTCTTCAGATAATTTACCTAAAGCCATACCTAGTTTATCAACGTCGGCCTGTGTTTTAGGCTCGATAGCTAAACCAATAACCGGCTCAGGGAAATTCATCGATTCAAGTACGATCGGGTGTTTCTCATCGCAAAGGGTATCGCCTGTTTTAATATCTTTAAAACCAACTACCGCTGCAATATCACCTGCACCTACGTTAGGTATAGGGTTTTGCTTGTTAGCGTGCATTTGGAATATACGTGATATACGCTCTTTATTTTCTGAACGCATGTTATATACATACGAACCAGCTTCCAAATTACCTGAATATACACGGATAAAGCACAAACGGCCTACAAATGGGTCGGTTGCAATTTTAAATGCTAAAGCTGCAAATGGTTCTTTTTCTGATGGCTGGCGTAAAATCTCTTCGCCGGTATCAGGGTTGGTACCAATAATACCTTCGTTATCCAAAGGTGAAGGCAACAATTCCATCACATAATCAAGCATTGTTTGCACACCCTTGTTTTTGAATGATGAACCGCAAACCATAGGAACGATCTTAGCATCCAAAACAGCGGCACGCAAAGCGTCCAATATTTCGCGCTCGGTGATCGACTCAGGGGCTTCGAAGAATTTCTCCATTAAGGTCTCATCATAATCAGCTACCGATTCAAGCAGTTTTTCTCTCCACTCAGTTGCTTCTTCGATCATATCCTCAGGGATAGGCACTTCGGTAAAGGTCATACCTTTATCATGCTCATTCCAAACAATACCTCTCCAGTTAATTAAGTCAACCACGCCTTTGAAGTTTTCTTCGGCGCCAATTGGTAACTGCAATGGTACAGCGTTGCTGCCTAACATGCTTTTTACCTGTTTTACAACATTTAAAAAGTCGGCACCGCTGCGGTCCATTTTATTTACGAAACCTATACGGGCAACGTTATAGTTATTGGCAAGCCTCCAGTTAGTTTCTGATTGCGGCTCAACACCGTCAACAGCGCTAAAAAGGAATACTAAACCATCAAGCACACGTAGTGAACGGTTCACCTCAACGGTGAAATCCACGTGGCCCGGGGTATCAATAATGTTAATGTGGTAGTTATGGCCACGGTATTTCCAGTTAACGGTTGTAGCAGCCGAAGTAATGGTGATACCACGCTCCTGCTCCTGCGCCATCCAGTCCATGGTAGCCGCGCCTTCGTGTACCTCGCCTATTTTGTGGCTAACGCCCGAATAGTAAAGGATACGCTCGGTTGTAGTGGTTTTACCGGCATCGATGTGAGCGGCAATACCTATGTTTCTTGTATATTTTAGATCTCTTGACATATCGTTTTATTGAGTGAATGAGTGATTTTAATGTGTATTAAACGTTAAATATTCACTAATTCACTAACTCACTCAATCACTAATTGCTTATTAGAACCTAAAGTGCGAGAACGCTTTGTTGGCTTCAGCCATTTTGTGCGTATCTTCTTTCTTCTTCACTGCTGCACCTTCACCTTTAGCTGCCGATATGATCTCGCCTGCTAATTTCTCCATCATGGTTTTTTCACCACGACGACGAGCATAGCTTATCAGCCATTTCATACCTAAAGCTACTTTACGTTCCGGACGAACTTCAGTAGGCACCTGGAAGTTTGCACCACCAACACGGCGGCTTTTTACTTCAACAGCAGGCATTACGTTATTTAAAGCTTTTTTCCAGGTTTCTAACCCGTTTTCGCTTGTTTTCTTTTCAACTATTTCAACTGCATTGTAAAATATAGTGTAAGCGGTTGATTTTTTACCGTCGTACATCATATTGTTAACAAACCTGGTTACCAAAATATCATTGAATTTTGGATCAGGAAGAAGGATTCTTTTTTTTGGTTTTGACTTTCTCATTGCTATCTATCCTCCTTTAATTATTTCTTTTTACCTTTTGCAGGGGCTGCAGCAGCTTGACCTGGTTTAGGGCGTTTAGTACCATATTTACTACGACGTTGGTTACGACCAGCAACACCTGATGTATCTAACGCACCACGGATGATGTGGTAACGTACACCCGGTAAGTCTTTAACACGACCACCGCGGATCAATACAATTGAGTGCTCCTGCAAGTTGTGACCTTCACCAGGGATATAAGCGTTAACTTCTTTACCGTTGGTTAAGCGCACACGTGCAACTTTACGCATTGCTGAGTTTGGTTTCTTAGGGGTAGTGGTATACACGCGTGTGCATACGCCTCTTCGCTGTGGACAGCTGTCCAACGCTGGCGACTTACTCTTGTCAACCAGAGCTACTCTACCTTTTCTAACTAATTGCTGAATAGTAGGCATTCTTTGTTTTTTTCTTTACAGTTTTTATCCCTCGCCCACCAACACGGCGGACTTATTTTAAGGACTGCAAAGGTAGCTACTATTTTTCTGATTTTCAATAGGGTGCGAGAATTATTTTTGGTGAGGTGGTGAGTGCGTGGATTGTGTGGGTGATTAAGTGATTGGATTAGGAGTTTGTCTGAACCATGATTCGTAGGATTTTAGGATTGCATGATTACTTATCATACATCCAAAATCAAGGAAATCTTAAAATCGAGCAAATCATGGTTCAGACAATTTTTAAGTAAACCAATGTTACTGCTACTGAGAGTGGTGCGGTTAAAACACCGACCACAGGCTGAAATCTCAAAAGGATTGATACCGGTATAGTTTTTCAGTTATTACTGATTGTGTGTTATAAGAACTACGTTAAACTTACCATTAGTAATGCTTTTAGTAGTTGTTGCGTCCTGGCTTGAAAGCAACACGCCGCTAAATGTACCCTGTACATTGGTACTACTTATAGATGTAATAGTAATTGTAGTTAAATTTACTCCATCAGTAATAAAGCCGATCGGGGTTGGTGCACCCAGACCGTAAGCTAACTGTGGAGACGCGGTAGCATTAGGGTCTGTTGATGAACTTAATGAATATGTACCGGTAGTAATAGGTTTTTGAGAGTCGATACCTATCTGCATTGATTGTTCACTGCTTCCTGTGCCGCTGAAGCCTGATACAAAAAGCACATACCCACCCTGGCTAATTGAGAGCAACCCGGTTGCCCCATTATTAAAATCTACCGCATTACCGTCGACATTTGCTGTAATAGTGTTTGAAGCTGCAGGAGCGTTTTTGTCGCTTTTTTTACATGAAGCGAAAGCAAGCATTACACATGCCGAGAAAAGTAAAATTTTTTTCATTTTAATTGTGATATAATGTTTAAGATATACAAAGATAATATTTTTCCAATAACTATAGTACTGTGCTCATTACCTTTGACGACTTAAAAACATATTCAATCACTAGCGCTTCTCCACCCTATCCCAAAACCCGCCAAAACTATTCAGCCTCACCCCTTCTTCCTTAAAAAAATCACCCGGGAAACCTAACTGAATTGCGCTAACCTCATCCAATCGTTTTAATTGCTCATCGCTTAAAACCACATCAATAGTTTTTAAATTGTCCTGCAATTGTTCCACCTTTGTAGCGCCTACTATCGGTATGCACTGAAAGCCCTGTCGCCTTGTCCAGTCCAAAGCTACATTGCCCGGCGATACACCCAACTCTTCGGCAATAGCCATCACCACCCGCGTTATGCTTTCGCTGCGTTCGTTCAGGCGGTTGCTTTCCGGTTTTATGCGGCCTTGTTCACCACGCAGGTATTTGCCGGTTAGTGCGCCGCCGCCTAAAGGCGCCCATGGCGTAACCGTCATACCGAAATGTTTGGCCATGGGTATCAGTTCGCGTTCGGGTGTGCGTTGTATCAGGCTGTATTCTACCTGCAGGGCTATAAACTGGCTCCAGCCCATTAATTCGGCAAGGGTATTGCCTTTGGCTACTACCCAGGCGGGGGTGTCGCTTATGGCGGCGTAATTCACTTTACCTTGCCTTATTAAATCATCAAGGCCGCGTAGCACCTCATCAATTGGCGTGAGGTCGTCCCAAATGTGCAGGTAAAGCACATCAATAAAATCTGTTTTCAGGCGTTTAAGGCTTTCTTCCACGCTGCGCATCATGTTTTTGCGGTTATTACCCGATGCATTGGGATTAGTGGTATTATCCTTTAGCGTGTATTTAGTAGCCAGCACAAAATAATCGCGGTCGTGGTGACTGATGTAATCGCCGATGATCTTTTCGCTGGTGCCCAGCTTGTACACGTTGGCGGTATCGATAAAATTACCGCCGGCATTGATAAATTCATCCATTATGGCAAAGCTGGTATCCTTATCGGCGCCCCAGCCCGCTTCGGTGCCAAAACCCATAGTACCCAGGCACAGTTCAGATACTTTAAGGCCGCTGCGGCCGAGTAGTTTGTATTTCATAAGCCCCCTCTAAATCTCCCCCGGAAGGGGAGACTTTATGTTTTTAATTTATTAATAAAGTATTTTTTTAAAGCCCTCCCTACCGGGGAGAGTTTGGGTGGGGCTGCAAACAAAATTCCCCCTCTTTAAGTTGTAAATAAACATACAATTTATTTATCATGAAAATCATCACCCTGCATAAACACATAAATATCGATCACGTTTATAATCACCTGGAACAAAACCTTAATGCTACTTTCAAAAAGCATAAGCCGGGCATATTTGAGTTTAAGGTTGAAAAGAATGCCGATAACAGCATCGATGTTTCCCTGCCCGAACTTTATGATGACATATTATATCATATTGTGCCCGATGGCAACAACCTCCACATCACTCGCTCCGAACATTATGTGGATGATGTAAACTCACTCACACTCGAAAGCGCCATGAATGAATTGTTTGATGAACTTTCAGGTAAGGAAGGGACAGATTTGGTGCAGGAGGGGTAGGCCTGAACTAAGATTGAACGGATTAAACAGATTTACAGGATATTAAAATTCCATGGGAAAACACATCAGGGAAACCGAAAAAATCTGTTTAATCCCGGTTCAGACTAATCTATCCAGGTAAACTTATATTCCAGCATTGGGTTTTTCATCCTTTCGGCAACGCGCAATAAGCGATCAGGAAGGTTCATGATATAATCACGGGCTTTTTCGCCGGTCTCGTTCAGGTCGGTTACGTTGGTTATTTTCCAGTCCTCTATCAGTTCTTTCAAAATATCAACATAATCAATGGCTGTATATATCCCCAGGCGTTGTGCCGCGTCGGTAAAATGACCAAAGGTTTGGCCTATCTTTAAGCCAACCTCGCGTAAAAAGTGGGCCGGCATTACAATCTTTTTGCGCATCATATCCTCAAAAGCCAGCATGGCTTCATTAGGGTCAACCTCAAATATCTTCCCTATAAAGTACTTATATGCTTTAGCATGGCGCGCTTCGTCTGATGCTATAACCCCGCACATTTTCGATAGCAAAGCATCGCCATCTTTTTTTGCTTGCGATGCCACGCGGCGGTGCGAAATATTGGTAGCCAGTTCCTGGAATGAGGTATATATAAAGTTACGGTACGGATCGTGCCCTGTGCCGATGTCAAAACCGTCGGCAATAAGGTATTGGGTTGATATTTCCATCATCCGCATATTCACACGGCCCGAAAGGTAAAGGTATTTGTTCAGCAGGTCGCCGTGGCGGTTTTCTTCCGATGTCCACTGGCGGTTCCATTTCATCCAGCCCCCCTGCTCATCGTCTGATACACCCTGAACCATCGCCAGCCACGATTCATAACTAGGCAAAGCTTCCTCGGTAATGGTATCGCCAATCAAAACAGCCACCAGGTCGTATGAAAGGCCCTGGGCACTTTCCTGCAGTTCTTTTATTTCACTAAAAAACGTATCCCGCGAAGCATCAGGTAAAAAATCCGAAGGCTGCCAGATAGTGTCAATGGGTTTCAAATACTCGTTCATTTTTTCAAGCATGAACTTTTCAATGTGCACCATTACTTCGCGTCTTTTTTCAGCAAAAAATTCCATATATTTAACTCAATATGGTGCAAAGGTACTCAAATTTAATACAAATAATAATATATCATTTTGCTGTATAGCCAATAGCGCTTTTCATGCAATCAGGCAGGTTTTTTAATGATGGGCTGCCATTAAATATCGAGAATGAAGTATTATAGTCCCATAAAATACCCGGGATATTCAGCGCCTTTAAGGTTTGTCTTACGGCTTTTATATAACGGCACCGGCTGTCAAGGTCGGCGTATTTATTATACACACCGTATTCGCCGCATAATATAGGCACATCGTATCGCGTTCCCCAATTTTTAACTATCAGTAGTTTATCTTTAATTGATCGTTCATTGCCATCAATGCGGTATTCGTTGTAATTGCTCTCGCCCGGGGTATTTTTTGCTTTCGGGTTAAGTTTGGGGTAATGTTCCCCATTATATGGAAACTCCACCCCGGTTGTCGACTCCTGGTCGCCCACCCAGGCGGCACCCTGGTGGGTAAACAAAAAAGGTTCGTAAAAATGGAAGGTGTATATAATGTTATCATCAGCAAGCCTAACCGAACGGCTTAGCTCATAAATACTGTTATAGTTCGATGCACCTACCAGCAAGGTACGCTGCCGGTCGATCCTGCGGATGGCGGCAACTATATTATAGGCAGCATCGTGCCATATTTGGGGGTTCATGTGCGGCGGCTCGTTATACAATTCAAAAAATAAATTATCGGGGCTTTTGTTAATATAATGTTTCGCCAAAATGCTCCACAACTTAATTATTTGCTGTGTTTCAACCTCATAGTTGTTATCGTTCAGGTTGCTGTAAATCGAGCACCTCAACTCGGCCCTGTACCTGCGCATAGTGTATGAGGGTGATGATTGGATATTGTACCAGATTGCGGCGAAGTAGAGTTTTGAGGAGTTTAAGGAATGATTGCTGGCGAACGGTTAGTTACAAATAAGGCACATTAATTTATTTTTGTAGTGACGCCCGCCAATTTACCGGCCGAATTTGCATAGGTGATATTATAGTTAAGTAAAAAGTTTTTTAACATAACCAGCTTATCGGTGTTTATCAGATCGACGCCGCACTTTAATAATTCTTCCCAAACTACTGAATTTTCAGGTGATGCCCAAAGCCTCACTTTTGCGCCATGTTTATGTGCTATGGTCACATAGGCGCATAACCTTTTCTGTTCATCACCGGGAATATTTCCTCTACCCGTCCATGTTAATAGTTTCGAATATTTGCAACTCGACATGGTATAAACGTTTACTGCTGTGCTGTCGCGGCCGGTTTGCCTTAAATCTTCATCAATAAATGCCAGGCGATTTTTCTCGCCCCTTATCATTGCATAGGGTTTGTGGCCCGATAACACTACCGTTACCGCCCCGCTTATAACTTTACCATGGTCGTACCTCGATAACATCGATCTATATTTTTCAAGCAGTAGTTTAAGCGCGTTATAAGTATTGTCGGCATCGGTTTTTATGTCTATCATTAAAATAACGGGGGTGTCGCACCCTTTATACACTTGTCCGTTGTTTTTAATTATCATATCATGTAGGGGTTTAAAGTAAAGCGCCTCAAGGGTTTTATCTGTTCTGAAAAAAGGATTAATATGTGCAACAATTAAATTGCTGTCTACCAAAAAAATATCAGCTTCAATGTTGGTATAGCCATTTTCCAGAGCATCAAATAAAGGGCGTTTGTGGAAATAATCATTGTGTGCAAATGCGTTCGGGAGCGGGACAGATTGCGCATGCACGGACAGGAGGCAAAAGTTCAGCAAAACAACGATCCCTGTTTTTAGTAATCTTACATTAAAAACTGCTGTTTGCATTTTAAAGTATTATTGCTAAATCTTCAATGCAAATTTACCAGCCAATTATTGCTGTATATTTAAATATGTATTAATAAACAGTTAATATTAAGCTGCTTAATATTAAGTAACTATTTAGGATAGGACTATTGCGTCTCCGCAAATAGAGGTGTTCAGATAACCAGAGTGAATGATTCAGAACAGCCATTCGCTAATCCCTCCTATTCTAAATGACGAAATCAACCCTATAAACGTAAAAAGCCCTTATCCATTAGGATAAGAGCTTAGTATAAAACAAGAAACCCCGTTATCTTTCGATAAGGGGGTTTTAACTTGATGCTCCGATTTAGCGGAACTTTAAGATTTGGCACCGACCTACTCTCCCACATTTTACTGCAGTACCATCGGCTCTGGCGGGCTTAACTTCTCTGTTCGGAATGGGAAGAGGTGGACACCGCCGATATAGGCACCTGAATATTTTTAGGTTAAAGCTTAA
>CAIWRU010000154.1 GCA_903915155.1 uncultured Mucilaginibacter sp.
ATATTACGTGTTATATCAATCGTACGACAGTTCTAATATATGAAAAAAATTCGTCTTCTAATCATAATTAATTTAACATTTTGTTTACCTGGAGTTGTTTTAGCCCAAACAGCCACCGATACAATTGTTACATTAAAGCAATGTATAGGCTTTGCCTTGCGTAACCAACCGGCAGTAAGGCAGGCAGCAATTGACCAGGAAATTAATGAAAGAGATATAAGGATCGGCTTATCGGGATGGCTGCCGCAACTCACCTCATCCAATGAATATTTGCATTATTTTAAGGGTAGCCCTGTACAATCAACCACCCCCGGCTTGGTATCGCCTATTGATGAATACTCAAGCCTGGGCCTGCAGGCCAGCCAGGTTATTTATAATAATGATGTATTGCTGGCCGCCAAAACCGCCAAATATTCGCGCCAATATTACAAGCAGAACAGTGTAAGCAGCCAAATAAATGTAGTGTCGGATGTAAGTAAGGCTTTTTTTGATGTGCTGCTATCAGAAAAGCAGCTGGACATTTTGAATGAAGATATTGTTAGGTTACAGCGCAGCCTGAAAGATGCCTACAATCGCTACCAGGCCGGTGTTGTGGATAAAACGGATTATAAACAGGCCACCATATCGCTAAATAACTCAATAGCTACCCGTAAGCAAACACAAGAAGATATAAAAAGTAAACTGGCTTACCTGAAACAGATAATGGGCCTTGGCGCAAATGTTAACCCTGTGTTATCATTTGATTCAACGCATTATGTAAGCGAGGCTTTGATAGACACTAACCAGCAATTAGATTATAATAACCGCATTGAATACCAATTGCTGCAAACCTCGAAAAGTTTGGAGAATTTGAATGTTAAATATTACAGGTGGGGCTGGTTGCCATCGATATCTGCGGTAGGGGATTATAGCCTTAATTATCTGAATACCCATTTTTCCGGCTTGTATAACAATGCTTATCCGTCACTTTATGCGGGTGTAACTTTAAACGTACCTATTTTTCAGGGTACAAAGCGACTGCAGAATTTGGCCAAGGCCAAATTACAGGTTCAACGTACCGATCTTGACGTCGTCAATTCGCAAAACACCATAAATACCGAATATGTGCAGGCGCTGGGTAGTTATAAAAGCAATTATACCAACTGGCAATTGCTCGACCAAAATGTGGGCCTTGCAAAAGATGTATATAAGGTAGTAAGCCTGCAATACCGCGAGGGTATAAAAACTTATCTCGATGTAATTACTGCGCAATCGGAGCTGCGCACGGCTGAATTGAATTATTATAATGCGCTGTTCCAATTGTTATCAAGCAAAATAGATTTGCAAAAAGCATTGGGCATACTTAACGTACAATAAACATGAATTATCATAACATGAAGAATAGATATATATACTTTTTAAGTACCGTCGCAGTTTTGGTATGGTCGGCTTGCGGAAAGCAACAAAAGAAAAGCACGGTTATGCCGCCAACACCCGTAAGCGTAGCCGAGGCCCAAACGGCCGACGCTGTTTATTACGACCCATACCAGGGAACGGTTACCGGTTTAAACGTTGTTGAACTAAGGAGCCAGGTGGCTGGTTTTATTACCGGCATATTTTTTAAGGAGGGTGATGTAGTGCAAAAGGGCAAGCCGCTTTACGAGATAGACCGACGCAAATATATTGCTGCCGTTAACCAGGCCGAAGCAAACCTGGCAAGCGCCAATGCAAACCTGGTAAAAGCGCAAAAAGATGTAGATCGCTATAATATGCTGTTGCAAAATGATGCCGTTGCACGTCAAACTGTCGACCAGGCCGAAGCGGCATACCAAACCAGCAAAGGCGATGTGAATGTTGCAAAAGCCGCCGTGCTAACTGCAAAAACCGATCTGTCATATGCTACTATAACCGCGCCTTTTACAGGCAGGATAGGTATATCGCAGGTGAGGTTGGGTTCCGAGGTTTCGCCCGGGACTACTTTATTGAATACTATTTCGAGCGAACACCCTATTGGGGTAGATGTAGTGGTGAGTGAACAGGATATAAACCGGTTTTATGGTTTTCAGAAGGCGGCTACTGATTCAACCTTTAAATTGCAATTATCTGACGGCACTACATACAAGGAACCGGGTAAAATTTTGACTATTGACAGGGGAGTGAATAACCAGACAGGTACTGTAACTGTAAGGATAGAGTTCCCCAATAATAATGATGTACTTAAGGATGGTATGAGCTGTGTTTTGCAGGTGCTGAACTCACAATCGGGTATGCGGGTGCAAATACCTTATAAGGCCGTAACTGAGCAAATGGGTGAGTTTTTTGTTTTTGTAGCACAGGACACCATAGCATTGCAACATAAGGTAGTGTTAGGTCCGCGTGTTGGCGCTAATGTGGTGATCATGTCGGGCATACAAGCCGGCGATAAAGTAGTTACCGATGGTTTACAACGCCTTCGCGATAAGGGTAAGATCACGTTAGGTAAACCTGCGGCAGCCGGTGGTGCCGATGGTAAAGCCGGAGCACCAAAGCAATAAGACCAAGCGTTGAATAATTAATTAGAATATTTTTCTAAAAGCAAACGAATGATAGCAGATACCTTTATACGAAGACCCGTTACCGCAATAGTTATATCAATAGTTATTGTTGTTGTGGGTATTTTATCTATAAATAGTTTAGCGATAGGGCAGTACCCCGAGATCACGCCGCCAACGGTAACGCTTGCAGCTACCTATAGCGGGGCCGATGCCTTAACAGTTGAACAAACAGTTGCCACCCCCATTGAAGTGCAGGTTAATGGTACCCCGGGCATGACCTACCTGCAAAGTAACAGCGCAAGTAACGGCCAGTTTAGCATGACTGCCAATTTTGAAGTTGGTACCGATATTAATAATGCTGCCGTAGAAATTCAGAATCGCGTTAGCATTGCTACACCGCTATTACCGCAGGAAGTACAGCGCTTAGGCTTAACCATACGTAAAAAAAATCCAAGCATATTAATGCTGGTAGCATTGTTTTCTCCAAAGGCAACGCACACCGTTACATTTATGGATAACTACACCAATATTTTTATAAAGGATGCGCTATCGCGCACAAAAGGTGTAGGTGACGTAATAACACGTGCCGATGACTTTAGTATGCGTATATGGCTTAAGCCCGATAAACTTGCCGCGCTGGGCCTTAGCGCTGCCGATGTAACAGCAGCATTAAATGAACAAAACGCACAAGTGGCAGCCGGTACTGTTGGTGGCACGCCGCAAGAGAAGCAACAGCCATTTGAATATACTGTACTTGTAAAGGGGCGTTTATCAGAGCCGGAAGAATTTGCGAACGTAATAGTAAAAACACTGCCTAATAGTGGTGCCGTAGTGCATTTAAAAGATGTTGCGCGTGTTGAACTGGGCAAATTTAACTATGCCAATAACTCGTATGTTGATGGCAAGCGTGCATCGTACCTGTTGATATACCAGGCACCCGGCAGTAACGCGCTGCAAACTGCCGATGCCGTGTATGCTACCATGGAACAGCTTAAAAAAACCTTCCCTGCTGATATTGACTATGTGGTTCCGTTTGAATCTATAACCGTGGTAAAGGTGTCGGTACACGAGGTGGTTATCACTCTGCTTATCGCTTTGCTGTTGGTTATTATAGTAGTCTTCCTGTTTTTGCAAAGCTGGCGCACAACGCTAATACCCGTACTGGCTATTCCGGTGTCTATTATAGGTACGTTTATATTTTTCATACCACTCAATTTTACCATTAATACACTAACGCTGTTCGGATTTGTGCTTGCCATCGGTATTGTGGTTGATGATGCCATTGTTGTGGTTGAAGCCGTGCAACATTATATGGATGAAAAAGGCATGTCGCCAAAGGAGGCGACCACTCATGCCATGAAGGATATATCGGCACCGGTAATTGCCATCGCCCTCATATTGGCGGCGGTGTTTGTGCCGGTAGGTTTTATACCTGGCATTGTGGGCAGGCTTTATCAGCAGTTTGCTATCACCATAGCCATATCGGTATTAATATCGGCTTTTGTTGCGCTTTCATTAACACCGGCTCTGTGTACCCTGATACTTCGCCCACATAAAATTGATGAAAAATCAGGCGGGCTGAATAAGTTTTTCTTCAAGTTCAATAAGTGGTTTGACAGTGTTACCATGAAGTATAAGAACAAGGTAGACTGGAACCTGAAAAATGCGAAATATGGCATCATTGTATTAATATGTTTAATGATAGGGGCCATATTGCTGTTTAAATATAAGCCAAGTGGTTTCATCCCGCTGGAAGATGACGGCCGCTTATATATAACCTATGATTTGCCCGAAGCCGCATCAACCCAACGTACTGTTGGCGACCTGAACCAGATGATGAAAGTACTGGATAAGGAGCCGGGTATTTTACATTACGCAGCGCTCGGCGGATTGAACGTAGTGAGCTTTGCCAGTAAATCAAACAGTGCCACCATATTTGTTCAGCTTAAGCCATGGGACAAACGGACTGTAGATAGCTTGCAGATCGGTGCCATAAGCACCCGCCTGCAAAAGAAATTAGCTAAATTTAAGGAAGCTAACCTCGTAGTTATACAGCCGCCTGCCATACCGGGTTTAGGCAGTACCGGTGGTTTCTCGTTTATATTAGAGCAAAAGGAAGCCGGCGGCGACATTAAACAGTTTGAGCAAACACTCAAAAAATTTATCGGGGCAATAAACCAGCGGAAAGAAATAGGTAAGGCCTTTTCATTTTTTACCGCCAGTACGCCTGCATACCAGTTAACTATCGACCGCGAGAAAGCTAAGAAACTGGGTTTATCCATAAGTGATGTTAACGGGGCGCTGCAAACCTATATGGGCAGTTCATATATTAACGATTTTACCATCTATGGTCGTGATTTCCACGTTGTGGCCCAGGCCGATACCAATTACCGCACAAGTATTGATAATATAGGGCAGTATTATGTTAAGAATAAGGTAGGTACAATGGTGCCGTTAAGCACTGTAATATCGTACAAAATAATTGAGAACGCGCCTTTAATAGCGCATTATAACCTTTTCCGTTCAGCAGAAATTGATGGCGGCCCGGCAGATGGCTACAGCAGCGGCGATGCCTTGACCGCATTGAAAGAAGTTGCCGACCAAACATTGCCGCAGGGCTACGGCTACGAGTTCTCGGGCCTCAGCCGCGAGGAATTACTTTCAGGCTCGAGTACGGTTTATATATTTATGCTTTCCATAGGTTTTGTGTTCCTGTTTTTGGCGGCGTTGTACGAAAGCTGGTCGGTGCCGTTCTCGGTATTGCTGGCAGTGCCGCTCGGCGCATTTGGGGCGATATTGTTCCTGACTTTTAAAACAAGCCTTACCGATAACGTTTACGCCCAGATAGGTTTGATCACCCTGATAGGTTTGGCGGCCAAAAACGCCATCCTGATAGTTGAATTTGCCAAAGAACGTGTGGATAGGGGTATCCCGGTTGAAGAAGCGACCCTCGACGCCGTGAAACTCCGTTTACGACCAATCATCATGACCTCGATGGCATTTATATTGGGTGTATTACCGCTGGTATTCGCATCGGGCGCGGGCGCGCAGGCCAGGCAAACCATAGGCTGGACGGTATTTGGCGGTATGCTTACTGCTACTTCGTTTGCAATATTTATTGTGCCGGTGCTATTTTACACCATAACCAAATTTGCTTACGGTAAAGAGAAACTGGCAGAGTTGGAGGCAAATTACAAGCCTGATGAGGAAGAATTGTAATAGATCAATATTAAATTTTTTAATAGCGATGGGTTTTAAAGCCATCGCTATTTTTATTATGGGAATGCCCCAAATTCGTGACAAAATTATTACACAAATAACCTTACCTGCTTAAAACATGAGCAGGAGGAGAAGCGTTATATAATTGTAATAAACCCAAACGCTATGTTACGTATTAGCATCCCATCAAACGGCCCTTCGAAGATAAATTTTTCAAACTTTATGAACTACCTTTTACCCATACCGCCAAAAGGTTTGGTTAGCGAGGTAAATGATAACGCGGTTTTATTGTTTGATAATGAAGAGCAGGCCAAAACTTACGCGGAAGAATTGAAGCAGCTACCCGGCTCACAGAAGAAAGTGGGCAACGAAATAGTTGCTGCTATAATGCGGCTGTTGCGATAAACATTAACCGCGCGTCATTACGAGGTACGAAGCAATCTCACTATGCAAGTCGCCGATATACACGCCTGATCCCTGTCCTGTGGGGTTGCTTCGTCGTACCTCCTCGCAATGAGGTGGAATTGTTAAGCTATAAACCCTTTAGCTTTCGCCAGCGCCCTATCCAAACCACTCAAATCCTTACCACCCGCGGTAGCAAAAAATGGCTGACCACCGCCGCCGCCCTGTATCTCTTTAGCCAGTTCGCGCACGATATTGCCTGCGTTGAGGCCCTTATCTTTTACCAGGTTCTCGCTTAGCATTACGGTTAGGTTTGGTTTGCCGTCAATGTCGGCAGCTAATACTAAAAACAGGTCGCTTACAATATCTTTTAGCTGGTAGGCCAAATTTTTAACCGCGTCGGCATTAGGCAGTTCAACTTTTTGGGCGATGAAGTTAATGCCGTTTATGTTTTCAGCTTTTGCAGCTAATTCATTTTTTAAGCCGGATGATTTTTCCAACACCGACTTTTCGATCTCCTTTTTCAGTTTGGCGTTTTCTTCCAGCAGGGTTTCCACGCTTTTGGCAATATCTTTCGGATTTTTAAGCAGGCCTTTTAGTTCATTAACCAGCCTGCTTTGCTCGTTGATATACAGCTCCGCAGCAATACCCGTAATGGCTTCGATACGACGAACACCTGCCGCAACGGCGCTTTCGGATATGATCTTAAAGTAACTGATCTGCCCGGTAGCTTTCACATGCGTACCGCCGCAAAGCTCCTTGCTGAAATTATCATCGAACGTAATGATGCGCACATATTCGCCATATTTTTCGCCAAACAGGGCATTAACCCCGCGGGTAAGCGCTTCTTTATAAGCCACCATGCGTTCTTCCTTCAGCGGGATGTTCTCGCGTATCTTTTCGTTTACTATCGACTCAATTTGCGATAGTTCCTCATCGGTAACTTTTGCAAAATGCGAGAAGTCGAAACGCAGGTATTCGGCATTAACCAATGAGCCTTTCTGGTTCACGTGGCTGCCCAAAACCTGTTTCAACGCGGCATGCAGCAAATGTGTTGCTGAGTGGTTGCTGTTGGTACGATTGCGTTTACTGGCATCGACGATTGCAGTTAA
Organism: uncultured Mucilaginibacter sp.; assembly: GCA_903915155.1. Classification (GTDB taxonomy): domain Bacteria; phylum Bacteroidota; class Bacteroidia; order Sphingobacteriales; family Sphingobacteriaceae; genus Mucilaginibacter. The sequence goes on from CAIWRU010000154.1 coordinate 7,247, forward strand.
GGCATCATCAATATCATCCGGCAGCTTATCTACAAAATGTACGGTAAGACCATTCTCTTTCTTGGTATCGGTAACCTCGATCACTTCACCATCAGGAAAAATCAGTTCGCCGGTATCGCCCACCTGGCCGCCGCTTTCGGCGTAGAATGGTGTTTTATCCAGTACTATTTGATATTGTTCCTTACCCTTTGCGGTCACCTTGCGGTATTTTACTACATGGGCAATGGTTTCTGTTTCATCATAGCCGGTGAATTCAACGTTGTCGTCATCCCTCAAAATCACCCAATCGCCGGTATCAATAGCGGTGGCTGCGCGGGAGCGAGTTTTTTGTTCGGTGAGGGCGACTTCATAGCCTTGAATATCAACGGACATTCCTTTTTCACGGCCCATCAATTCGGTAAGATCTAAGGGAAAACCATAAGTGTCAGATAATTCGAAAGCAAAATTTCCTTCTATTACCTTTCCTTTCAAACTATTATGTAAACCTCTTAAATAATTATCAGCATCAGTGATGGAAGTTTTATAATTAGGATATTTACTCGACACAAATTCTCTAGTTTTTTCATCAAAAAAAGTTTCAAGGTAATCTTTAAATTTTTCAATTCCTTTTTCCAATGTCCTCAAAAAACTAACTTCTTCTTCAAGTATAACCTTCTGTACAAAATCCTTCTGATTCCACAACTCATCAAACACCCCTTTAAATTGCTCGGCCAATAAAGGCACTAAGGTATTCAAGAATGGTTCTTTAAATCCTAAATATTGATACTGGTACCTGACAGCCCTCCGCAAAATGCGGCGGATAACATAACCGGCTTTATTGTTTGATGGCAATTGCCCATCAGAAATAGCAAAGCTAATAGCACGTATATGGTCGGCCATTACGCGCATGGCAACGGCATCGTTCCAGCCATCTTCGCCGGGTTTGGCGGCGCTGTTATATTTCTTGCCGCTTTTCTCCGCAATAAACTGTATCAGCGGTTGAAAAACATCGGTGTCATAATTTGAAGACTTGCCCTGTAAAACACGCACTAAACGTTCAAAGCCCATACCGGTGTCCACATGTTTGGCGGGAAGGGGTACCAAAGCGCCGCCCTTTAAACGGTTGAACTGCATGAACACATCGTTCCATATTTCTATCACCTGGTCATGATCGGCATTTACCAACGTCGCACCGCTAACGGCCTTGCGCTCATCATCCGGGCGACTATCGAAATGTATTTCCGAACAGGGGCCGCAAGGGCCGGTTTCGCCCATTTCCCAAAAATTGTCTTTCTTGTTGCCGGGGAGTATGTGGGCTTCATCTACATATTGTTTCCACAGGTCGTAGGTTTCGGTATCTTTTTCCAGGCCTTCTTTTTTATCGCCCTCAAAATAGGTAACGTACAGGCGGTCTTTGGGCAGTTTATAAACTTCGGTCAGCAGTTCCCAGCTCCAGGCAATGGCTTCCTTTTTAAAGTAGTCGCCAAAGCTCCAGTTGCCCAGCATCTCGAACATGGTGTGGTGATAGGTGTCGATACCTACTTCCTCCAGGTCGTTATGCTTGCCGCTAACACGCAGGCAGCGCTGGGTATCGGCCACACGAGGGGCTTTAGGCTGTTCCTCGCCCAAAAAAATAGCCTTAAACTGGTTCATACCCGCGTTGGTGAACATGAGGGTTGGGTCGTTCTTAACTACAATGGGAGCCGATGGGACGATGATATGTCCTTTGCCAGCGAAAAAATCTAAAAAAGCCTTGCGTATTTGTGGAGCGGTCATGAGGGCAAAGTTAATTATTTGTCTGAACCTTGATTGAACAGATTTAAGGATTTTCATGATGTATATTAAAGGCGATGATGCGCGGTTAATTATTTTAACACACTTTAATAAATAATCAACCGTTATTCCTAAATTCGAAATCCGAATAAAGAATAAATTCGAAATTGAACATCCGAAATCCGAAATAAAGATGCCTTACAAAGAACGCGAGATCAACAAGATGTATTACACCATGGGCGAGGTATCGGCTATGTTTGATGTGAACCAGTCGCTGATACGGTTTTATGAGAAGGAATTTGATGTGCTGCAGCCCAAGAAGAACAAAAAGGGCAACCGCTATTTTACTCCTGAGGATATTGAGAACCTTAAAATTATCTTCCATCTCATCCGCGATAAGGGCTACACTCTTCACGGCGCTAAGGAACACCTGAAAAACAACTCAACCGATACCCGTGATACGCAGAAAGTGATCAACTCGCTCGAAAATCTCAAAAGTTTCCTGTTAGAAGTGCGCGACCAGTTGTAATTTTTCGGGGAAAGGCTATCTTTATTTCTTGAAATTTAAATCTTACACAAATCATGTCATTTCGAACGGTAGTGAGAAATCTTAAACGCCATGCATCTACGCTTAGCACATTGTATAAGATTTCTCCTCGTACCTCGTCGAAATGACAAAAAGAATTTATGATAGCAAATCACAAGGGCGAAATTCCTTTTGTAATTTTAATTATCCCTTTCCTTCTGGGCATTAGCCTCGCGGTAAGCTATGCGCGGTTTGCAGACACCAATGCGTTAATTATTACTGCGGTTGCATTAAGTACTGTATTTATAGCTCTCAACATAGCCTACAAAAAGTTTTATATTTATAAAGTTCGATGGATTGGGGGAGTTTTGATTACGCTAATTTTATTTTCGTTTGGCTGGATAAGTGTGGCAGGGTATAGCGAATTAAACCGCAGCGATCATTTCTCCAAAACAAAATCCCAATACGTTTTAGTAAAAATCAGCAACGAACCTGTTTTAAAGAACGGCTTGTTAAGGTTTACGGCAACCGTTGAAGAAAGCATCACCAATAAAGCAAAAAAACCTACCAGTGGCACGCTACTCATTACTTTGAAGGACAGTACCGCCCGTAACCTTTATTATGGTGACGAATTGCTTATCCCGACAAAATATGCGGCTGTTGAGCCGCCATATAATCCGGCGGAATTTAATTACAAGCAATACCTCGCCAATAAAAATATTTATTACCAGCAGTTTTTGTTCCAGGGACAGTATCAGGTGTTGGCACACGATTCCAGTAACCCGATTATTGCTTATTCGTTACGCTTGCGGCAGCATTTGGTTGAAAAGCTAAAAGCCAACATGCACGACCCTGCGGCCATAGCGGTAGCGTCGACCATTATATTAGGTTACCGGGCCGATTTAAGCAGCGATGTTTTGCAGGCCTACCAAAACACGGGGACGGTATATGTGCTCACGGTATCGGGGGCGCAGGTAGCTGTGATCTATTTTATGCTGAGTTTTGCGCTGGGGTTTTTGAATAGGTATAAGTATGGGAGAGTGCTTAGGGCTGTTGTTATCATTGGCTTTATATGGTATTATGCGCTGCTGACGGGGTTATCGCCCGCAGTATGCAGGG
>CAIWRU010000155.1 GCA_903915155.1 uncultured Mucilaginibacter sp.
AAAATTATATTTTAAGACTTTGAGAAATCAGTCAAACGTTTGTGTAGCGGATTGTGAAAAAAAATCATCTAAGTTTATCCTCCGAACATTGAAATTAATACTATGCGAAAAAAAATTATGTTAATTGCCGGAATCTTGATGCTTGGATATTCCTCATTTGCTCAAAATACCTATTATGTTAAGGATAGCGCTATCGTAAATAAACCTATCAGTCGTTTATTATATAGTAGTTTCCTGGAACTGGGCTGGGGTCGGTCTACCGACAACATGTGGGCCGAACTATTATACAACAGGAGTTTTGAAGAAGATGAAGCCCAATTAGGTGATTATGCAGGAGGCGGATCAGTGAAAAATGTAAACAAGGCAACCGCTGATTGGTGGCATACTGGCTACGAAGCCGCCAAGTGGTACTTACAAAAAGATGCTGCCGATAAGGCAAGCGCAATGGAAATTTTTAACGGGACTTGGCCCTTGCCTGCTCATGGCAAACGCTGTGTAAAGATATTTAATAAGTCAAACGATAAGGATATTTTATTTTGCCAGGATAGTATTTACCTGCGCAAAGGAGTGAGTTATCAATTTGAAGGTTTGTTAAATAATTTGCAGGAGTTTACCGCTGATAGTGTAACAAAAAAAACGGTTACTATCTCAATTTGTCTATTTAAAGAAAAAGACTTTTCAAAACCATTAGCAGAACAAACCATAGTTGTAAACACAGGCTATTTCAAAAATTACTCAACCACCCTTCCCGCCTTTGATTACGAGGGCCGTGGCACATTTGCAATTAAGGTACATGCAGGTAATAAACTGAATATGGATATGCTATCGTTAATGCCGGCCGATAATGTAGGGGGATGGCGTAAAGATGTAGTTGTAGCCATGAGGGATAGTGTTCCGGTGGGTACTATACGTTTTCCGGGTGGGTGCGTTGCATCTACCTATTCGTGGCGAGACGGAATAGGTAACAGGCAGCAAAGAAAAATGATGTTTGGTGCTTTGTCTGATGGGGGTAGTGACGTTATACAAGATGTTGGTACCGTAGAATTTTTAAATCTTTGCCGCCTCACCAAAGCCGAGCCGGTGCTTGACATTGCCGTGATGTTAAACACAGCCGAAAATGCCGCAGATTGGTTGGCCTTTTGTAATTCACCCGGCAATGCGTTACGCGTTAGTACCGGTAATATAGCCCCATTTAAAGTGAAATACTGGGAAATGGATAATGAGCCTTACCGTAAATTTGATGCTTTTGCCTATGCACATAAATGCGTTGAGTTTTCGAAGGCCATGAAAAAGGTCGATCCCGGTATAAAGATAATCATGGGCGCATATTTCATTTATGGTCCCAAATTAAAAGAAATGCTGGATATAGCCGGGGGATATATTGATGTGGTGAATAAAAGAGAGGACCTGACCTTTGAACAATATCGCAAAGCCCTGGATATTATCAATGACTACAATAAAGCGCATGGCACCCATATAACCATTTGCGATACTGAAACAACCTTTCCTTATGCAGCAGAAACCAATACCGGCGTCGATGGCTTAAATCACCAAACAGATGATGAAGCTAAAGATTCAGAATTAAATAAAACGGTGCGTTGGGCACATGGCATGAGCGGCATTAAAAATTACATCAAATTTCAGAACCTGGGCGGTGATTTTCTTTTTGCCAACTACTGGGCCTACATCAATTCGTATGGAGAAAACCTTATTAATGTAACTAAGGAAAATGTTTTTGTTAGCGCTCCCGGCAAAGCCTATCGTTTCCTGGAGTTAACTAAGTTATCGGTGCCTGTTAAAGTGAGCAACGCTATAGTTGACAGTAAGGTTTTAGTACAGGCCGGATGGAGCCAGGACAAAAACAAGTTTGTGATCATATTGCTGAACTTTAGCAATGATAAAATTACCCGTAAGTTTGATCTTAAGCAGCTTAAAGTAACATCTTTACAATGCGATAAAGGCTATACATTATATGCGCGTAACATGAAAGACTTTAATAACCAGGAGCATCCGAATATGATTAAATCCGAAATTTTAAAACCGCATATAAACGGAACGGTATTTCCCTTAACAGTTAAGCCTAACTCTGCAACTTACTGGGTTTTTGATGTGAAAAGCAAATGACTATGCGCTAAGTTAGCATGTGAATTAAACTTTGCTAGCCACGCGGGGTAATCGCGTTTAAAAGTCCGATATTTTTTATCCGGGAACTTATTATTGACCCATAGGGTCTACCCCTTTGTAGAAAAGATGATAAAATATTTTTTTTGCCCTGTAAGGGCTACCCATTCGGCAAACAAGTAACCGACATTTCCTCATTTACCAGAATGATGACAAAGGGTAGCCACTACGTGGCAAAATAGCTCATTTTTACTGGCTACTACAAAGGGGCATACCCTATGGGTCAATATATTTTTTTCTGAAAAAAGTTTGAATATTTCTAAAAAGCGATTTCCCTGGTAACCGCGGTGCAAGCCTGCTAATTCACCAAAAAAATCCTAATTTAGCCTTTATGCAAAAGGAAGGAAAATCAGGCGGCAAGAAAAAAATATTTGTATTAGATACCTCTGTTATCCTCTACGACCATAATGCCTTTGAGAATTTCCAGGAGCACGATGTGGCCATACCCATACAGGTACTTGAAGAACTGGACAATATGAAAAGCGGTAACGATACCCGCAATTTCGAGGCGCGCAGCTTTATTAGGCTGATGGATGATATTTCCCGCAACGACCTCATCAATACCTGGCGGCCGCTTAACGGGCAAAGCAAGGGCAGTTTTAAGGTAATAATCGATACCAAAAACGTGGCTGCTGACTCCGCCGCTATATTCGGCTCCGAAAAAACCGATCACCGTATTTTAAATGCCGCCCTGGTTTTGCAGGAAGAAAATCCTGATAAAAAGGTGGTGCTGGTATCGAAAGATATTTGCCTCCGCCTGAAAGCCAAAGCGCTTAATTTATATGCCGAGGATTACGAAACCGGCAAGGTTAAAAATGTAGATGAGCTTTACACCGGCAAAACCGAGCTAAACAAGGTAGCCGAAAAACTGCTGAACCAGCTGAACAAGCACGATGCGCTGCCGGTTGACACATTTAACGATATACAGGCCCACGCCAGTAACCATTTTTACATTTTAAATGGCAAAAATAATTCGGTGCCGGCGTTTTATAATTCGCAAAGCAAGGTATTAGAGCGAGTGACCGAGCAACCCATATTTAATATCTTCCCCAAAAATATTGAACAGGCCTTCGCTATTCACGCGTTACTGCATCCAGATATTAAATTAGTAACCATACAAGGCAACGCAGGTACGGGTAAAACGCTACTGGCATTGGCAGGTGCATTGGAACAGCGCAAGCATTACAGGCAGATATATGTCACCCGCCCCATTGTGCCACTAAGCAACAAGGATATTGGCTTTTTACCTGGCGACATTAAATCAAAGATCGACCCTTACATGGCGCCGATATGGGATAATTTAAAGTTTATTAAGGATCAGTTTGCAGACGATGAAAAGATGCAGGCCAAACTGGATGAACTGGTAGCCAACGATAAAATTTCCATTGCCCCGCTGGCCTTTATCCGTGGTCGTACATTGAGCAAGATATTTTTTATAGTTGATGAGGCCCAAAATCTTACCCCGCACGAAATAAAGACCATTATCAGCAGAGCCGGAGAGAACAGCAAATTTGTGTTTACGGGTGATATTTACCAGATAGATACCCCTTATTTGGATGCGGAAAGTAACGGCTTAAGTTATTTGATTGATAAGGCAAAAGACCATCCGCTGTATGCACATATCACCCTGCAAAAAGGGGAGCGGAGCGAGTTGGCTAATTTGGCTACGGAGTTGTTGTAAGGCAGCCCCCTCTAAATCTCCCCCCCGTAGGGGAGACTTTAAGTTTTTAATATTTCAAAGAACGATTTTTTTACGCATAGCTGCGATATGTTCAAATTTCGTGAAATGGTTTTGGAAAAGTGGTGATAGTGTTTTGTCAGTTATTGATTGCCAGTCGATTAATTTGCGTTTGTTTGTTGGCGGGAATATCAACAAGGCAGCATGTGATGCCGAAACAAGTTCGACATGACTGTTTTATGTATTTATTTACTATTCGTAATCTACAATTCCATCAGTCACCCGCGCAATATCATTACTTATCTTATTAATAAAACCCAACTGCTCTTTTAACAAGCTATTGTCATTTATAATGTCGGCTTTTGCACGGCTGATGCTGACAATAACGGGTTGCTCTGTCACTACATCCACCTTTTTGCCGCCCAGTTTTATGCTTATGTCATTCAAAACACCCAGGCTTTTTTTAACTGCGCGACTGATCTCCGGCTGCGGATCGACAAATTTTTTACCAATAAATTCTGAGGCGACAGTAGCGATGTACGACGATAAAATATGGTTCAGCACCACAAACTTGTGTATCTCCTTTATGTTCTTTTGCTTGCTTTTGGGCTCGGAAGTCATCCGTTCGAATGCAGCTGATAGGTTACCCGATTTCAGGAAGACATCCTTTCGCGCAAGTTTATATTCGGTAGTTTCAACCACCCTGCCGCAAATGTTCTCGGCTATTTTTGACAGATAGTTGGCGTTGGCATATATTACATCGCGCAGGTTTTCCTGTATCATCTCAAACTCCCACGATGGGAATATCAAATAGCTGGCAATAAACGCTATCACCGAACCTATAATGGTATCGGTAATACGTTCCTCCACTATATGGTTAACGCCCAAAAAGCTGAACAGCACCAGTACATAAGGCGTCATGAATATTACACTCACTACGTAATTCAACCTTAAAAAGCTATAACAGCCCAGCATAAAAAATATAAGGCATATGAACATTGCAGTTTGGTTATGCACCAATAATAATAGCGCAATGCCTATCATGCCGCCAAATATGGTGCCTATCAACCGTTGATAATTGCGTTGCTTTGACAGGCTGAACCCCGGTTTTAATATTACAATAATGGTGAGCAATATCCAGTAGCTGTGGTGCCCCTGCGATATGGTTTTAGCTGTAATAAAGCCGATTAAACAAACCAAAGAAACCCGCAAAGCATGCTTAAATGCCGCCGAGCCAAACGACAGGTTATCGGTAAATATGTGCGGCGCATAATCTTGCCGGGTCACAAATTTGGTGTATTCAATTTTTCTGCGGTTCTCAAATAACAACCTCGCCGAATCAGAGTGATAATAATTATAAATGGCGGTTATCTTCTGGTTCATGTCGCGCAGGTTAACCAGTATTTTCTTTAGTACCAAATTGCTGGTTTCGTTGTCGGTTTCGCCAAAGGCATCAATTTTAAGCTTAAGCCGTTCCAGTTCGGGCGTAAAATCAACCGGATTTTTATATTTTGTGTTCGATAGTACAATAAAAGCCACATTCTCCACCTCGTTGGCCATGTGGTATAATATTTCAGCCACTTCTTCCAGTATCCCCGTGCCTTTAAATTTTTCGCGCATGCCCGCATAATCGTAGTGGGTAGCCATTATGCCCTCGAACATATCCACCAGGTCAACAAACGTTAGTACCAATATCCGGCTGGCGCTGGTTGATTCCTGCACCAGTAAACGTGTCTTGAAAAGTATTTCTCTTACAAGGTCCTGGTGCTGGCTAACCTGTATCTGCTGCGATACCAGTTTGCGGTAGTTCTCATCAATATCCGTATCTGGCTCGTAAAACGCAGCCTTAATGCGCAAAAATTTGGCTATATCGTTAATGTTTTCGCCTAAAGCCTGTTGTGCAGCGCGATAGGGCCGTATGCCAAAAAACACCAGGCTAAAAAGCATATACCAAATGCCGCCTAATAAAATAACAGCACTATAGCTAACCACTTCATCGGGCTTTACTTCTTTATCCATCATCAGTATCATCACCAATAACGAGCCTGTGCCAACTGCTGCCGCCCTTGCGCCATATACCGTAAACATGGAAAACAAGAAGGAAAATACGGCTATCTCTAAGCCCAAAGTGTAAAGGTTCAGCCTGGAAAAACCGGTGGTTATAGCTACAATAAATATGGATAAGTTGCATATAGCCATTGCGTTGCGCTTGTGCGCAAGTGGGCCTGGGGTATCAACTCCGCTTACGCATAGCGCCCCTAACGACAGGCTTATACCAGTATCAAAGTGGCCTAACTGTGCCATTACCAGCGAGGGCAATAAAACACCGATAGTAATGCGCAGACCATCAGAAAAATACTGGCTGTAAAAAAAGCCTATTACATCTTTTAGCTTGATTTTATTAAACACGGTTTGTTGGAGATATTTGATGATGCAAATTTAAAAAATTTAATCGTATGATAGCTTTACAATAAATATTGGCAGTAATACATGCTTATTATTAATAAATATTCAATTTTTTACTGTTTTTTCGCATAAGATAATTAAATTCACACCTTTAATGCGACCTCATTAAATATTACCGTTTTTTTGTATTCAATATCAGCCGTATAAGTATGTCCTCAACGTTAAAACTCAGCCAAAGAGAAACCGCTTTTAACCATGAAGTGGTTACCCGTTTTGAGTTGTATAACAGTTTATTCCAAACATTGCCATTTTACCAGGTAAAGGAAATTGGCATTTTGCTGCCTTTTTTCAGTTCGCATTGCGAAAAGGGTGCCATAAACCAGCAATCGCCAAAGGAAATTATTGAATCGTTCTTTCAAAATTATGTACCCGGCATTGACCACCGCGAACAAATAAATCGCTTGTTCAGGTTCATACAATATATTGAGCGACAGGTGGTTTTGTTTGATGCCATTGAGGATTCATCATTCAATAAAATTGGCCGGCCCGATGACTCAGGTTCATTACAAAGTTTGTTACAGCAGGCAAGTGTAAGCGATGAGGCCCGTCAGAACATCAGTGATAAGCTGAAGGATTTCTCGCTACGCCTCGTGCTTACCGCTCACCCAACCCAGTTTTATCCTGGCAGCGTATTGGGCATAATGACCGACCTGATAGAAGCATTGAAAACCAACGATATAAATAGTATTGATGGTTTGTTGCAACAACTGGGCAAAACGCCTTTCTTTAATAAAACCTCGCCAACACCTGTTGATGAGGCAGTTAGTTTGGTGTGGTTCCTTGAAAATATTTTTTATCATTCCATATCGGGCATACAATCAAAACTCGAAGAAGAGTTTGATGTGGACTTGACCGACAATCATCGCATACTGGAACTTGGGTTTTGGCCGGGTGGCGATCGCGACGGCAACCCGAACGTAAACATGGAAACTACCCGCGAGGTTTCGAAGCTATTGCGGCAGATAGTTTTCCGTTGTTATTACCGCGATTTTAGGGTATTGAAAAGGCGCATTACCTTCCGCGGCTTTGGCGATACCATATTAAAGCTGGAAGAATTACTTTACCAGAATGCTTTTAGCCCCGACGAGAACCAGGAAGATCTGCAGGGCGAGCTATTAGCCATGTTACAATCGATAAGGGAAACACTTATAAATAACCACGACAGTTTGTTTGTTGATGTGGTTGAAGGCCTTATACGCAAGGTAAAATTGTTCGGCTGTTACTTTGCTACGCTTGATATTAGGCAGGATAGCCGCATACTGCGCAAAGTATTTACCTATGCCACAAAACAGGCAAAAATAAAAGACAGCATAGTTAACGGGTACGATAGTTTGGATGAAGATGACAAGCTTGCCAACCTAACCTTTGAAGAAGCTAATTTTAAATGCCCGACAAGTGCCGATGATGATATCCGCGACACGTTAGATACCATTCGCCTGGTGAAACAGATCCAACACGCTAATGGCGAAAAGGCCTGCCAGCGTTTTATAATCAGTAACTGCCAGCAGGCATCGGATATTTTGCAGCTGATCGATCTGTTTTTGTGGAGTGGCTGGAAAAAGGAAAGCCTGAGCGTTGATTTTATGCCATTATTTGAAACGGTGAACGACCTTACCCACGCCGCCGAAATAATGGAGAAGCTGTATACGCACCCGTTTTATAAAGAACATTTAAAGCACAGGGGAAATCGCCAAACCATAATGCTCGGTTTTTCTGACAGCACGAAAGATGGCGGTTACCTGATGGCGAATTGGTCGATATACAAAGCTAAGGTTGAACTTACTGCCCTGGCACGTAAATACGAGATAGATCTCGCATTTTTTGACGGCCGTGGTGGCCCGCCGGCACGTGGTGGTGGCAAAACACACCGTTTTTACGCCTCAATGGGTGATGAAATAGCAAACGAACATATTCAGTTAACCATACAAGGGCAAACCGTAAGTTCACAATACGGTTCGGTTGAAACGGCACGATTTAATATGGAGCAGCTGATAAACGCGGGTATCGTCTCGGAACTATACCCAAACAAAAACGACCTGTTAAGCACCCGCAATAAGGATCTGATAGCAGAGATGGCTGCCGAAAGCTATAAACTTTTCATGGACCTGCGGCAGCACCCTTTGTTTGTGGAATACCTGGAGAAATTCAGCCCACTAAAATTGCTTTCGCGCATTAATATCAGCAGCAGGCCAACCAAACGTAACTCGGGCGACAAACAACTGAAGTTGGAAGACTTGCGGGCCATAAGCTTTGTAACCTCGTGGAGCCAGTTAAAACAAAATATCCCGGGTTTTTATGGGGTAGGTACCGCACTTCAAAAAATGAAGGAAGCTGGCAATTGGGCAGAGATAAAACATCTTTACCATTCATCAGGGTTTTTTAAGACGATGCTGGATAACTGCATGATGTCCATGTCTAAATCAGATTTCAGGGTAACAGCCCATCTTAAAAACGATAAAAAATTCGGCGCTTTTTGGCAGATGCTAAAGGATGAGTATGACCTTACTAAATTGATGCTGAATGAATTAACAGGAAGCATTGCTCTGATGGATGAATACCCGGTTGAAAGGCGATCGATAGGTATACGTGAAAGGATAGTGTTGCCATTAGTGATAATTCAGCATTATGCACTTCAATGCCTTAATAACGAGCAAAGCGAACAGGAGTTGACGGATATGTATGACAAACTGGTGATACGGACCGTGTACGGTATTGTTAATGCGGGAAGAAATCTTGCATAAATAGTCAGGAAGTCCGAAAGTACAAGCAAAACTTGCGGACTTCCCGACTTTCTGTCTTTCGGACTAAATAAAATATTTTTTTCCGTCATTATTGGCTTATTATACAGAAATTGATTTGTTTTGCATGAAATAATAAACCCGTTGGTTTGTTGCTTGTTAAAATTGATATAACACACTAAAATGAAGAAATTTATTTACCCGGTATTGGGACTGGCTATTGCATTTTCAGTACAATCATGTATGGATAACTACAAGGCAAAATACCTTGACGAAAAAACATTGGTTGATGATGGCGGTATAACGCTCATTAAAAATGGCTTTGAAGGCGGGTTGACCGAAATAAAGGCGTCGCAGTTAGCCGCAACTAATTCTCAAAATGCCGATGTTAAAAGTTTTGCCGAAATGATGATAACCGATCATTCAAAAGCTAACAAAACCCTTGACTCGCTTGAGACAGATAAAATGATAACTGAAAAGGATACCATTAGTGCCGAACACCAGGAATTAATTGATAGTCTTTCTAAAAAAACAGGCGCTGAATTTGATAAAGCTTATATTGCAATGATGGTAAAAGATCATGAAGAGGCGGTAGAATTATTCTCTGACCAGGTGGATGATAAGAACCAAACCATACAGGATTTTGCCCGCAAAACATTGCCGGTTATCCAAATGCACCTGGATGATGCTAAAAAGCTTGAGGCTGCGTTAAAATAAGCAAGCTAAATAATAAACAGAAGCCCCGGTGATCAAATCGCCGGGGTTTTTTGTTTTAATAACTTTTGGTGTGAGAAGATGAGTAAATAACATATTGTAACTTTAATACTACTAAATTGGTAGTTTAAGTAGATTTCTATAGCTTTGTTGGCGTAATAAAAAATAGTCGCGTGACCGAGTGGATAGGTGGAGGTCTGCAAAACCTCTTACGGCAGTTCGATTCTGCCCGTGACATCAGAGTTTCTTATTTAAATTTTATCTGACCATAATAAAATTACATTGACTGAAACAGATCAACCTTTGAATGTAGCCATTATTGGCGGTGGATTTTGTGGCATACTTACGGCTATTAATTTGCTGCAGGATGCCGAGGAATATTTGCACATCCACATTATCAACAGCGAAAAGAAAATTGCCTGCGGCGTAGCTTATGAACCGCATACCGAGAATCTGTTGCTGAATGTTCCAAATGGAAACATGGGCGCTTTTCCTGATAAGCCAGGGCACTTTTTGCAATGGCTGGTGGAGATGAACAATATTCCCGAAACTGAAAAGGAAAAATTAGCAGTTGAATTTTCGCCGCGCAAATTTTATGGCCAATACCTTAGCCAGCTTTGGCGCGACGAATTGGATAAGCAAGGTTATAACAAGCGTATATGGGTTTATAATGATAAAGCAGTTGACATTGTTGAAAATAATGATCAGTTGCAGATCATCGCCACAAAATATCCTGCAATAACAGCTGATATGGTGATATTGGCTACGGGCAACGACCTGCCAAATTTTGTTTCGGGTTTGGACGGTGCATTAAAAACCAACTCACGCTATTTTGGCGACCCATGGAAAAACGGTTGTATTGAAAATATAGAGGATGAGAACGACATCTTAATTATTGGCAACGGCCTTACCATGGTCGATACGGTACTCGGTCTATTGGAAAACGGCTGTAAGCAAACTATCCATACCATCTCTCCGCATGGTTACAGGTTGAAGCCTTGGCGGGATGCTAAAGAACCGTATGTGAGCGAAACAGGAATACTGGATAATACTTCGGACCTGACCGGGTTAGTTGGTATTATTAATAAACACCGCAAGCTTGCCGACAAATACGGACAATCTATATACCCGGTTATTGATTCCCTAAGACCGAGGATACAAACACTGTGGCAGTCATTCACAATGGATGAAAAATGCCAGTTCCTGAAAAAAATAAGCGCTTTTTGGGACAGGGTGCGACACCGTTTGCCTACTCAAATGCATCATATTATTGAACAGATGCGTGCTGATCAGAAGCTGGTAACACACAAAGGGGCAGTTGTTTCGGCTAAAGCAAAAGGCGATAAGATTGAAGTGCTGATAAACAGCGATGGTATTGCGCGCCAACTCACCGTGCAGCGAATAATAAACTGTACCGGCCCCGAAACGAATATAACCCGCTCGGCAAATGAGCTGTTGCGTACGCTTACCCAAAAGGGCACTATATGCCCCGGCCCGTTCAATTTAGGCATCAATACTGACCCGGACGGTTGTATTATTACTGCCGATGGCGTACGTAAACCCAATATGTTTGTGGTAGGAGGTAACCTGAAAGGTATTTTATGGGAAAGCACCGCCGTACCCGAATTGCGCCACCAGGCAAAAAAAATGGCGCTGCATATCCTGTCGGAAATAAATGTCAAAAGAAGCCCGGAAACGGTCGGTTAGATTAGTAGATTTTTAAAATAGTCGTCGGTATAATCAGGTGCAAAATAAAGTACATTATCGAGGTGCTCAAACTCATGTTGCTGATGTGTAGTGGTAAGCACTATACATTTCATACCTGCATTTAACGCAGTTTCGACGCCTTTCGGGGTGTCTTCAAAAACAAGGCAATCAGTTGGGTTTACGTTTAACAAAGCGGCGGCATTTAAAAAAGTTTCAGGGTTGGGTTTGCTAAATTTTACATCGTCGGCACTAACTATAGCCTTAAAGTAATGTCGTATGTTAAGATTATCCAACACAAAATCAATATTAAAAGGAATAGCTGCCGAACCAATAGCCATGGGGATATCCTTTTGCCAGGCATCTTCAAGTAGGTTGTGCAAGCCGGGTATAAGTGCCAGGTGCGGGAAGAACTCCTTTTGATAACGCCTTTCCTTTTCTATCGATAGTTCATCCATTTCGGCCTGTGTAAACCTTTCAGGGCCAAATATTCTTACCAATACTTCCTGGTTTTTGCCATACATTTCTTTCTTGGTATCTTTCCAACTTAAGTTGGCACCAAGGTCGGTGTTAAACAAATGCTGCCAGGCTTTGGTATGATATTCCATGTCATCAATTATAGTCCCGTTCAGGTCGAATAGTAAAGCTTTTGGCATCATTATTATTTATGATTTTTAAAAGCTGCCAAATTAAAAAATATGTTGTAATAGCGTTTAATAATTTATAAGTATAAATTGTACACTCATGTTAAGAGGTGTTCTTTGCAATAATATTGGAATGTGTTTTTGAAAATTGATTTTAACGATTTACATGTATATAAAACACCTTTAGAAGGCTATTTTATTAAGCCTGAAATTTTTTCTGCCAAACTCTTTATTTTATAAAAAAATTAGTGTTACTTCGACACGTATTATAAACCAATATGACTAACGATAAATTTGTGATAGGCGTGGACTACGGTTCCGATTCTGTCCGTTCGGTGATAATTAACGCTGCTAACGGTAAGGAATTAGCATCGTCGGTATATTATTATCCACGCTGGCAGCAGGGGCAGTTTTGCGATGCGCCGAATAACCAGTTCAGGCAGCATCCCTTGGATTATATATCGGGCCTTGAGTCCACTATAAAAGAATGTATAAAATTGGCAGGCGGCGATGCGGTTGCCCGCAACATAAAAGGTATATCGGTTGATACCACCGGGTCGACACCTGTAGCTGTTAGTGAAAGCGGAGTGCCACTGGCCTTAACCCCGGGTTTTGAAGAAAATCCAAACGCCATGTTCGTTTTATGGAAAGACCATACCGGTGTGAAAGAAGCCGCCGAGATAAACGAACATGCCACTAAATTCTCGGTAAATTATTTAAAATATGTGGGCGGTATCTATTCATCAGAATGGTTTTGGGCCAAGCTGCTTCATGTATTAAGGGCTGATGAAAAGGTACGCAAGGCTGCACACTCATGGGTAGAGCATTGCGACTGGATACCATTTTTGCTAACAGGCGGTACAAATGCTGCCGATATAAAACGTGGCCGTTGTTCGGCGGGGCATAAAGCGCTTTGGGCCGAAGAATTTGACGGTTTGCCCCCGGAGGAATTTTTTTCTTCGCTCGACCCGTTGTTAAGCGGTTTCAGGGCGCGTTTATTCACAAAAACATATACTGCCGACGAGGCAGCCGGTACGCTTAGTGACGAGTGGGCCGAACGTTTAGGATTATCGACAGATGTAGTTGTTGGAACCGGTGCGTTTGACGCGCATATGGGTGCCGTTGGAGGGCAAATAGAACCCTATTATTTAAGCAAGGTGATGGGTACATCAACCTGCGATATACTGGTAGCACCAACTGATGAAATGGAAGGCAAGCTAGTGCGTGGCATATGCGGGCAGGTGAATGGTTCGGTTATCCCCGGCATGACAGGGCTGGAAGCAGGTCAATCGGCTTTTGGTGATACTTATGCATGGTTTAAAAATATACTCGCATGGCCCCTTCAAAACCTGCTGTCGCAAACTAAATTAATTGATAGTACTACAGCCGAAGCATTAAAACTCGAACTGGAAAACGCTATTATCCCCGAATTAAGCAAACAAGCGGCTTTACTACCCTTAGATGAAATTAATGAACTTGCGGTTGACTGGTTTAACGGACGCCGTACACCGGATGCCAATCAAATGCTTAAAGGTGCAATTACTGGTTTAAGCCTTGGCAGTGATGCCCCGAGGATGTTTCGTGCACTGGCCGAAGCCACCTGTTTTGGGGCAAAAAGTATTGTCGACCGTTTTGTGCAGGAGGGGATACCTGTTAAAGGGATTATTGGTATTGGGGGTGTGGCCAAAAAATCGCCCTATATTATGCAAATGATGGCGGATGTGTTGGGGATGCCAATTCGCATTCATCAATTTGAACATACTTGCGCGTTAGGCGCTGCTATGTTTGCGGCTGTAGCATCGGGTATATATCCAAACGTTGAAGAAGCTATGGTAGCCATGGGACGGGGGTTTGACGCCGAGTATCACCCTAATATTGAGTTAGAGGGTTTTTATATTATTCGTTATAAAAAATACCAGGAGCTTGGAGGTTTCGTAGTTTCTCAGGTTGAACAAAGTATTGATTCAGCATTAGCCACTCATTCAGTTTAGTTATGAGTAAATATCAGCATATAAAACAAAGCGCTTACGAAGCCAATATGCAATTGCCCAAACTGGGACTGGTGCTGTTTACCTTTGGTAATGTAAGCGCCGCCGACAGGGATTTACGCGTATTCGCTATAAAGCCAAGCGGTGTGCCTTATGAAGACCTTTCGCCCGAAAAAATGGTGATCGTAGATTTTGATGGTAATACCATTGAAGGCGAACTGAGGCCATCATCAGATACCAAAACCCATGCCGTGCTATATAAGCATTGGGAAGGTATCAACGGCATTGTACATACTCATTCAACATTTGGTACCGCCTGGGCGCAATCGCAAAGGTGCATACCGATTTTTGGTACTACCCATGCCGACCATTTAACGGTTGATATTCCCTGCGCACCGCCAATGGATGATGAAATGATAAAAGGAGATTACGAGTACGAAACCGGTTTCCAAATCATCAACTATTTTAAAGAACTTGGTTTAGATCATAAAGAAGTGGAAATGGTGCTGGTGGGTAATCACGCCCCGTTTACCTGGGGCAAAACTGCCGAAAAAGCAGTGTATAACAGCGCTGTACTCGAAACGGTTGCCCATATGGCTTATTTAACCGAGCAAATAAACAACAAAGCCCCGCGCCTGAAAGATGCGCTAATAAAAAAACATTTTGAAAGAAAACATGGTCCTGATTCGTATTACGGGCAGTAATAATACATAAATCCGAAATTGAACATTCGAAATCCGAAATAAAAATATATGATCGATCTGAAAACATTTGAAGTATGGTTTATAACCGGCAGCCAGAATTTGTACGGCGAAGAAACCCTGAAGAAAGTTGCCGAACATTCGCTTGAAATTGCAAAGGGGCTTGATGCTTCAGCGCAATTGCCTGTGCGTGTAGTTTACAAGCCCACGGTAAAATCGACCGAAGAAATCTATGCTACTTTGCAGGAAGCTAATACCACCGAAAATTGTATAGGCGTGATCACCTGGATGCATACATTTTCGCCTGCTAAAATGTGGATACGCGGCTTGAGCATACTGCAAAAGCCGTTGCTTCATTTACATATGCAATATAATCGCGATATTCCGTGGAGCAGTATTGATATGGATTTTATGAACCTGAACCAAAGCGCGCATGGCGATCGGGAATTTGGGTTTATCGTATCGCGAATGCGCAAGAGTCGTAAGGTTGTGGTAGGGCACTGGAAAGACCCTGAAGTATTGGCGCAAATAGCAGCCTGGACACGAGCCGCGGCAGGATGGCACGACTGGCAGGGCGCAAAATTCGCTCGTTTTGGTGATAATATGCGCTATGTAGCCGTTACTGATGGTGATAAGGTGGAAGCAGAGTTAAAATTTGGCTTTGCTGTGAATACTTATGGCATAGGCGACCTGGTAGCTATTATAAATAATGTAACCACCGATGAAATTGATAAACTGGTAGCAGAATATGAAGCTACCTATACAATGGCCCCGGAGTTGCTGAAAGGCGGCAACAAACATTCATCAATAGTTGAGGCGGCTAAAATTGAGATCGGCTTGCGTAAATTTTTGGTTGATGGCGGCTTTAAGGGTTTTTCGGATACCTTCGAGGACCTGCATGGCATGGTACAATTACCCGGCCTTGCAGTACAGCGCTTATTGGCCGATGGCTATGGCTTTGCGGGTGAGGGCGACTGGAAAACAGCAGCTTTGGTTCGGGCGTTTAAAGTGATGGGAGCGGGGCTGCCGGGTGGTAACGCCTTTATGGAAGACTATACCTACCATTTCGACCCCGATAATTCATTAGTGTTAGGTTCGCATATGCTTGAGATAGATGCCTCATTGGCTAATGGCAAGCCATCATTAGAAGTACACCCGTTGGGTATTGGCGGCAAAGCCGATCCTGCAAGACTCGTGTTTAATGTTGCCGGAGGTGAGGCGCTTAATGCATCAATAATTGATATGGGTAACCGTTTCCGCTTATTAATAAACGAAGTTGAAGCCGTTGAGCCACAAAATGAGCTGCCTAAGCTGCCCGTTGCACGTGTGCTGTGGAAACCATACCCCGATATGAAAACCGGCTGTGCGGCGTGGATATACGCCGGCGGTGCACACCATACGGCCTACAGCCAGAATTTAACAGCCGAACATTTACAGGATTTTGCCGACATGGCAGGGTTGGAATTCATCCGCATTGGTAAAGATACCAGGATAGACCAGTTACGAAATGAGCTGAGGTGGAATGATGCGGCCTATAAATAATAGTTTGTTGCGGCAGCTATAAATTACACGGGGTATTTTTGAAAAATATATCGAACCGAAATAACTGAAAGCCAATGTCTTTTATAATTTATACTAAAAAAATACATTTTTTGCTTGCAGAATATGCATTTCTGTCTATATTTGCACTCCCAACGCGAAAGTAGCTCAGTTGGTAGAGCACGACCTTGCCAAGGTCGGGGTCGCGAGTTCGAATCTCGTCTTTCGCTCCAATCCCTTCTCTGCAAAAAAGAAGGGATTTATTTTTGAAGGTTTAGACACCACAAAAGGCTCAGAT
>CAIWRU010000156.1 GCA_903915155.1 uncultured Mucilaginibacter sp.
AATGTCATTAAGTTAAGGGTGCAAACCCCGTAGGGGTTATATATTGGTAGAAAAATAAATCGAAATAAATACCGTGCCGTAGGTACGGAACCCCGCTATGTTGCGTACCTATGGCACGCGAGATGGGCTTAAATTGTAATTACTACCTACCAACATTTTGCTCCTACGGAGCATCGTAGGAGCACATCTTCCTTAACTTAATGACATTGGCTTAAGCGCTGCCGTCACACACACTGTCGAAGTGCCGGTATCCGCTATCCTTAAAGCGGGAACTTGACTTTTTCGGTGCACTCAGTATAGATGGCACTCATGCCTGCGCAAATATCTCTTTTACTTGGATAACTCGGTCCATTTTTCTTGAGTATCTAAAACTTCTGATATTTCTTTTACTTTCGGCTTAGTGATATCTGTTGGTAGTGCTCCATTGTCTATCAAGACTTTTAAATCCTCAAATCCATTTGAAATCTGATTTCTAACAAGCTTACTTGGGGTTATCACCAATACTCTTGTTGACCGCAATACAAATGGAGATAGAAAAAGAACACCCGTTTTGCCTGCACCTGTGGGCATCACTATTATTGCAGGTTCTTTTGAATGAACTGTAAAGTAACTTGCAATCGAATGAATAGCGCCTATCTGTGCGTTTCTTAAACCTTTAGAATTTTCTGTTTCTATAGGATAAGATAAATATTTATAATTATCTGAAAAATAGCTCATTTATAAATCATGGATTAGGTTTATATAAAGATAGGTTTTAAAACTTATAGTTGTATGCGTATTGAACAAATATGTGATATCAATCAATTATTTCCTAACTATTACAATATGCAAAAAAGACTATAGTACGGTCTATTAGTGACCTCAACCGTTTAAAATACCGGCATAGTTCGACAGAGATTGCTTTGTACCTCGCAATGGCGTGGTGGTGAAGCATGCGGGCAAAGGCCTTTGGGCTCACTTCCAACTGACGCGCGGAGTTGCGTACCTATGGCACGCTGAATTTAGCATACTGTTTTTTCTACCAACATATTGCTCCTACGGAGCATTGAACATTATGTGACTCCTTTTTAGCCCCGTAGGGGCTATATGTTGGTAGAAATGAGGTGAAATCGATCATATTTCGTGCCGTAGGTACGATACTCTGCGTTAAGGATTGCAGCGGATACCGGCCTTGCGCTTAAGGCCTGTGTAGTATAAGCGGAAAGCCTGACCCGCAGGGAACGCCCAAATAAAACTAATTATCACTTTTATAACACACCCTCCATAGGAGTCCTTCGGAGCGGAGGGAATCAAAAAAATATTTTCGGAGATAAACCAACCAGGGAGTAATTTCATGGTTAACCATAATTTAGCTCGCTTTCTTATTAAATAATTGATAATCAATATTTTAACATTGAAATAGCTTGAAATTGTGTTAAGTTAGGTTAACCATAATTTGAGTAATGTACCGTAAATGACTATTCATGGGCTATTACTCTCTGCTCCACCGCTAAAGCTAAGGCGGCACGCGGTCGAGAGGGGAACTTAAAACCACTCGAACCACGAGCCACGAACCTCGCTACCGTCTACCGTTTACTTTTAAAAAACTCCCGTACCAGCTCGGCGCATTCGTTTTCTTTGATGCCGCCGGTGATGATGGTTTTGGGGTGGGTTACCTGCTGGTTTAGCCGGCCAAAGCCGCGCTTTACGTCGTACGCGCCGAATACTATTTTGCCCAGTTGGAACCAGTAGGCGGCGCCGGCGCACATTACGCAGGGTTCGAGGGTTACGTACAGGGTGCAATCTTTAAGGTACTTGCCGCCTATATAATTTGCGGCGGCGGTGAGGGCCTGCATCTCGGCGTGGGCCGATACGTCGATAAGGCGCTCGGTAAGGTTATGGCCTCTGCCGATGATCTTGCCCTGGCACACGACTACGGCGCCAATGGGTATCTCTTTTTCGGCAAGGGCCAGTTTGGCTTCCTTTAGGGCCTCGTTCATAAAAAACTCGTCGGGCGAGATGGACAGCGGCTCATCGCCAAAGTTTATGTACCTCATTTACGGCGCTTTACTGGTGGTTTAACCTTTAGGTTCTTTATGGTTTTCTTGAGGTGCTTCTCGGTGGCCATTACCATGGCTATACCCACCCCCATTGCCCCGCCAAAAAGTATGATATAACCTATCATTTGCCGGGTTTGGAAATCGGTTACATAGGTTATGGCCAGTACGTTTATTGCGAAACCTACTATGAGCACAAATGCCCCGGCTTTTATCATGTACATGGCCGAGTAGCGGTTGCCCTCATTCCACGCCTGCTGACTGCTGCGGGCGGTTAACGTGCGGTAGCCGTACCAGCGGTTAATGTTTTTTGGCGGCAGGTAGCGCTGCAACAGGCCTATTACTATAAATAATGCGCCGATGAGGTGCGGGCCGATGAGGTATACTGTGTAATTCATTTATATGAGTTTACTGCCGTTTGGCACGGGTTTGTCGATGGTAGTTAGTACGATGTCGCCGTTTTCGTCGGCCATGCCGGTTACCAAAAACTCGGACATGAAGGTGGCTATTTGCTTTTTGGGGAAGTTGATGACCCCTATTATCTGCCTGCCGGGCAGTTCATCCTTAGTATAATGCTTAGTGATCTGCGCGCTTGACCATTTGATGCCGAGGGGGCCGAAGTCGACCTTTAACTTATAGGCGGGTTTACGGGCTTCGGGGAAATCCATAACCTCGAGGATGGTGCCGGCGCGGAGCTCTACTTGTTCAAAATCATGCCAGGTGATGAGTTGCATGGGGGCAAAGATAGGGATTAGTGATTAGAGGTTAGTGATTAGAGATTAGAAATTGGAAGCACACATTCCTAATCTCTAATCACTGATTAACTAATCACTAAACTATATTTGTATTGATGGAAATGCCTGCAAAAAATCACCGGAAGATCATTCATATTGATATGGATGCTTTTTATGCGTCGGTTGAGCAGCGGGATAACCCGGAGCTGAGGGGCATACCTTTAGTGGTGGGTGGGTCGCCGGAGGGTCGGGGTGGTGTGGTGGCAACGGCAAGTTATGAGGCGAGGAAGTTTGGGATACGGTCGGCCATGCCGTGTAAGCAGGCTTTGCAGCTTTGCCCGCATGCTGTTTTTGTGCGGCCGAGGTTCGCGGCTTATAAGGAGGTATCGCAGAAGATTAGGGAGATATTTAGCAGATATACTGATTTGATAGAGCCGCTATCGTTGGATGAGGCTTATTTAGATGTTACGGAGGATAAGCTAAACGTGAGCTCGGCTATTGAGATTGCGAAGCAGATAAAGCAGGCGATAAAGGATGAGCTGCAGCTTACGGCCTCGGCGGGGATATCGATTAATAAGTTTGTGGCGAAGATTGCCTCTGATATGAATAAGCCGGATGGGCTGACTTTTATAGGGCCGTCGGCCATCGAAGGGTTTATGGAGAAACTGGCGGTGGAGAAGTTCCACGGGGTAGGCAAGGTGACTGCCGAGAAGATGAAGAAGATGGGCCTGTTTACCGGGGCGGATATTAAACTGTTATTGCAAGAGCAATTAGTTGTACATTTTGGCAAGGCAGGTAATTTTTATTACCGGATAGTTAGAGGCATTGATGAGCGCGAGGTGCAGCCACACAGGGAAACGAAATCGTTAGCTGCGGAGGATACTTTTGCGTATGACCTTACCACCACCGAAGAAATGGAGGCTAAACTGGATAAAATAGCCGAAATAGTATGCGGACGGCTGCAACGTTCTCAGCTGAACGGACGGACGGTCACCCTTAAAATAAAGTATAGTGATTTTAGGCAGATAACGCGTAACCGTTCATTGGCAGCGCCCGTTAACGACCTGGAAACCATTTGTTCAATTGCCAAACAATTGTTGGCGGCCACTAATCCGGAGGATAAGAAAATAAGGCTGTTGGGTATCTCGATTTCAAACTTTAGTGGGCCGGAAACGCGGCAGCGGGAAGAAAAATGGCCCGACCAGTTGAAATTATTCCCTTTGTAAACTTCCTGTTACAAAACTGTTAAAATTACGGTTATCCTTTTAGCAACCAATAAATTACCTTGAACAACATAAATTTTATTTAATATTAAGTTTTACTGTTTGAAGTGATAATTTTGGTAACTCTTAATACTTATTAAAAAAATTTAAAAAGTATTTGCAATTGTGCTATTGTTTTAATTAAGTTTGAAAAACCAAAATCAAAATTTTCTTTTTTGGATGGAACTTAGAACTAAAGTTGTTAAAAGCGCCGAATTGAAGAACATTATTATTAAATGTCTTTATTTTGATAAGGCGATTTCGTGTGCGGAATTGAGCGAGATTTTAGATAAAAGTATCCCATCGATATCAAAAGCGGTAAATGAGCTGATTGAAGAAGGCTTTGTTGTTGAACAGGGTTATGCACCCTCGAGCGGGGGCCGCAGGCCGCTGATGTATGCGCTGAGGCCCGAAGCTATGTATATTTTGACAGTAGCAATGGACCAGCTCTCGACCCGCATACAAATGGTTGACCTGCTGAACAACCCGGTTTCGGAAGTAGTTATGACCGAGCTTAAACTGCTAAACAACCCCCAGTCACTTCCCCGACTGGTAGATTATATTAACGATTACATTATCTCTACCGGTATATCCAAGGATAAAATAGCGGGTATTGGGATTGGCATGCCCGGCTTTATTAATGCCCGCGAGGGTATTAATTATACCTACCTTGATGCAGGCGGCCAAAGCCTTACACAGGTAATTACTGCCAAAACCGGGATACCCACTTATATTGAAAATGATTCGAGCCTTATAGCTTTGGCTGAACAGAAGTTTGGTATAGCCAAGGCAAAGAAAGATGTTATGGTGATAAACCTGGGCTGGGGTATTGGCCTGGGTATGATAGTTAACGGTGAATTATATCGCGGCCATGACGGTTTCGCGGGTGAGCTTAGCCATATCCCCTTATCGGAAGGGGATGGTACGCTTTGTACCTGTGGCAAGCGTGGTTGCCTGGAG
Source organism: uncultured Mucilaginibacter sp. (assembly GCA_903915155.1). GTDB lineage: Bacteria > Bacteroidota > Bacteroidia > Sphingobacteriales > Sphingobacteriaceae > Mucilaginibacter. The sequence continues at coordinate 4,993 of CAIWRU010000156.1, forward strand.
GCCGAAGCATCAATGCTGGTGGTGGCCGAGAAGGCGATACGCGGCATTAAAAAGGGGCATATATCCAGCTTAAAACATACCGATAAGGACCATTCAAAAGTGGTGGGCAATGCTATAATGGAAGCCGCTAACCGCGGCGACCAGTTTGCGATAGAGCTATTATCGGACGCGGGCTATAAAATAGGGAACGCTTTGGCCATATTGATACACATCATGAACCCCGAAAGCATAGTATTAAGTGGCCGCGGCGCCATGGTGGGTAAAATATTAATGGCCCCTATACAACAGGCATTAAACAAATTTTGTATACCCAGGCTGGTGAACAGTACACAACTATTAATATCGGATCTGGGCTTTAACGCCGAACTGACAGGTGCGGCTGTACTGGTTATGGAAAACTTTGATAAAGAAAATAAAACACAATTAATAACCACTAAACAAGCAATTATGGAAAAAGCAACAAAAACTAACCCCAAAAAAAAGTCATTAACACTAAACTAATTAAAATTAAAATGAAAAAATTATTACCACTAATGTTATTAGTGCCATGCATAGCTTTTGGGGCAAACAGCCACCAGAAAGCCAGCGTGGCCACGGGCACAAAAACAGGTACAAGCCTGAATATGCCAAATGCCGCCGCCATAAAAGGCGTGGTAAAAGATAAAACAGGGGCACCACTGGCAGGTGTAACTGTAGCCATAAAAGGAACAACTACCGGTACACAAACTGATGTAAACGGAGCATTCACTTTAAATGCAAAGCCGGGCGATGTTTTGACGATATCGTACATTGGTTATGTAAGTAAACAAATAACCGTTGGCAGCGAAACATACTTAACCATTACCATTGCTTCGGATACAAAAAACCTTAACGAAGTTGTTGTTACAGCATTGGGTGTTAAAAGAGAAAAGAAATCCTTAACCTATGCTTCCCAGCAGATAGGGGGTGATGAATTAACAAAAGCAGCTAACACTAATTTTGTGGATGCCCTTAGCGGCAAGGCAGCCGGCCTTGATATCGAAATCAGCAACTCGGGTGCGGGCGGCTCTACTAAAGCGGTACTAAGAGGGAATAAATCTTTGATTGGGTTAAGCGAGCCCCTTTATGTAATAGATGGTATTCCAATGGTAAACAACGAAACGGCGCAGCCCGGTTCTTATGGTGGAACAGATGGCGGGGATGGCCTTTCAACAATCAATCCTGCCGATATTGAAAGTATCAGCATATTAAGAGGGGGCAGCGCTTCCATTCTTTATGGCAGCCAGGGTGCCAATGGCGTAATATTAATTACCACTAAAAAAGGAAAATCCGGTAAAACATCAGTAGACTTTAACTCCAGTTCTATTTTCGATCAGGTATCAGGGCTTCCTGATTTTCAATATCGTTATGGCACAACAGGTGGAGATTACAGCTGGACACCTACCGGACAAAACGTGGTTAAATCAGATAGTTATCAAAAAAATTATATTAAAGACTTCTTCCAGTTGGGTTCTACTTTTACCAATTCAATAGCAATCCATGGAGGAACAGACAAAAATACCGTCTATTTTTCTTACGCAAATACGTCGGCAAAAGGTATCGTTCCAACAAATACTTATGATAAAAACAATTTTTCGTTCAACCAGAGTGCTAAATTGTTAAATGACAAGCTTACTATAAGTTCCAATGTCATGCTCTCTGCCGAAAAATCTAAAAACCGCCCGGGGGCCGGTTACTATAACAACCCCCTCACCGGTTTGTATTTGTTTGCAAGGGATCGGGACTTTAACAGCTACAAGGACAACTACCAGGTATTTGACTCCACCAGGAATATGTATAAAATGAACTGGTACTCCACTGAAGAAAAACAAAACAACCCTTACTGGGAAATTAATAATGATTCTAAACTGGAGACATCAAAACGGTTGATTGCCAATGTGAAACTCGCCTATGAAATTGCGACGAATCTGAAGTTTGAAGTAAGAGGCAATATTGATCACAATGATATTGTGAGAGATTTCCGTTATGCCGCAGATGGTAACTCAGTAAGTGTTAGCCCGAATGGAACCTGGAATTATACTAAATACACAGATCAGGCGCTGTATACAGATGGTATCCTTACGTACAACAAAACATTTGGAACAATTAGTTTAAATGCATTGGCTGGCGTTAGCTACCAGAAAAATACATTTAATGATGGTATGAATTTTAACAATGGTACGGTATCATTACAATACCCTAACTTTTTCTCTTTTTCCAATCTTCCTTATAACGTAATAGTCAACAGTACCATCAATCAAACGTTGAAACAGGGTGCTTTTGCAAACGCAACAGTAGGATATAAAAACTTTTTATTCGCTGATCTTTCGGTACGTAATGACTGGGCCTCCACCCTTGCTCTTACTGGAAATCAGTCTTATCTGTATCCTTCATTTGGGCTTTCAGCAATTATTAACCAAATGGTGCAATTGCCAACAGTAATTTCATTCTTTAAAGTGAGAGCAGCGTTGTCTCAAACCGCAAATGACGTGCCGTTTAACGTGGTAAATCCATTGAATAGCATTGGTGGTGCCGGTGGTCCCGATGGTATTGGAGGTATCAACAGAAATACCCAGGTTCCTTTCACTAACCTAAAACCTGAGAAGATCGTAAGTCATGAATATGGTTCAGAAATCAGATTTTTCCAAGATAGGCTTGGACTGGATTTCACTTATTACAATGATATTAGTACCAATCAGTTCCTTACCTTAGCGGCGCCTTCCGGTTCGGGCTATACAAATTACTATGTTAACGCCGGAAAGATTGACAACCATGGATTTGAATTTACTTTGACTGCGGATCCTATCCGCTCCCAGGCATTTAGCTGGAAAACTGCGTTCAACGGTTCCCAAAACAAAAATAAAATTGTTGAATTAATTGCATCCAATCCAAACTACCAGGTAGGTGGAGATGATGAAGGTTTTGCCTCAATTATTAAAGCAGGTGGTTCTTTCAACGATGTGTATATCTACAAATTTGCAAGAAACGATGCCGGTCAAATTATATTGGATGCCAACGGGGTTCCAACCAAAGCGGCTACACAGACAAAAGTAGGAAATGTTAACCCTGATTTTCTGCTTGGATGGAACAACAGTTTTACCTACAATAATTTCTTTGCCAGCTTTCTTATCAATGGAAAATTCGGGGGCGTTGCATTCTCCAAAACAGAGGCATTCCTTGACTCCTATGGTGTAAGCGAAAGAACAGCAGCAGCAAGAGATAATGGTAGTGTGGCCATCAATGCCGTTAGTTCGACAGGCACAGCTGTTACATCAATCGATCCATATACGTATTATTCAGCGATTGGTGACAGGAATAAAATCATGGAGCCTTATATATACTCCAGAACGAATGTAAGATTGGGTCAATTGGTGTTTGGCTATACTATCAAGTCTAAAGGTGAAAACCCCTTTTTCAAAGATGCGTCTGTGTCTTTAGTAGGTAGGAATTTATTCTTCTTATATAAAAAGGCTCCTTTCGATCCTGAACAAGCCATGAGCACAAACAACTCCATGCAGTCCAATGATGTATTTGGCTTACCTTCTACAAGATCGTTTGGATTTAACGTTAAGTTTACATTTTAAAAAAAATTGTTATGAAACAGATAATTATTGCGCTAATATGTTTGATTATGCTCGGGTCGTGCACAAAGGATTTTGTTAAAACAAACCAGGACCCCAATCAAATTTCCGATGAGCTGCTTAAACAGGATTTTAACCTCGTAGGCTCACCGTTTTCGGGTATGATATTCAACTTGAACGGTCACCAGATTGAAGAGGATTTATGTTATGATTCATGGATGGGATATATGAATACGGGGACCGATTTTGTGGGCAACGTAAATAACACTACCTATTATATACGTTGGAACGTATATTGGGACCGTGTATACGGTAGTGTAATGTCTCCGGGAAAACAAGTCATCCAATTAGCTAAGGACAATAAATTGCCCCTTTTTGCCACTTGGGCTAAGCTTATAGAAATTTTGGCCACGTCTAAACTAACGGCTATCCACGGGCCTATTATTTATTCCAATTATGGCAGCACTGCAAATTCTATTTTGTATGACAAAGAATCTGACTTGTACAACCTTTACTTTAAACAACTCGACACAATTCAAGCAGACTTTGGTGCAAATAAAACATACGTAGGTTTTGCCAAATTTGATCCTACCGCCTATAAAGGGAGTATCCCTGAATGGATGAAAGTGGTAAATTCTTTAAGATTGAGACTGGCTATGCGTTTGTCAAAAGTTGACCCGACAACGGCCAAAACTCAGGGTGAAAAAGCATTGGCTGATCCGGCTGGATTAATAACTACCAATGCGGACAATTTTACCAATTCTTTATTGGGAAATATTATGCCCGTTGCCCAGATTTGTTACCAGTGGGACGATACCCGTATGGGTGGGGTAATGGAATCATTTATGGTTGGCTTAAATGATGGCAGGATTTCGAAATATTTTGCTCCCGTAGTTGACCCAAGTTTGGCAGCTGATCATCCGGCTACTCTTTATAAAGGCATCCGCAATGGAGCTTACATTAGAGCAAAAGCCGATCATATTCCTTTCTCCAAGGTATCTAACGACTTTAATAGCGTAACAACCAGAAGGGATTTTACCGCAGCGGAAGTGTCATTTCTCAAAGCTGAGGCAGGACTTAGAGGCTGGGCCGGAGCGGGTGATCCGCAGACTAATTATGAAGATGGCGTAAGATTATCTTTTGCAGATTGGGGAGCTCCTGGTGTAGATGCTTACCTGGCAGACAATACAAGTACGCCTCTTAACTACACAGACCCTGTTGACGATCGGAATAATTTTATTTCACGTTCTACGATTACAGTAGCATGGAATGATGCTGATAATAATGAGTTAAAACTGGAGAAGATTATTACCCAGAAATACCTCGCTGCATTTACGCAAACGCTGGAAGCATGGGTTGACTTCAGAAGAACTGGCTATCCTAAAATTCCGCATGTAGCCAAGAATGACAGCAGCCCTGATTGGGGTGTTATTCCAGCTGATCAGTGGATCAAAAGAATGCCTTTTGTGAATTCTGAAAGAACGGGTAATACAGCGGCTGTTGCAGATGCCGTATCAAAAATGGGCGCCGGTGCAAAAGATGATATCGCAACCCGCCTATGGTGGGACACTGGTAATGCTTCAAATTTCTAGCGCATTATAGTCAAATGATTTTGATTTCAACCATTCATACAGCACCCATTTATTCGCCCATCCGGTGGTTGTGAATCATGGACAGAATATCGCAGAACGGGTTATCCCAGGTTATTCCCTGTTGTAGTGAATAATAGCGGTGGCGACATTAATACTGATCTGCAAATACGCAGGGTAGATTACCCATCAGGTGAATGTACAGGTAATGCTGCCGGCGTTGCCCAAGGCGTACAATTACTTGGCGGCCCTGACAATGGCGGAACACCAGTATGGTGGGATACCAATAAGGGACAGGTTGTTCCGAAGAATTCTGATCGCTTTGTTTTTGGATGCAAGAAAAACAAGTGATCGGTTAATTTAGGTTAATTTAGGTTGATTAGGATCCCCGCTTCGGCGGGGATTTTTTTGACCGGCGTTTTTATTTATATATATGCTGTTGCGCTTATTTTCTTTCGAATCCATGGAAAACTAAGAGCAATCGTTTGTGTAAACGTGCATGTTAGTATTTACATCATCTATATATTACATATCTTTACAAAATTTATACACACCCTCTACAAAACGACATGGCCCGATTAAATTTACTAGAAGAAACACGTTATGAAAAGCTGCCGGTTACTGTATACAAAAACCAGCAGGAAGCATCGCTTGCCGTAGCAGGGCGCATAGCTGCGCTCATCAGAAGAAAAAGCGAAAAAGGTGAGAAAGCCGTTTTAGGCCTTGCCACCGGCGCAACGCCTATTGGCGTATATGCCGAACTGGTACGCCTGCACAAGGAAGAAGGCTTAAGCTTTGCAAACGTTATTACTTTTAACCTTGATGAGTACTTCCCAATGCAGCCTACAGCTGTGCAGAGCTACGTAACCTTCATGAATGAAAATTTATTTAATCATGTTGATATTGAGAAGAAGAACATCCACATACCTGACGGCACCCTGCCGCAGGATGAAGTGGCTGCCTTTTGTTTGAACTACGAAAAACAAATTACCGACCTGGGCGGGCTGGACCTGCAAATATTAGGGATTGGTCGTACCGGCCACATTGGTTTTAACGAGCCAGGCTCGGCGCCAAACTCGGGTACCCGTTTAGTTACTTTGGACGACCTTACCCGCAGCGACGCATCGCGCGATTTTGGTGGTAAGCAAAATGTACCTACCAAAGCTATTACCATGGGTGTGGGCACCATATTCAAGGCCCGCGAAATTATACTGATGGCCTGGAGCCAGAAGAAAGCATCAATTATTAAAAAAGCGGTTGAAGGCGAAATATCGGGCGATGTACCTGCTACCTTCCTGCAGCTAAGCGACCATGTGGATTTTGTGCTGGACGCTACCGCAGCAAGCGAACTTACCCGCTTTGATACACCGTGGCTGGTAAAAGATTGCGTGTGGGACAATATACTGAAGAAAAAGGCCGTGATATGGCTGGCACGAACCGTTAAGAAGCCGATACTAAAACTTACCGAAGAAGATTATAATAACCACGGCATGGCACAACTTGCAGTTGAGCAGGGCCCGGTTTACAACATAAATATTGATATTTTTAACCAGGTACAGCATACCATTACGGGCTGGCCGGGCGGCAAACCGAATGCCGATGACAGCCAAAGACCTGAAAGGGCATTGCCTGCCAAAAAAAGGTCGATCATATTCTCGCCGCATCCTGATGATGACGTGATCTCGATGGGGGGCACGTTCATTCGTTTGGTTGACCAGGGACATGATGTGCATGTGGCCTACCAAACATCGGGCAATACCGCTGTGTGGGACGATGATGTGCTGCGGTACATGGAATTTGCTATTGATTTTAATGGCAGCATTGGTGAAGATAATAATCACCTGAAAAATATTTACAGCGATATGCGCAAGTTCATCGCCACAAAGAAACCAAACCAGATAGATACACAGGAAATACGCGACGTGAAGGGTTTTATCCGCAAAACGGAAGCCATTGCAGGCGCACGTTATGCCGGTTTGCCCGATGACCATATCCACTTTATGGCGCTGCCTTTTTATGAGACAGGTAAGATAAAGAAAAATTCGGTTGGCGAAGAGGATGTACTGATTACGATGGAGTTACTGCAAAAGGTGAAGCCTCAGCAAATATTCGCAGCCGGTGATTTTGCCGATCCGCATGGCACCCACCTGGTTTGCTTTAAAGTTATACTGGCCGCGTTAGAGCGCCTCAGGCCTACCGAAGATTGGGTGAAGGACTGCTGGCTGTGGATGTACCGCGGCGCATGGTTTGAGTTTGAGACTTATGAGATAGAAATGGCTGTACCGCTTTCGCCCGAAGAAGTGCTGCGTAAACGTATGGCGATATTCAAGCACCAGTCGCAAAAGGATGTTCCGGTGTTCCCGGGCGATGATCCACGCGAGTTCTGGGTGCGTGCTGAAGACCGCAACCGTGAAACCGCCCGTTGCTATGACGAACTTGGCCTGGCTGAGTATGCAGCGATGGAAGCATTTGTGAGGTATAAGTTTTAGCGCGCCCCCTAACCCCCTAAAGGGGGAACTTTGGAAGAGCATAAGGATGCTGTCTCATATTTGTGAGACAGCATCTTTTGTATTGTTATAAAGCCTTAAAATAAGGTGTTTTTTAATACTTTTTGGCCACTTTTTTAATGATTTTGAGCATTTTTGAGGCTAAAAATGGCCAAAATAAGGCTTTTTAGCATGCCATTTTCGGCGTTTTTTGGTCAAAAACCACCAAAAATCAACTTAAAACTTCATCGTACAAGGCTAAATATTCTCTGGCGGTTTGCTGCCAGTCGAACTTTAGGGCATGGGCGATGACTTTTTCGCGCATGTTTTTGGCGGCAAATTCGGCCATACCTTTGGCGAATGCGGCCTGCATATCGGCGGGTTCGAAGGTAGGGAAATAGAAAGCGGCATCGCCGCCGATCTCGGGCAGCGAGGTATGGGTTGACAGGAATACCGGTTTACCAAAGTGCATGGCCTCAATAACCGGAAGCCCGAAACCCTCTGCTATTGAGGGGAATACGAAAGCCGTGCAGTTTTTGTAATACCAGGCTTTATCGTCCTCACTTATTGTGCCGGTAATTTTAACGCGATCTGTTACGCCGAATTTTTCAGCTTCTTCCATTATTACACTCTTATAGGGGGTTTCAACACCTGAAATAATGAGCTCATGGGCGTTGCCGACCAGCAGTGCCGGCAAAACATGGAAGTTTTTCTTGGCGGCTATATAGCCAATAGTAAACAGGAACGTGCGTTTCGGTTGATAAGCAGGGGTATGGTTAGCTGGCACAGTCAATTGGTCGGCGCCATTGTATATTACGCGGATCTTATTTTTAGCCTCGGGGATATATTTTACAATATCATCAGCCACAAAATGCGATATGGTTACAATTTTATCGCATACGGCTATATAGCCGCGTAGCTTATTCAGGTGTTTTTCAATTTTATGGTCAGGCTTGCGCAGCTCATGTACGGGGTTAATATCATGTATGGTGAGTATCTTTTTGCCCGTAACTTTCTGCGGTTTCAGGCGGCAATATTGGTCGGTAAAATGCACCAGTGCAAAGCGGCTGGGCCGTGGAAAAAACAGCTTGTGCAGCTTTGAAAGATACACCAACCCTACCTTGTTATTAAAAAAATAGGTCGACCGCTTGTGTACATAATAATTCAGGATATACCTGCCCTTGTTCTGCTCCACTATCGCGTCGCCCAGGCTTTTCCCGAAGGAAAAAAAGCCCGAGTTGGGATATTTCATTGAATCGAACGTAAGCAGTATGGATGGTTTTGCCACTATATTTTTTTTATGCTGTAAATATTCGCTTTTTTTATTGAAACAAGTTATTTAGGGGCAAATATTAAATATCTTGTGCTAATTTTAGCCATCAGCAAATAATTAAAATATAAATTGGAAACTGTTCCGGGCATTTTATCAGGTTTAAAAAGCACCAACTTTAAAATAGTTGCAAGGGCATTAACCATTGTTGAGAATGACCTGGCCGGTGCCAACGAACTGCTAAAAGGTCTCACCTTTCCCAAAAAAGCACCCATTATCGGCATAACAGGGCCACCGGGCGCAGGTAAAAGCACACTTGTAAACGCCCTGATAAGCAATTTAACAACCGATGGCTCAAAAGTAGCGGTGCTGGCTATTGATCCTACTTCGCCCTTTAATTTTGGCTCATTGCTTGGCGACCGTATCCGCATGTCGGGGCATTTTAATCATCCGGGGGTGTTTATCCGTTCATTGGCTACGCGTGGTTCATTGGGTGGTTTATCTGCCAAAACCATTGAAATGAGCGATGTGCTGCGTGCGGCAGGATTTGATTATATAGTTATTGAAACCGTAGGTGTTGGCCAGTCCGAAGTTGAAATTGCCGGGCTTGCCGATATTACACTGGTAGTTTTGGTACCCGAAAGCGGTGATGAGATACAAAATATAAAATCGGGACTGATGGAAATTGCCGATGCCTTTATCATAAATAAAGCCGACCGCGACGGTGCCGATACCTTCGCCAATAACCTGAAAAAAATAAGTCAACAAAAGAGCGACGATATAAAGGTATTCAAAACCATAGCTTCGCAGGCAACAGGCATTGATGAAATAGCTGCCTTTATAAAATCAGCCCAAAGCATAAAAAACACGCGCACAGAATTTCTGTTGGCCGATAAAGCTTACAAGCTTATACAGCAAAAACGCATGGGCGATGTTGATAAGATTGAATTACGCAAAAAAATAGCCGGGGAAATGGCTAACCCCAGTTTCAATTTATATGCCTTTATAGAAAAATACTGAACCTGATCAGCTGTTCATAATACTCTCTATTTCGTCCGCTTCAACAGGTATATCAGCCATCAGGTCGATATTTCCACCTTGAGTTATCAGTATATTATTTTCAATACGGATGCCTAAGCCTTCCTTTGGTATATAAATACCCGGTTCGCAGGTTAGTATATTGCCCACCTCAAATGGCTTGTACCGGCTGGCAAAATCATGCACATCCAGGCCTAAATGGTGCGAGGTACCGTGCATAAAGTATTTCTTATACGCAGGCATTTTAGGGTCTTGCTTCTCTACATCATGCTTATCAAGTAAACCAAGGCCAATCAATTCACCCGTCATTATTTTACCAACCTCATCATGGTATTCGTTCCACACGGCTCCGGCCACTATCAACTTTGTTGCTTCGCGCATCACGCGCAATACAGCATCATAAACATCGCGCTGGCGTTTAGTAAACCTACCACTTACAGGTATTGAACGGCTCATATCTGCATTGTAGTTCGCATATTCGGCACCAAAATCAAATAATATCACATCGCCATCATTACAAACCTGGTTGTTATCAATATAATGCAATACAATGGCGTTTTTGCCCGATGCTATTATAGGTGTGTAAGCATGGCCGGTAGCACGTTGCCTTATAAATTCATGAATAACCTCCGCTTCTATCTCGTATTCGGTAACACCCGGTTTTACAAATTTAAGGGTGCGGATAAATGCGTCGCGGGTGATGGCGCAGGCTTTTTTGGTCAGTTCAACTTCGATGTCTGATTTTACAACCCGCAGATCGCGCATTATAGGCGCCGAGCGCTCATAATGATGTAACGGATATTTTGCGCGCAATTCATCAAGCATTCGCAGATCGCGGTAAGGCACCGAAAAACTAAAGCGGTCGTTTTCGTTAGTGTTTATATATATATTATCGGCGTAGTTAATAATACTGTGCAAAATAGCATCAAATTCACTAAGCCAGTATACAGTTTCAATTCCGGATGCCTTTCTTGCTTCTTCTTTAGTGTATTTGTGTCCTTCCCAAACGGCAATATGTTCGTTGGTTTGTCTTAAAAATAGTACTTCTTTGTATAGTGAATTAGGACAATCAGGAAACACGATCAATATACTTTGTTCCTGGTCGATACCTGTAAGATAAAAAAAGTCGGCATTTTGCTTAAAAACAAATGTTTGGTCGCCACTGCGTGGAAATTCGTCATTTGAGTTAAAAATAGCTATAGATGATGATTTTATTCTTGAAACGAAATTTTTTCTATTATTTGTAAAAAGATGCTCATTTACAGGTAGATATTTCATTATTTATATATTTATTAATT
>CAIWRU010000157.1 GCA_903915155.1 uncultured Mucilaginibacter sp.
AAAAAGAAACAAAAAAATCAAGACAAAGGGCATGCTTCCGCGCGCCCTGCCGGTTCTTACGCTTTTCTCGCTGTATTTTAGGCTTCGCGCTAAAATACATCACACGAAAAGCTAAACCGGCATTCCCGCCATACACCCGGCCCGCGCCCTTTGTCGGGGCCGGGGCTTTTTCTGTAGGTGACTATTTGTGGGTACCTAATATTTTGTGCTGTTAATTTATGTTTCTATCCTTTAATTCATGTGAGTTTTAGGCGGCTATATAATTTTCTTAGCTATTTGCTGAACAATTAACCGTACCTTTGACCAATTATTTAAAATAAACAATATAATGGCAACAGGAACAGTAAAGTTTTTTAACGAGTCGAAAGGCTTTGGATTTATTACACCAAGTACAGGTGGTAAGGAAATATTTGTACACGTTACAGGTTTGATCGACAACATCCGCGAAGGTGATGAAGTATCTTTTGATGTAGAAGAAGGCAAAAAAGGTCCGGGCGCGGTTAATGTTAAAATAGCTTAATTACATTGGCTAAATCGACAGAAACTTTTAGTAAGAAGGAAAAAGAGAAGAAACGCCTGAAAAAGGCTAAGGACAAGAAGGAGAAGGCGGAAGACCGGAAATCGAACTCGGGCAAAGGTAAGAGCCTGGAGGACATGATGGCTTACATCGACGAGTATGGCAACATTAGCTCAACCCCTCCTGATCCGTCGAAAAAGATAAAGATAAATTCCGAAGATATCCAGGTTGGCATTGCCAAACGGGAGGAGATTGTACAAGAAATTGTAAGGAACGGCGTCGTTAGCTTTTTTAATGAGTCGAAAGGCTACGGGTTCATCAAGGACCTGCTAAGCCAGGAAAGCGTTTTTGTACACGTTAACGGCTTAACCGAACAGATTAAGGAAAACGACAAGGTTACCTTTGAAACCGAACAGGGCCAGAAGGGCCTGACGGCTGTGAAAGTTAAGAAAAAATAAGGCTTACTACCGCTTAAAGCGGCAGTTTTACTATTGGAACACCGAATGATGAATTTTGAATGTTGGGGCGTAGCTTTGATGTTTGGGTTTGTGATTCGGTGTTTTTGTTTGGTGTTGTTTACTTATCGATTTACTACTTATCGCTTTAACCGCTGCCGCTGTGGCCCGCTCATTGCCGCGGAGGCTACTACTTTTCTCTTGAAAGAAAAGTAGCAAAAACTGAGCGTAGCGACCTCATGAATACCATTAAAAAAACAAATTAAAAATGAATAGTTCAAGGCAAAGGCCACGCTTCCGCCCGCGAGGCCATACTCCTGTCCCGCAACCCTTTGCCGGTGCCGGGGCTTTTTTGATTTTTCTTATGTGGTGATGGGCGTTATATAGCGGTGATTTAGTTGCAGACTACGGGCATAGGTGTCCGAAGTTGGGGAACCTAGGATAGAGGGTGAATTAAATATTTAATTTATTTTAGTTAAATTTGAAATATGAACAGCATGCGGATAGATATATTGGACCCTAAAGCTAAAAGGCTTTTAAAGGACCTGGCGGATTTAAACCTGATCGCGATCCGCGATACTTCAAAAAATGGCTTTGCAAGCGTTTTAAAAAAACTGCGTTCAAAAACAATATCTGCGCCTACACTTGAGGAAATAACCCATGAAGTAGAATTGGTGCGAAGCAAACGCCATGCAAAACAAGGTTAGCAGAATTATTATTGACACTAACCTCTGGATCAGCTTTTTAATTACCAATGATTATACAAAGCTTGATGAAATTATTTTTTCTCGGAATGCCATTCTGGTTTTTAGCCAGGAATTGCTCGACGAGTTTTTAACCGTCGCAAGACGGCCAAAATTCAGGCGTTTCTTTTCCCTTGCCGATATTGAAGACCTGCTCGAAACCATTAGCGAATATGCCGACCTGGTAAAGGTTAAGACTGAAATAAAAGTTTGCCGTGACCCGAAAGACAATTTTTTGCTCGAATTATCAATTGACGGGAATGCAGACTTTTTATTAACCGGTGACAATGATCTGTTGGAGCTGGCCAAAATTGGAGAAACCGTAATAGTAACTATCTCAGATTTTCTGAAAGACAAATAAGTTTATTTATCAGTATTGGACACGAGTACGCTGCCCGCTGGCTGGTGCTCATACTCGCGCCAGTTAAGGGGGGGGGACCACATTATTTCACGTTCAATGACATACTGTGGCCCGCTCATTGCCGCGGGTGGCTAGTTGTTTTTCGCGGTTGTTTGTTTTCAGCGGTGCTCAAGAAGGCTTCGCCGTTTTCTCTTGAAAGAAAAGAACCAAAAACTGAGCGTAGCGACCTCATGAATACCATTAAAAAAACAAATTAAAAAATGAATAATTCAAGGCAAAGGCCACGCTTCCGCCCGCGAGGCCATACTCCTGTCCCACAACCCTTTGCCGGGGCCGGGGCTTTTTTGATTTTTCTTCTGTGGTGATGGGTGTTGTATGGCGGTGATGTAGTCGGAGACTACGGGCATAGTAGTCTGAAGCTGGGGAACTCGGAGAGTGGGAGAAAACACCTGCGAACAAGGGGTGTATACACCCAAGATAGTTGAACAATACTATAGTAGCTTTAAAATTTAACCATTAAGTTCTTTCAAAATGTTAAGTACATATAAAAAAAGTGACATGGTATATACGGATTACAAATGGCAAGCATATGCTGACCATGATAATCCTAAAATTATTGGCGGCACAGATCACTCGGAATTAAACCGTAGTGAAGGTTATGAAATGTTATATTTCATAAATAGTTTAGGAAGAAGTTGGGGTTGGGATAACTATCCTTTAGCCTCTTACCAACATTTAGAAACAATAATTCGCACTGAAGTGCCCTCTTCCACTCGCACCCACTCTGGTATCAAAGGATGGATAGAAGCTAATTATAAAAATGTTTAAACAGATGTATGAAGCAAGTTTGGTTTTAGCTACAATTGTTGGATGGGCAGGATTTATTGCTTTAAGTATATACATTTACATCTTCAGGAAAAGAAAACGCTATCGAAAAGAGCGTAGATTAGAAGATGTTATAAGACTAATTAAAGCATTAGCTTTAGAATCTTCTGATTTTAAGACAGAGGCAAGTATAGTTGAAACTTTAAGAGGTCAGCCTGAATCAGCGGGAACCTGGTTTGGGATAGCAAAAGAACATTCGGAATTTTTTCGCCCAAATGGCCCAAACACACATTATGCTCTTATTGCCCGATCGTATTTGCCGGTCATATCGGGCACTCCTCGTGCGACATTATCATGGGAAGCAACGCAATATCTATGTGATCTAGCAGTGAAATTTCAAGAAAAAGAAGATGAACAAAGTCATAAATATATACTTTGGTTTCCTATTATTGTCGCTTTGATTTCCTCATTGACGATATTATTTATCAGTTATAAAAACACTCAACCGGTTAAGGATGATAAATTAATTCAACGTCATAAATAAAAAAATGAGTAGACATTTTGATTTAAAGCCGTCTACCAATTCTTAAACTAGGAAGAAGAAAATATAATCTTTTTCATAGCTGTTGTTTAAGTTTAATTTTATAATATCGTAGTATAAAAAAAATAACATGAGCCAATTAGAAGACGTTAAATGGTATGAAAATGATTCTGATGATTCAGCAAGTAGCTATACTTTTAAAGAGTATGATGTAAGTTCTACTCCTAATGATTTTAATACTCTCACTATAATTAATTTCATAGAATCAGGCTTGTTTAAAATTCCGGGTTTTCAGAGAAATTATGTTTGGGATATTAAAAGGGCTTCAAAGCTAATTGAATCTCTTATAATTGGCCTACCTATCCCTCAAGTGTTTTTATATGAAGAAAGCAAAAATAACTATTTAGTTATAGATGGCCAGCAACGCCTGCTTACCATATATTTTTTTAGCAAATTAAGATTTCCAAAAAAAGAAAAAAGGTTTGAATTACGACAGATATTTGATGAAAATGGAAAATTCCCCGATGAATATTTGTATGACGATAATTATTTTGAAGATTTCAAATTGGTATTGAGTACAGATGGTCAACAAGGTGTAAATAAGCTAAATACGTTAAATTATCCGCTATTAGGTGATTTTAAAACAAATTTTGAGTTAAGAACGATTAGAAATGTTATTGTAAAACAAAACTTCCCATCTGAAGATGACTCTGCAATGTTTGAGATCTTTAATAGATTAAATTCAGGCGGTGTGATATTAAAGCCACAAGAAATTAGAACAAGTCTGTACCATTCCAAATTTTACAACCAATTATATAAAATGAATTTGGACAGCGACTGGCGGTTGCTTTTAAATAAGAAGGAACCGGATATCCATATGAAAGATATTGAAATTCTACTAAGAGGCTTTGCGTTACTTTTAGATGGTAAAAATTATGCCCCCTCGATGACGAAATTTCTTAATCATTTTTCAAAAAGCTCAAAGAATTTTAGCGAGGAATCTCTGGTATATTTTAGAGAATTGTTTATAGTTTTTTGTCGCATAGTGTTACCTCTAGGCGAAAATATTTTTAATTCAAAAACAGGAAAATTTAATATTACAGTTTTTGAATCGATTTTCGTGGCTTTATGCTCTAATGCTGTACAACAAACAAATCTTGAAGTTAATACAACGACTATTGAAAAAATCAATATTCTAAAAAATAACGATCAATTTACTGCTGCTTCTCAGGAAAATACTGCTGGTAAAAGAAATGTTGAAAAACGATTAGAGTTAGCAAAGGAAATTTTACTTTAATGGAAAATGTCAGCCAAACCATCATTGATAAACAATATCAAACCGGCATTCAGCTTATTAGTTACTTAAATGGAAAAAATGAGCTAACTCTATTAAACGAAGCTGAGAATAATTTTCGAAAAAATATTTTATTATCTGCGGCAAGCTATTTTGAAAAAGAAATTTCAGATTTGATTATCGAATTTGCCAAAATCTATTCAAAAAATAACGAACTTTTGATAGCGATTGTTAATCAAAAGGCGGTTAAAAGGCAATATTTTACATACTTTGATTGGGATAGGGCCACCAATGCAAATTCTTTTTTTGCGTTGTTTGGTGAGAATTTTAAATCAACTATTTCAAAAATTGTTAAACAGCGCTCCGATATTGACGATTCTATTAAATCCTTCCTTCAATTAGGCCAAGAAAGAAACAAGTTAGTTCACCAAAACTATGCAGAAGTAGTTCTAGATAAAACGGCACATGAAATCTATTCACTTTATCAATCTGGTTTAATTTTTATTGCTTTTATTAAAATTGAGTTAGGGTTAAATAAAGAAAATCGCATATCTGATATTGATACAAAAGATAAATATGTGAAAAATTCCATCATAACTACTCGAAAATTGGCCTTCATTAAACGGGCTAAATACAAATTACCAAAATCGACTAAACACTCTCGATTTAAATAGACAGTGGACTAACTTGTATACCGGCCACAAGCGGGAGATTTACTGCAGCAATAATTGGCATACTTGGTAGCTTGTATAGCGATTAACACACCCCTGCTCCCCCACTTTCCAGCGCACCCCCTCTCAAGAGGGGAACTTTTGAATTTTCTTAATATGGTAATAGCGGTATTTTAAATATCCTATCAGCATTTAGCCATTTGGTCACGGTGCTGGGTGCGATGCCTGGTTTGGCGGCGATGCTCCGCAAAGTGAAAAAAACCGCGTTCAAAAATATTTCCTTCGCTTGAACGCTAATAAATATTAATTTATTGAAATACAGCCAATTAAGTGTTTAGGGGTGTATGGGTAGCGTTTATGTTCGTTTGGGTTTGTTTGGGCTTGTTTGGGCTCTGTTTATGGGGTGTTTAGGCCGTGTTTAGGTACTGTTTGGGTGTGTTTAGGCCCTGTTTGGGTTATGCCAAAATGCTGATATACAGCGAAAAATGAACACTCCCCCCAGCCCCCTAAAGGGGGAGTTTTTTGATTGGCACGGCGAACGCTGCCATAGCAAAATGGGCTAATATTAATTAACAATGTTGTTATTAATTAATATTAGCCTGATGGTAATTATTTAAGTGGGGGATTATTCGCCTATTTCAGCTACCTCGGGTTTGTAGGTGGCGATATGGGTGGTTTTTATGTTCAGAATAAATGATTTGCCTACTGATATTTTCACACTTTTGCCTTGTAATATGGCTTTGGTGGCTTCGTCGGCCTTAAGTGCTTCATACAGGTCGCGGGCAACGGCCGAGCCACTGATATTGTTGATCGGCTTACCGTTTTCCATCTGTAAATTAAAGGTATAACCTGATTTACCACGATCACCTGCCGATTCAAAATCAGTTATATTCAATTTAAAGCTTTGGTCCTCGTTCAGGCTCCTCTTCAGGTGCAAACGGATAACCGGAAGATATTTCTTCCAGGTTTGCAAATACGTTCTTTGTTCCATGTGGGGGATAAAGGTAGGCTTTAATAATGGCAATAGTGAATAGTTAATCATAGATTAACTATTATCGCGCCAATGGCAGTATATTTTACTTTGATTATGCCGGTATTATAAACCAAAATGTTGAACCTTTACCTACTGTACTGTCAATACCGATTTGGCCGCCGTGGCGTTTCATAATTTCTGCTGATATGTACAGCCCCAGGCCCAAACCGGCATAACGCTGCGAATTTTCATCAACCCGGTAAAAGCGGTCGAACAAAAAGGGTAGTTTATCTTTGGCTATTCCTATTCCAAAATCAGTTATGCCAATTTTTATACCATCGGTCACCTTTTCTACTTTAATAATTACTTTACCGCCTTCGGGTGAATATTTTACGGCATTAGCAACAAGGTTTATCAATACCTGCTCTATACGGTTCTTGTCTGCACAAATTTCAATTCCGGTCTCCCCTTCTATTATAAGCTTATGCTTTTCGGCGTCAATTTGCAGTTCTCCGCAACATTCTTTTATCAATTCGTCCAGCAAAAAACTGGTTTTATGGAGCTCCAGCTTACCTGTTTGCATTTTGGTAACATCCAACAGGTCCTTTATCAATTCGGTTATCTTATCAACCTGCTTTAAGGCCTTTTGTATAAATGTATCAACTGTTTTAATATCGCCGCCTTTGAGTGAAGCGCGTTGAATAATTTGCAGTGCACCTTTAAGACTGGTGATAGGTGTTTTTAATTCGTGGCTGGCTATGCTGATGAACTCGTCTTTTTTGGTTAATAATTCAACCGTGGCCTCATCAATCACCTTTTGTACCGTAATATCATGCAAAGTGCCTATAAAACGTACAGCAACCCCCTTTGCATTAAAATATGCCCGGCCTTTGGCTTTTAACCATTTAATTTTCCCGTTGATGGGTACGGTTTTATATTCAATATCAAACTCACCTAAATTTCCGCCATTTAATATTTCATCTATCCTCTTTATCATGTGGCCCCTGTCATCCGGGTGGGTCATTTCTATAAAAGAATCAAGGCCCATGTTACTCGAGTGAGGCAGGCCTAATATTTCACGGCAGCGTTTATCGCCTATAAACTCCGTTGTTTGCGGGTCGTAATCCCATGTGCCCAGGCCCGCTGAATCAACGGCGGCTTTTAACCTTTCCTTACTTTCGTTTAATAAGCGTTCAGCGTCAGCTAATCCCTGTTCAACTTTCTTTTTATCGGTAATATCTTCAATGGCAAGTAATATTAGTTTTTCGCCATTTAGGTTATCAATTTGCCGGGCATTAAGGCACATTGACCTTGCCCCTATGTTGGGAAAAGTATGCGTTACCTGGAAATCTTCCATTTCCTTTTTGGCAGGAAGTATGTTTTCCAACAGCTCCCTTAGTTTTGGAATATCCCATTGATGGCTGCCCAATTCATATATATAGCGCCCTTCTGTTTGCTTTTCGCTTGTTTTAAATTTATTGTAGAACCCGGCGGTGGCGCGTTTTATACGCAAGTCTTTGTCAAGAATTAATAGCGGGTCGCGAATAGTACTCACAATACCTTCGGTATAT
Organism: uncultured Mucilaginibacter sp.; assembly: GCA_903915155.1. Taxonomy (GTDB): domain Bacteria; phylum Bacteroidota; class Bacteroidia; order Sphingobacteriales; family Sphingobacteriaceae; genus Mucilaginibacter. Next base: position 7,952 of record CAIWRU010000157.1, read on the forward strand.
AAACGGGCATTATTCAGCTGTTCGTTCCTGTCAATCAACTCTTTGTTAACTATCATCACCTCTTCGTTGGTACTTTGCAGTTCTTCTTTGGATGTTTCCAGCTCTTCGTTCAGGCTTTGCAATTCTTCGCTTCCCGATAGCAGTTCTTCATTAGCGCTTTGCAGTTCCTCGTTAGCGGTTTCCTGATTTTCGGTAATGGTGCGCATGTCTGTTCGCGACTGGGTAAGTTCTTTCTCCAGTTGCTCAATACGCAGCTCACTTTCAGTGCCGATTACGCTTTCAGCTGAAATGCTTACCCCTGTACCTAACTGCTGGATACCGGTTGTCAAAGTATTTTGAAAAATGATGAGATAATAGGGCTCTGCTGTATCATTAAGCGGAACCGCATGTATATTAACGTAATTTTGTATACCGTTCAATTTAAAAAACACGCCTGATTTGTGTGCCGAAAGCTTTGTTTTTTGTGCCAGGTGCAAAATATTGCGCAGTTCGAACACTAAACCTTCGCGCGCCATTTTTAATACATTAAAGCTTGGCCGCCCCGTTGGCGGAACAAGCCACAGTTCGGTTTCGCCGCGAAATTGCACTATATCGAATTTTTCATTTACCAATACTGATGCAGGCATAAAGTTGGCCAGTATAGCCTCATCGGCCACTTTAAAAACATCCTTGTTCGCACTCTCTTTTTGAACGTTTTTGTCAATTTCGCGAAAGGTGCGCTCCCTTCCGTCTGACGCCACATTCATAAACCTACCCAGGGGGCCCTTGCGGATATATATTTTTTCAGGGCCATTAATCGCTGTAAAAATATCGGTACTATTTCCAATGGTTTCTGATTTGCCCAGCATTAAAAAACCATCTTCATTTAACGAATAGTGAAAAGTGGTCAAAGCCCTTTTTTGAAGTACTGCTTCCAGGTATATCAGCACATTACGGCAGCTTACCAGGTCTATCTTTGAAAATGGCGGATCTTTTAACAAATTGTGATGGGCGAATACGCACATGTCGCGGATAACCTTATTTACCTGGTAATTGCCATCAAGCTTGGTAAAAAACTGTTGCAGCCTTGATGATGAAACACCATCCAACTCTGTTTGCCGATAAATACCGGTACGGGCTTTGGCAATGGCAATTTCAGAAATATCAGTGGCGAATATCTGTATCTTCATGGCGGCGGCCTTATCGCCCAATTGCTCCTGCAGGCACATCGCCATTGAGTAAGCTTCCTCGCCGGTGGCACAGCCTGCAATCCATATCCTTAATGGTTCGTCTATGCCTTTTTTGTTTAGCAGTGCAGGGAACAGGGTATTGCATAATAATTCAAAGCTTTGCGGATCTCGGAAAAACTGGGTGACCGAAATAAGCATATCATTATACAAAGCATCCTGTTCACTCTTTTTTTCCCTCAAAAAATTTAGGTAATCAACTGGCCTTTCAATTTTATTGAGTGCCATCCGCCTGATGATACGCCGTTTTAGGGTACTTTGCTTATAGTAGGTAAAATCAACTCCCCTGCGCACGCGCAATAACGTAAGTATCTGTTTAAAAACATCAGTGTCCTGTTGAGGAACGGTATGTGTAATTTCGGACTTGGAATAATTATTATGAAAGGGCGTATTAATGGTAATCAGATGTTCGGCTATTTTTTCGGGCGACAATACAAAATCCACAGCGCCGGAATCAATGGCGCTTTTTGGCATACTGTCATAAGCGGCTGTACCCTCATCCTGCGCAAAAGTTATGCCTCCGTATGATTTAATTACCTGCAGGCCAAGCGTGCCGTCGTTAAGTGCACCTGACAAAACTACACCAACTGCATAGCCCTGGTGTACCACACCCAGTGAAGAAAAGAAAAGATCAATGGTATTGCTTTTTTTATGCTTGCTATCTAAAGGCGCAAGTTTAAGCACGCCATCGGTAGCGGTAAGTATTTTATTTTGGGGGATGATATACAGATTATCCGGTTCCAAATGGATATTATCGGTAATTTGATGTACAGGGAAAGGCGCAACTTTTTGAAGTATCTCGGGCAATATACTTTGATGCGTTGGGCTTAAATGCTGAACAAAAACATAAGCCATGCCCGATTTGGCCGGCAGCGCCTTTAAGAATGACCGTACAGCATCTAATCCGCCTGCCGAAGCACCAATACCAACAACAGGAAACTGCAACTTAGATACCTCATTACTATCTTTTTTACCCATTAAACACTTGGCTTTTTTATACCCCCGAATCGAAAGTGGCAGAGGGGTTTATATTAAGTCAGTATAAACATACAAGTATTAAATGGGGATATTGTTTGTTATTGGAAATTTTAATGTTGGATGCCGGGTGCGGGAGCGCGCGAAATCAAAATAATATCGAACGCCGAACGCCCTATTTCGAATAATGAAAGGTTCAAACTTAGACGTTCGAAATTCAATATTCGGTGTCCGACATTAAAACTAAATTACTCGGCCTTCATTACCGTCTTGTTGTCCTTATAGATTACCGTGTAATACTTCCCACCATACAACACATGGTACAAAGTGCCCGAAAGGTTTATTTTTTGTGTTGGTTTTAAGGTCTTTCCACCAATGGCGGGGTCAAAGCCCATAAAGCATTTCAATATCACCTGCGAAAAATCAATCCCGGCTAAGGCATCGCGGCAGTTCCAGCCGCGCTCGTCAATACGCACACGGCCCTTTTTGTTGAATTTGTTATCGCCCCACAATTCATGCGATTGCGACCAGTTGCCTTCAACCGTTACAGGTAAAACGCTGCGGTAAAAACCAAGCGCTTTTTGCGAATAGCCTAACTGTACCAGCGCATCCATTGTACCGGGCGGCCAGCCGTCATAGGCACCCAACGGACCGTGATCCGGCCTGTCGGAGGCTTTGGCAGCCACATCACTTATGGATTGTGCGCGCATCCATTTATCGGTTATTAATTCGCGGAATGCAAAATCAACCATTTCCTTCCGCATTTTGGGCGGAAGATCAGCCGCTACATATTTGGATACATACATAAAATCAAGCACGTGGCGCAGCTGCACCTTTTTGCCTTCGGGATAAAGCGCGTTCCAAACGCCATTGCCATCATATAATTTTAATACGCGCTGCATCATTTCATCGGCCTCGGCAGTAATTTTCGTAGCCTTTTCATGCTCATGGCGCAGCTCATAAAATTTGGCAGTTTCGCGCATCATCCATACATATTGGGCATTAAACGATGGCACGATGTGGATATAGGTAGGTACACATTCCAGCAGGTTCCAGGGGTCGCTGCCGAAATCTGCCAGTTTATACATATCATCGTTAGCGCCTTGCTGACCGTAAATAGATAATTTCTTCCAGTTATAGGCGTAATCGTTCAAATGGTCAATTACTTTTTTGTCGCCTACAACCTCATCTAAAAACGCATAATCTTTAGTCATGGTGATGTAGGAACGGATCAGCTGAAATAGCGCCCAATAGTTTGACACATAACCGTTCCCCTGCCCTTTGCCGCTGTAAAAATCAAGCCCGAAATATTTATCAGGGTTTACCCTTTCTATAAATAATTTAAGCTGGGACCGCATAACTTCCGGATCTATCATAGCATACATTTGCGACCATTCGGCCTCATCCCAAAAAAAGTCGATAGATGCGCCCCAGCGCGGGCCGCCGGTTAGCTCCACGCGTTTTTGCAGCGGCAGATTGGTGTTTAACATGTATAATACCGTAAGTGGGCCCTCATAATATATCTTTTTTACTGCCTTATCGTTCGTTTCCAAAACCGGGAATGTGCCCGAGTACAGTTTATTATGCGGTTTGAACATTTCATTCCAGCGCCATTTCCAGGTTTGCTCAATACCGGCATAGGTTTTATCAAAACTGTTTGCCCATTGGTTCAGATTGGCGTTTATATCGCCATCGCTGTTGCCCCAGGTCATAAAAAACCTAATGGTTTTACTGGCGCCCGGTTTTAGATCCAGGTTCCATGTGGCGGTGGCACCACTGTTTTGCAGCGTAAGCCTATCGGGCACATCAATCATGTTGTAACCGATAAGCGCATCCGTTTCGGTATCGGCTACCACAAACTGGCTTTTCGAGTAGGATACTATATGATATTTTGAAGCAGCCAATATTTCATTGTCCTTTGGCCAGCTCGAGGCAGATTTGTTAGGATCGTAAGTCTTATCGTTTTGGTCGGAAGTGGTGGTTACAAAATCCTTGGTGTCTTTGCCAACATTGTTGCGCACATTCACAATCTCATCATCTCGCTCAACAGTTTTGCCATGCATGGTTGGGTACGGATATTTCCACGGCCATTCATCCTTATCATAATGGCTGATGAAACCTATCATATCCTGGTCAACCTTGTAATGCTGGTTTTTTTGGGTTGAATTGGTAAGCGTTATTTCCCACATAATACCATTGTTATCGGGTATCATTCGCACCGACGATGCCACTTTATAGGTTGGCTCCGTAGCTTTACGTTGTCCCTGCCATGGCTGCCAGCGCAAAAGTTGTGCGATGGGCGCTTTACCATTAATACGCAACACGCCGGTATGGTAGCCGCCGCTGTATGGGGTTGATGCAAACCAGCCAATGGATGTCATATCCCGGTTTAATAAAGCCTGTGCCCTGAAGTTACGAATGGACGGTTCAATGCCAATGGTATCGGCATTTATCCATATACCCGAAACAGATTCAAGCGTGGGTATATTTTTTTCGAAAGCTATTTTCTGTTGGCTGTAAACATTTAAAGTGCCAGCGCTTATCATTAAAAATAGGGCGGCTCTTTTAAGGTTATTAATGGCGTTCATATATAAATAAACTGGTTTACTAAATTGGTATAGCAAATATGCCAATATAGTTTGTTAGTTTGTATGTACATTATAAAATATTTTTGCCATGCAGTAAAAACGTATTAAAAGTCGCCCAACCCGTAGTATTTATTAAACCAACTATCTTAACTTTAAACCGCAAACATATATTTTGCTTATTTTTGTGGCACAACTTATTGCAATTTTGTGCTGATATACAGTGCCGATACAACCCTTAATTTAAACCTATATGAGTTCACCCGTTAAAAGAGTTTTGTTAAAAACCCTTAAAATAAGCGGCATAATATTGGGCAGCCTGCTTTTATTAATGTTCATCCTGCCGTTTCTTTTTCCGCAAACTATCACTAACAAAATAAAGGAATGGGCCAATGGCAATATAAACGGGCATGTGGCTTTCAGCAGCACCAGCCTATCGTTCTTTAAACACTTTCCATCACTCACACTCACGTTATATAATGTTGACCTGAATGGCAGCACCCCGTTTGAGAAAGATACCCTGGTTGCAGCTAAAGAAGTTTCGTTGGGGATAGATCTTTCTTCCGTTTTCAGCGATAGGGTGACCATCGATAAAATATACCTGGATAACGCGCTTATTAACTTACAGGTTGACAGCGCAGGCCGCGCCAACTACAACATATACAAGGGCTCGAAACAAAATGCCAATGCAAAAGCCGATACCAGTAGCGCATCATTGGGTATTGACCAGATATTGGTTAATAACAGCCACCTTATTTATAATGATCTCTCCATTCCCGTAAAAATTGAGGCCCGTGGTTTTAACTATGTCGGCAGCGGCGACTTGTCGAAGGATGTATTCGACCTGCATACGCATACAGAAATTAAGTCGATAGATTTTATTTACGCTAACGAGCCTTATGTTTTGAACAAAAAAGTTAATGCCGACCTGGTTACCAAAATGAATACCAAATCATTAGCCTTTATTTTCCAGAAGAACAACTTAAAAATAAACGATCTGCCGGTACAGTTCATAGGCAAATTCGCTTTCATAACGGATGGTTATGATATGGATTTCAAGATAGATTCGCACGAAAACGACCTGGACGATATTTTTAGCGCTTTGCCCGCGAAATACCTGGATTTGGTAGAACATACCGACCTGGATGGCACAGGCAACCTGCAAATGGCGCTAACCGGTAAGTACATAGCCAAAACAAATACCAAGCCTAACCTGAGCATGCACTTTAAAATAAGGAACGGTTACATTTCAAATAATAAAGCGCCATCGCCGGTAAAAAACTTGTTCCTGAATTTTGATGCCGACCTGCCCGGACTAAATCCTGATAGTTTAACAGTAAATATTGATTCGCTGCATTTTAATATTGATAAGGACAGTTTCACTTCGGTAATAAAGGTGAAAGGTGTAACTGCCCCATACGTTTACGCCAAAATCAATACCGACATCGACCTGCAAAAATGGAACCGTGCCTTCGGCATAAAAACCATCGACCTAAAGGGCCGTTACGCGCTGCATTTATTGGTGGACGGTAAATACGCTACCAGCATAGTACAAAAAGGCACCATCCGCAAAAAGCCTGATACTGTTATTACCAGTATCCCGAAATTTACCCTGCGCTCATCGTTTACAAACGGATATATTAAATACGCCAAACTGCCGGAGGCTGTAAATAACATCACCTTTAATATAAATGCAGCCTGCCCCGATAATAATGTTAAGCACATTACCCTTAGCGTTGATAATCTTTACGCTACGGCGCTAAGTAATTACGTGAAGGGCTATTTTAAACTCGCTAATACCGATGATTTCCCGGTTGATGCGGCGTTAAAAATAAAATTCCATTTATCGGACATTAAACAGTTTTACCCTATCGACAGCACCGAGCTTAAAGGAGACCTGGATGCCGATATTACTACCAAAGGCAAATACCTTCCTTCTAAAAAAATGTTCCCGGTTACGGTGGCTAACATTACCATGGCCAACGGCAGCATTAAAACAAAATATTACCCCCACCCTATTGAAAACATCCAGGTTAGCACCAGTATAGTAAACCGCACCGGCACTTTAGGCGGTACACAGGTTAATATTAAACCCATATCGTTCCAGTTTGAGGGCGAACCTTTTACTTTACAGGCCAACCTGCATAATTTTAATAACCTGCAGTATAATATCAAATCGCATGGGGTAATAAACATTGGGAAGATTTACCAGGTGTTTGCGATAAAAGGCTATAACGTAAACGGTGTAGTTAGCGCCAATGTTTCGTTCAAAGGCAAGCAAAGCGATGCCGTTGCGGGCCGTTACGACCAATTGTTTAACTCGGGCACATTAAAGGTGAAGGATGTATCGCTCACATCGGAATTATTCCCTAAACCGTTCGTTATCCGCAATGGTGTTTTCACCTTTAACCAGGATAAAATGAATTTCAACACGTTTACGGCCCAATATGGTAATTCGACCATAGTATTAAACGGGGCGCTGTCGAACGTTATTGATTATGCCACCAAGCCGTCATCAACCTTAAAGGGCGATTTTAACTTTACCAGCAACATGGTAAACGCCGATGATTTTATGCCTTATTCAGGCGCGCCGCAAGCAGGCAGTACTGCTTCCGGCGTTATCATGATACCCAAAAACCTGAACCTGAATTTTACTGCGGATGTAAAACAGGTAAAATATAATGGGTTAACCCTAAGCAATGCCAAAGGTCAAATGACCATAAATAACGGCAATCTGAGCTTGAAAAATACAGGCTTTAATATCATCGGCACGCCGGTTACCATGGATGCCGACTATACCGATGCCGGCCCGCAAAAGGCATTTTTCAATTACCATATAAAGGCGACGGATTTTGACATCCATAAAGCCTATACCGATATCAAGATATTCCATGATATAGTAACCACCGCGGCCTATACAAAAGGCCTTGTATCGCTTGATTACCAGTTGAGCGGCCGCCTTAACAGCAACATGATGCCGGTATATCCTTCACTAAAGGGCGGCGGGACATTATCCGCAAAAGCATTGAAGATACATGGCTTTAAACTGATGGGCAAGATCGGTAAGTCGGCAGGTAAGGATAGCGTAAACAGTAAATCTGATTTGGCGGATGTTGAGATAAAAACCACCATTGCCAATAACATCATCACCATACCGCGCACCAAGCTGCGTATGGCGGGCTTTAGGGCGAGGTTTGAAGGGCAAGTGAACTTCGACAGGCAAATGTATATCCAGTTCAGATTGGGGCTTCCACCTTTTGGCATCTTCGGAATACCCATGACCATTACCGGCACACAGGATAAACCCATCATAAAAATGGGTCATGGCAAAAAAGAAGATGAACTGAAGGAAACGGGGGATGATGGGAAGTAATTTTAAACTAAACCCAACCGCATAAAAAAATCCCCTGGTAAACTGTACCGGGGGATTTTTATTTCTTATGCTACTAAGTTGAACTTAGTGTTTCACTGTGCGGCTGCTTTTAGCAGGGATCAATGGAACAACGATAACAGCGATCAAAATAGCAACTTCTAATACTACTAACATGGTTTTTTGTGTTTAAATTTTTAACAATGATTAACTACTTCTTTTAGAAGATATCACTCTTGCACATAGGTGCCTTTCGGGATGATATATGTAAGAACGATTTTATTCTTCTGTCCACTCATTGTCACAAAACATGCCAGTAAAATTTGGGATGCGTTTAGCCCAAAATTGGCAATTTTAAAATTCATCAAAAAATAAAAAACACTCAATATTTGGGGCCTATTTTTTCATTTTTATTGTAATTTTTAGCTTTTAACCTCAAAAAAAGGAATCAAAATCAAAAAATAGGGCTAAAAAAAATATTTTTTCAAAAAATAATCCACAAAAAGCCTAATTGCGATAGTTTACCATTTTGATAACGCGGATTATCAAAATGATATATCAGTCTGACAGCCGCCAAATTAAATTCTGTGCTATTATTAATTTTTATCGCCTAAAAAAGTTGATAATTTGCCACTCACCCTTAAAAAAATAATGAAAAATATTTTTTCGACAATTTGGCAGAAATCATGACAAGTACTAATTTACTGACATTTTGACTTGAAAAAAGACTGCCAAAGACTGTCAAATGACCACCAAATACCTAAATTAGCTATAAGAATGTATTTTAAACCGCCTTTTACCCCTATGCCAAACTTTTAAAATATGCGGCCGTAGCAACAAATTTGTTATTTATATTACAAAAATTGCCAAATATTCAATAAGTACCCATGTTACAGGCAACCATTTGTAAAAAATGCCCGTTTATTTAAAATAACGGCAACGCAATCCCACTGTACCTTGAGCCAGATTTTAGTTAAAGTATTACACCTGCTTACAAAGAACGAGCGGCATAAAATATATCGCCTTGTATTTTTTGATGCCATTATCAGTCTGCTCGATATTGCTTTCCTGGCTTTGCTGCTTTGGCTACTTAGTTTTTATACAGGTGGTAAAGTAAATGCCGGCGTAAGCGCAGTTCTGCATCCGGCTATAGCTAACCCGGTACTGGCTATAGGTATCTTCTTTATATTATTCAGTTTAAAAAATTGGTTTGGTTATCGGCTACTGGTATTTCAGCATCATTTTTTTTATGATGTGGCTTCGCGCCTATCGAAGAAAAACCTGATGCATTACCTGCGCAATAATTATTTACAATTCATACATGTGGATTCATCGGTGCGTACCCGCGAGATAAGTCAGCAGCCTGTTGAGTTTAGTCATTACATACTCAACAACTTACAGCAAATAGCCACCCAAAGCCTGCTGATACTATTTGCCATATGTGCCATCCTATTTTATCACCCCGTATTATTTTTATTGCTACTGGTATTTTTACTTCCGCCAGTGGTGGTGCTTGGTATTATCATCCGTAAGCGCTCGAAACAAATACGCACCCAAACTCAAACGGCCAGCCAAAAAACCATACAATATTTGCAGGAATCATTGGCGGGCTATATTGAAAGCAATATTTACAATAAGAGCGAGTTTTTCACTAATCGTTATTACCAATACCAAAACGAGTTGAACAGCAACTTAGCTACACAGCAAACACTGATGAGCCTCCCTACGCGCCTGATAGAGGTATTTGCCATATTGGGCATTTTTATATTGGCGCTGGTTAGCCAATACAGCAGCGGCAAGGCAGCGCCCGATCTTTTTACCATAGGCGTATTTATGGCAGCAGCTTATAAAATAATCCCCGGCATGGTGAAGATACTGAACAGTGTTGGGCAGATACGCACTTATGAGCCTACGCTTGACAGCCTGGCCGCTTTTGAAGAAACAGTAACATTACCAACAAATGGGCAAAAAATAAATAAAATAAAATTTGAGCAAGTAAGTTTTAAGTACGACCAGGAACCGGTTTTAACCAACCTTAGTTTTGAACTTAAACCCGGCGACATGGCGGCCTTATGGGGTCGGTCAGGCAGCGGGAAGAGCACTATTTTGCATTTGATGCTGGGGTTTTTATCGACAAAAAAAGGGAAAGTATTAATTAATGATGATGCAAATCTTGAGTTATACCGGCGACACCTATCGTATGTTAAACAACAGCCTTATTTTATACATGATACATTAGCAAAAAACATTACCTTAGACAATGTTAATTATAACGTACAGAAAATGAACGAAATAATTACTTTTTGCGGCCTAAACAACTTAGTACAAAGCTACCCTGACGGGCTGCATACGCTTATTACCGAAAATGGCAAAAACATTAGCGGCGGCCAGCGGCAGCGTATAATGCTGGCCCGCGCACTTTACCATGATTTTGATGTACTGGTGCTTGACGAACCATTTAGCGAGATGGACAAGGCTGCCGAAACAGGTATACTTACACAATTACAACTATTAGCCGCCAAAGGCAAAATCATAATGCTGGTTACTCATAACCCCAACAGTTTGAGCCATTGCAATAAAGTAATAGACCTGGATGGAAAGGATTAAAACACTTTTAATAATTACACCCGGTTTCCCGGCGGATGAAAACGACAGCACCTGTATGCCGCCACAGCAGCTTTTTGTAAAGGCGCTCCAGGCCGAATATCCTGAATTAAGTATTATTATTTTATCGCTACAATATCCGTTCAAAGCAAAAAGTTATCACTGGCATGGCATACCGGTAATTGCTTTTGGCGGTCGTAACCGTGGGCGCATCTTTCGGGTATTTAACTGGATGGATGTGTGGGCCATATTAAGACAACTGAACAGGGAACATGAGGTTATTGGGCTGCTTAGCTTTTGGCTGGGCGAGTGTGCACTGATAGCAAGCCGCTTTAGCAAAACAAACAACATACCGCATTATTGCTGGCTTTTGGGGCAGGATGCCAGGCCCGGCAATAAATATGTAAAACTTACGAAGGCAAGCGGCGACTGGCTGATAGCCCTATCGGATGGATTGGCGGTGGAGTTTGGAAAAAATTATGGCATACTCCCGCAGCATGTTATTCCCCCGGGCGTTGATGTATCGACCTTTGGACCAACTGCTCCAAAACGCGATATTGATATTATCGGGGCGGGATCGCTGATAGAGCTTAAGCAATACCATTTATTTATTGATGTGGTAAAAAGGCTTACGGTAAGTTTCCCGGGCATACAAGCGGTAATATGCGGTAAAGGGCCTGAAATGGCTAAGTTAAAGCTGCGCATAAGCCAATTGAAATTAGAAAAGAATATTGAGCTAATGGGTGAACTGCCACATAAAGAAGTGTTGGCGCTGATGCAACGGTCGAGAATATTTTTGCATACATCGGCTTATGAGGGTTTTGGCATGGTATTGAGCGAGGCGCTTTATGCAGGCGCACACGTAATAAGCCTGGTGAGCCCTATGGATAAAATGCCCTGGCAGTTTCATAAAGCCAAAAGCGAAAACAGCATTGTGGCCATCGCGGCGGCTTTGTTAAACGACAAAACACTCATTCACGAACCGGTATTACAATTCCCCATAAATACTATAGCCCGTAAAGTAGCGGGGCTTTTTATTCATGAGCCTGCACCGAAATTGGGAACGATACCTGTGGCCAGTAGGTTTGAATAGCGGTTATCAATCCTCCAACATCACCCTGCACGTATTTATAGCTGTTACCAATTTTTACTTTACTGTAACCGGCTGTTAATTTATCTTTTATTTGGGGGTAAATGGATTCATCGGCAACGCGTACCTGGCCTTTGTGTGTTACCAGCAGAATATCGGCAGGCGCCAGGCTGAAAAATGCATTATCGGGGGCTGTATCATCATTCATTTTTGCCACAACAATATCGGCATCTTTATTGGGCAATAGTTCGCCGGAATTTAGTCCCCATGCTTCGGCAGCGTTGCGGGTGAGCGCCCGGTATAGTTCCTGGTTATTTAATAAACCCGTTTTATGCGCTAACTTTATATGTTGCCAGATATCCCAATGCCCGGTAAGGGTTGAGTCTGTCCCGAATAATAATTGTGTGTACAGTTTCAGTTTATCAACCTTGGCTGTTTCGTCGAGCAAAAAATAATTTGACTCCGGGCACCATATCAATGCGTCAAATTTTAACGCCTGCCGTGGTTGCATGGCCACACCATGTACAGCTATGACTTTACGGCGCAGTTTATTGCCACGTATCAATACATCAATTTCATTGCCTGCGGCGGCATCGGTACCTTCGCCGGCGTGTATTACTACGGGCAGTTTTCTTTTCAACGGGTTGTTAAGCCTTAATTTCCATTGTTTATCAAAACCAACGGAATGCAGGTCGTGCTTGTCATCAAAAATAGTAATGAGTTTATCGGTTATATCGCTGCCGCTTCCGTGATTTACCACTGTGGTTACACCACATAACAGGTTTTTATACATCCCCCATTGCGAACGCAGGGCCTGTGGCACTTTTAAAACTTCGGCTATCTCGTCTTTATGCTCTTTGTGGATGTATTCCCCCCACTCCGTGTAATTATTGTATTTGCGCCCACCCAATTGCGGGAACAGGTTAAAATCCAAATGATCGTGTGAATTAATAAGGCCGGGAAAAACAATGGCATCGGTGAAATTGATTTGGAGATCTTCAGTGTGTTCTTTGCGCCTGGTTAACACACCCCTTCCGTTGCTCTCTCCTTCGCGCCCCTTCTCGAGAGGGGAATTGTTGGCTGCACCGACATTGTCAGCCAGGCAAACATCTGCTATTATACCGTCGCTTACGCGGATGTTTACCTTCCGGCCGCTATCTGCAATAATAAGATTATTAAGCAGCATGGCGTTTTAAATGGATACCATATATCACCTGGAAGCCTTTATATTTTTCATAAACCGGAAGGGCGTTCTGTGCCTCGTAATAATGGCGCATGGTTTCATCAATAACCAGTTCATTTTTTGCAATGAGATGGAACCCATACTCCTGCAGTAACTCCACTATGCTATAAACAGGATGCACATAGTTTTTTACGGCGATGCTTTTTTGGTGATGCTTAAACGTACGCTTACCGCCATAAGCTAGTATATGCGGATGGAAATCAGTTATTAATACTTCGGCATCAGGTTTTAATACGCGGCTCCAGGCATGCATGGCGGCTTCTATATCTTCGATATGCGCTACGGTAAGTGTAGACACTATGGTATCAAAACTTCCATCGGGCACATCTGAAAAAAGGTCGTCGGCAATATGGCGCACATTGGCTTGTGGATATTTTTCTTTTAGCTTGTTCAGCATCCCTTCAGATACATCAAAGCCGGTTAATGACAGCGGTTGCTTGTTAAATAGCTTAGCCCAATGCCTGCCTGAGCCACAGCCAATATCGGCTACCTGTTTATTGGTGACAGACAAATCATTGAGCATCCCGGTGAATAATTGCTCATCCAGGTCAATCATCAGGTTGCCGGGCTGGCTGTCATAATTTTCGGCCCATAGGTCGTAAGCTTCGGCACTGCCTTTTTCAATTACCGCCGGGGCGACAGACACATGATTTTTTAAATAGTTTTTTAGGGCTGCTATCACTGCAATATGACTTTATAATTTACAACGCCTCAACATTTACATTGGTTGCCCCGCAGCGCATTTATTTATTATAGCAGGCAACCGGGGTAATTTTTGAAGCGTACTTACTACAGATAGAAATATGGTATAGTGAGGATTAGGGGTGCGAAAGGATAATATTTTATTTCTGTGGGGGAAAAGAGGTAGAGGGGGTTTTCTCATGAATCCCTTCCTAGCCTCTTTTGTTCGGGAATCAAGAGACAAGAAGCAAGAGTCAAGAATAAAAATAGCAGACCGACGAATGAACAAAGTAATATTATACAACCCAAAAAGCGCTGTAGCAAAGCACCGGATACCTAACTCCATACTTAATATTGCAGCCGCTATTGAGGGAAAATATGACTGGGTGATAGTTGACGGTAATATTGAAACTGATCCTTTAAAAAATTATTCAGCTATTTAGATACCGGCGAGTACAGCTATTTGGGCTTTACGGTAATGCCCGGCCCGCAATTGCGCGAGGCGGTACCGTTATCGAAAGCGATAAGAGCAAAATATCCGCATACTACTATGATCTGGGGCGGTTATTTTCCATCGACCCAACCTGAGGCGGTACTAAATTCGGGCTATGTTGATTTTATAATTAACAGTTCACCATGCAAAAATCATTCGACAGTCATAGCGATGGCGGTTACCTGGAAGACCTTTTTGAAGAAATAGCACAGGATTTTATTTATCCTGATCCCTACCACATACTGATATTTTTGGATAACCACGATATGAGCCGTTTTAACCGCGAAGGCGAAACCGACCTGAAGCGTTATAAGCAAGGCCTGGTATTTTTACTGACCACCCGCGGCATACCACAGCTATATTACGGCACCGAAATATTAATGACCGGCACCAAAGAAGAGGGCGACGGTTTTTTAAGAAAGGATTTCCCCGGCGGCTGGGCATCAGATCCGGTTAATGCGTTTACACGTGATGGGCGCTCGCCTATGCAAAATGAGGCTTGGGATTACCTGCAAAAATTGCTGCAATGGCGTAAAAGCAACATAGCCGTAACCCAGGGTACATTGATACATTACGCACCTAAAAATAATGTTTATGTGTATGGCCGTATGAAGGGCGACCATAAAGTGGTGGTGATGCTGAACAGTTCACTAAATGATGAAACGGTACAAATGGCCCGATTTAGCGATATTACAGGCGGCTACACCAAAGGGCGTGATGTGATTACAGGCGATACGGTAAATATTAACCGCCCTGTTGTTGTGCCGGGTAAGGGTGAATTGGTGTTGGAGTTGGTAAAATAACGTAACAAATCTTGATACTAATTACTTTGCAGGAAATCACATGTAACTTTTTCAACTCTCTTTTTAATTGAACTTTGGAGCAGTCGGTTTATCCGTCATTACAAAAATCAGGTTCCCACCATTCATAATATCAGCATAAGTAATGTAGGATTTATCATATACATTCCCATTAAGGCTAATGCTTTGCACATACTTATTGGCTTTGGACAGATTTTTAGCTTTTATTACAAACTGTTTACCCGCTGGTAAGCTGATGGACATTTCACTAATCTGAGGGGCGCCAAAAATGAACCTGCCGCTGGCCGGGTTAACCGGGTAAAAACCCATCGTAGTAAAAATATCCCATGCCGACATCTGCCCGCAATCGTCATTTCCCGACAGTCCGTCCGGCTTATTTTGGTAGAATTGCTCATGCACCTGCCTTACCCGCATTTGAGTAGCAGCGGGGTTCCCGGCCATAGTGTACAGGTAAGCTACATGATGCACGGGTTCGTTACCGTGGGCGTACTGGCCTATCAAACCGGTAACGTCAAGCGTTGAGCCTTTACCGAAAGTTTTAGAATCAAGAGTGAACAACGAATCGAGCTTAGCTGAAAAAGCCTTATTGCCCCCCATCAACTTTATCAATCCGGGAATATCGTGCTGTACTTGCCACACGTACTGCCAGGCATTGCCTTCGGTATAATCACCGCCAATGGCCAACTGGCCGCTGTCTAGATTGGCGAATGGCTTTACCCAATTGCCGTTCTCCAATTTGCCCCGCATAAGGTTGGTCGACTTATCAAACACGTTCCTGTAAAATTGCGAGCGTTTGTAGAAGTAATCATAATCTGCTTGTTTATGCATGGTTTTGGCTAATTGCGCGGCGCACCAATCATCGTAAGCAGCCTCAAGCGTGCGTGAAACAGCCTCGCGGTGCACGGTGTCTGATGGCAGGTAGCCATAGTGCATATACAAGCCCCAATTGTATTTAGGATTTACATTGTTAGTAAGCGTATGCTTTATTGCGGCAAATGCCTTTTCCTTATCAAAGCCTTTTATACCTTTCAAGCTGGCATCAACTATCACGGGTATCGCATGGTCGGCTATCATGGCATAGCTTTCCTTTCCCCACAGCGTCCATATAGGCAGCGCGTGGGCTATATCAAAGTGTTGTAGCATGCTTTCCACCATCTGGCCATCGCGTTCGGGGCAAAGTATAGTATACAGAGGATGCGCGGCGCGGAAAGTATCCCACAAGGAAAAAGTTGAATAAAATACCTTATCTGCAGACTGATGAACCTTACCATCAGGACCACGGTATTTACCATCCAGATCGGCAATGTTATTAGGTTGGATGAATAAGTGATACAGATCGGTGTAAAGGTTCGTAAGTTCATCATCAGTACCTTGCGCCTTAACCTTGCCCAACCAATTATCCCACGAGTGTATGGCTTCGATCCTAACTGTTTCGAATGATTTATTTATAGTTTCGGATAGATTCAACTTCGCCCCTGCTATACTTACCGCCGAGATTGCGACTTTAGCCTCAACCTGTTTCCCGTCAAAATCAAGCACCAAACGCCTCTTATTTTTTCCATCGATAAAATGATAACCGGTAAATGGCTTTTTGAATTTAGCAATGAAAAACATTTTACGATCCACCCATTCGGTAGTAGATGTATAGCCCGTAATGGTTTGATGATCGATAATATTGATGCTACCTGCCAACAAATGCGTTTCCAGGTTTCCCTTACTGTCAACCAGCATGCTTTGTATATCCACTAAAATATGGGCCTGTGCTTCGCCATTGAATATATAACGGTGCAACCCGGTGTGGGGTGATGCGGTTAACTCAGCTTTTATCCCATCATTATCAAGTGTAACAGCATAATATCCCGGCGACGCCTTTTCATTAGCATGCGAGAATTTACTCACAAAATGCTGCGGCGTTTTTCCCTGGAACGGAAAAAACAACACGTCGCCCAAATCAATCCCACCCGTACCGCTCAAATGCGTATGCGCAAAGCCGGTTATGGTACTATCCTCATATCGGTAGCCTGAGCAATAATCCCAACCAAAATTACCCGTTTCAGGACTTAGCTGCACCATACCAAAGGGCACCGTAGCACCAGGAAAAGTATGCCCGGTTGCAGTTGTGCCGATAAATGGGTTTACGTATTTTGTGTAGGATTGGGCGTATGCGTTCGAAAAAAGGCTGAAACCTACCATCAATATCGTCAACTTTATAAACAAGATATTACGCATACTAAATTTAATTAAAATCAACAGTCATCTTCGATACTACATCCTCTGCGGAGCGGCCTATCATGATATCAAATTTTCCCGATTCTGTCACATGCTGCATTTCGGTATTCCAAATGGCAATATCATTGGGCATTACGGTGAATTTTACTGTCTTTTTCTCTCCCGGTTCCAATGCTATTTTATCGAAGCCCTTGAGCGCCATAACGGGCGTGGTAACAGAATTCACTTTATTGCCGAGATACATTTGCACTACCTCCTTGCCTGCAACTTTGCCAGTGTTTTTTACATCGATACTAACTTCTAATGTTCCATTTCCCCAAAGGTGGTCATCCGAAACCCTCATATTTGAATAGGCGAACGTGGTATAACTCAACCCAAAACCAAAGGGGAACAATGGTGCAGGCGACGAGAATACATAATCCTGTCCCGGCTTATCAGGTGTCCCCGGATTGTGATAAAAACCACGATTGGTATTGGTGGCGTTATAAAACACCGGAATATGCCCGGTAGATTGCGGTATGGAAACATTCAGCCTGCCCGATGGGTTAACCTTGCCGAACAGGATATTAGCCACCGCCAATCCGCCCTTTTCACCGGGATACCATGCTTCCAATATGGCCGGGATATTTTCTTTTTCCCAACTAATACTCCAAGGGCGACCGTGTACCAGCACCAATATTACAGGTTTACCGGTTTTGTATACGGCCTGCAATAATTCGCGTTGTACGCCTTGCGGGTCAATACTGGTAACGTCATAACCTTCCCCGCAGGTAAAAGGGTCTTTCGGTTCATTTTCAGGGGCATGACCATTCCATCCCACTCCCGAAAATATTACACTGGTAGTGCCTAACACAACCACCACCGCGTCGCTTTGATTAGCCGCGTTCACAGCCTCGTCAAATCCACGTTTATCCAATGCCGACAGGTCGCAGCCCTTGGCATAATTTATTTTTACCTTGTCGCCCACCACCTGTTTTATACCATCCAATACGGTTGTGCCCGAATGGTTATCGCGCGTTGGGGCATAGTCGCCGTATTCAACCTGGTTGGCATTTGGGCCGATAACTGCCAGCGATTTGATCTTATTCATATTCAGCGGCAGCAATTGCTGATCATTTTTTAGCAGGATGATGGATTCCTCAGCAATTTGCCGTGCTAACGCGATGTGATCCGGAGTGTGTACCCGCGCCTTTAATTGCAGCGTATCGGCAACAGGTTTTTCAAACAGTCCAGCCTTAAATTTGGCGGTCAAAATACGGGCGACTGCGGTATCGATCAGCGTCATCTTTATCTTACCTGCTTTCACCAGTTCGATCAAATGCGGGTATGAATCAGGTTTAGGCGATTCAAGGTCTACCCCTGCTTTCAGGGCCATTTCAGCAGCGGCAGTAGCATCTTTAGCCACTTTCTGAAAGCCGTACAGCATTTTTACGCCTTCATAATCCGAAAATACATAGCCCGTAAAACCCCATTCCTTTCGCAATACTTTATTCAATAAAAAATCATTGGCATGGGCGGGGATGCCGTCCATCTCGTTATAAGCCGGCATTACCGAGTAAATATTCGCTTCCTGCACCGCTGCCTGGAACGAAGGCAATATCATCGATCTTAATTCGCGTTCCCCCACTTCCGCTGGCGACAAATTTATACCCGCCGTAGTAAAGCTATAACCGGCGAAGTGCTTGGCGGTACACATAATTTTATCTTTACCTATACCTATCCTGCTTTGGGCCGTATCTCCCTGCATACCGGTTACAAAAGCAACGCCGAGCTTGCTTACCAGGTAGGGGTCTTCGGCGTAGCATTCTTCTACCCTGCCATAACGTGGGTCGCGCATAATATCAAATAAGGGTGACAGCGCCTGGTCAACACCCGATGATGTTGCTTCGTAAGCGATCACCTGTCCCATCTGCTTTATCAATACAGGGTTCCAGCTACTGCCCTGGTTTATAGCCTGCGGAAAAATAGTAGCACCCGCAGCAAGCTGCCCGTGCAAACATTCGCCTATTTGTATAATGGGTATGCCCAGCCTCGAATTTTGCCGCGACTGGTTTTTTGCGGCGATGGATTGCCGCGCAATATCCTCAACCGATAAAAACGGACTTGCACAAACGCCATAAGCAATATTACCTTCAATCGGCTTATCCAGGTCCGACGCGCTCATTTGCGCTATCTTTTCCTCAAGGGTCATGCGGCTAAGCAGATCCTTAACACGTAAAGCAACCGGGGCTTTAGCGTCTTTATAAACCTGCGCATGCACGGCCGCAGAACCAAACACCAATAAAATCAGTAGTACTGTTTTTTTGTTCATATTTGATCTTAACTGATAATAGCTTTCTGCTTTAAGCCTTCCGCTTTTAGCTTCTAATAAATTAATGTAATAAGTAACTATCTGCGTCTACCTGTTTACCGCCGGTTGTGGTTATCCTTATCAGTGTTTGCTTGCTGTTTACTTTATCCGCCAAATAATAGCCGCTTAACTGGTAAACGCCCTTTTGCAAGTGTAAGATAGCCGCCTGTGGCTCAATATATTTGTTCTTAGTACCGTCCAATATCACTGTAGTTCCCAGCAACAGCATAGGCGTATTCTCAAAGTCAGACGATATACGATAATCATCCTCCCTGTCTATTTTCAAATAACCATACACTTTTACCCAACTGTTGAACAGGCCGGGGTAGGGATTTAAGCCGCCATCCTTTCGCAATACGCCTATTTCAAAATCTTTGGTGGTATCAGTTGCGGGGAAGTTGTTATAGGTGGTTTTATACATCATATAACTTAAGCCGGGCTGCAGGTTTCTATCATCTGTTGCCGATGATTTTATGTTGATGTGCTTTACCATCACCTTCTGTAAAATTCGTTTTGATAGTGGCCTTGTGGTATAAACCGAGATAGCCAAACTATCCTTTAACAGCGAAGAAATAGTTACCGGGAATGAACTCGTAGCCGCCGTAGTATCAGGCAACGTACCGTTCAGGGTATATTGCACAGCGGCGTTTTGCAGTGGGTAAGTTAAAGTTGTAGCATAATCATCCTTATTGGTCACCACATCCTCCAGCCCGGTAACATTCGGCAGGCGGGCATTCAGTCCCCATAAATTGAACAGGTGATAATTGGCGTACATGCTCTGCTCAAACCTGCGGATGTTCTTATCTGCTTTTGGGGTCCATGTTAACTCGGCAAGTGCCAGCAAACGCGGATATATCATATATTCCAGGTGTTTGAAGTTACCCACTTTCTCAACCCATATATTTGCCTGTGCGCCCAATATGTATTTAGCTTCTTCAGGCGTTAATTTGTCTGATTGTGGTTCATAGTTATAAACCATTTGCCAGCTAACCGGGTCGTTCCAGCCAAGTGGCTCGGTAGCCGCGGCGGCTTGTGGCGCGTCGAAATACATCTGTGGCAATGGGGTCATTACTACGTTATGGTGCATTTTTGCAGCTATTATGCCACCCTCTTCGCCTTCCCAACTCATCACAGTTGCCGATGGCGCAAGCCCACCCTTCAATATCTCGTCCCAGCCTATCAATTTCTTTCCTTTCGAGTTTAAAAACTGCTCTATCCTTTTTATAAAATAGCTTTGCACCTGGCTTGGGTATTTATAACCCTCGCGTTTCATCAGCGCAACTGCCGTAGGGCTTTTCAGCCAATCGTCTATCTCAGCTTCATCGCCACCAATATGTATGTATTCGTTAGGAAACAGTTGCATCACTTCGGTTAACACATTCTCATAAAAATTGAAAGTGTATTCGCTCGGGTCCAGCATCCTCACCCTATGCTGCGCCCCTGTAGAATCCTTGCATCCCAACTCTGGATAAGCAAATATAGCGGCCTCGCTATGGCCGGGCATTTCTATTTCGGGTAGTATGGTAATGAACCTATCCTGTGCATATTTTACAACTTCGCGTATGTCGTCTTTGGTATAAAAACCATCACGGTATCCCTCGGTAATGTTATCAAATTTCCGGTATTGCCCAATGCTGGCATAATAGCCTACTTTCGATCCTTTTTCGGTTAACAGCGGGTATTTATCAATTTGTATGCGCCAGCCTTCATCATCGGTTAAATGCCAGTGGAATATATTCAGTTTGTAATGCGCCATCATATCGATGTATTTTTTCACTTCATCAACCGTAAAAAAATGGCGGCTTACATCCAGGCTCAAACCCCTCCAGCCAAAACGTGGGTGATCTTCAATCTTGCAGGCAGGTACATGCAATTGTTTGCCGTTAACATCCGTTATAATTTGTATGAGCGATTGCACGCCATAAAACAACCCTTCGCCATTACCGGCAATTCTTATTCTTTTGGGCGATATTTCCATTAAATATGAGCCTTTGGACGTATTAGTTGTACTGCCTTCCAACTTTATTGCCGCACTTGGGGGTACATGCTGATATATTTTTACTTTCAGATCCAGTTTATAGGTATCCCACAAATATTGGTGCAGGTAATTTGCTACCGGTTGGCTTTGCTCATCGGCGGCAATAGTATTTGATGCTTTAATAGCAAAACTGCCACTTAATGGTACGGCGCTAACCGGCTGCGGTATAATATGCAATTGTGCGTTTGCCTGCATAACACCTGCTATAAAAAGCAAGCCTGCTAAAGCAAGGCATTTTGTAATTGAAACTGATCTGGACGATTTTGGATGGGCATTCATATGCAATAGTATTAATTAGGGAGCCGGAGCGATGAAATTAACAGGATTTATTTATTGTAGCAACATTTAATTACGTTTTATAATCACAGGCTTATAAGTATATAAAAAATGATAAGTACCCGAACCTACGGTTAATTGTATAGTATTTACGCCTATTTTATCAATATTGTGAATATCGGGCACGGTATAAATATTCGTACCGCCTTCGGTAATGAGGCCCGATGTTGCCGGCAACGTTACTCTTGCCGTTGTGTTAGCGGGTACAGTAATATCCATTGTAAGAATATTTCCGGGGGCAATGTTCCACGCTGAGCGGATAGTACCGTATTGTGTTTCCAGGTCGGCCTGTTCTTTGGTAAGGCCGCCGCCCGGTTGCGGCGCGATGATTATTTTGCGGAAGCCGGGGCCTTCTTCGTCCATATCAATGCCGGCAATATTGCTGTACATCCAATCGCCGATAGCACCGTAGGCATAATGGTTAAAGGAATTCATACCGGGGTCTTCAAAGCTTTTATCGGGTTTTATGCCATCAAGCCGCTCCCATATGGTGGTAGCGCCGTTTTTAACCGGGTACAGCCACGAAGGGTAAGTTTCATTCATTAGTAATGCATACGCCCCATCAGCAATACCCAAAATTCTTCGTGGTTAAGGTCGATGAAAAAGCGCTTCAGATAGTTATATGCATCCTTACTGCCTGATATGTATTCAATAGCCTTGATTTCAGTTTCATTGCGGCGTCGACCAATTTCCAACGCAGCAATAATTGAAATGGCTTTGGCTTCGCCGATACCCCTGAATTTGCACAGCTCCTCTATCGATGCTTTACCCAGGTTATTCAGGTCGTTATCATAATGGTAAAGTATACGCTTGCTCAACTCCACCGCCGATTCATCACGACTGCCGGAGCCTATAAGTATAGCGATCAACTCCGCATCGGTCAACGCCCGCCTGCCCTGCCCGCTAAGCTTCTCCCGCGGACGATCTTCTTCGGCCCACGATTTTATGCTGATATGGTTTTCGTATTGCTTCATTTTTAGGGTCAGGGTTTTGTTAATGGATCCTGCCTGTTATCCCAAAAGTAAACAATCTCAATTTTATCGTTGTGTATCCTGTAAAGCAATGAACAATTTTTATGCAGAATACATTTTCTTAGTGTTGGATTTTCCGGTGCTTCAGGATATATAAGTGGTGTTTGAGCGATCAGATCGAGGGATTAGGAAACCTTATCTTTAAATTTATTAACAAATTTATCGCCCCACCTTTGTTCTAATTGGATTATAATGTCATTAAATGTGATTTCAGCCTTTGGGGAGAACTTTATTTCAAAGTTCATTTCTTAACCAGGTGCTTTTCTTTAAATTCCTGCAAAGAAATAGTTTGGCCATTTTCATGTTGCGCAATACTTTCTTCAATACCCTTTAAAACATGTGGAGGAAAAGTGCTTACCTGCGATTCGAATTTAACTTTCAAATCTTTTAAAAACGCCTTTACAATTTTTAATTGTTCAGCATTATCAGGATGTATGAGTATTGATTCCATATACCAAAAATACAAAATTAAAAATTGCAGACAAAAAAATAGCGATGGGTTTAAAACCCATCGCTATTTTTAAATTGAATATTATAAAACGCTTATTTTAAGCCGTTAACAAACTTGGTAAGCTTTGATTTATTATTTGAAGCCTTATTCTTGTGAATAACGTTCTTTTTGGCTAAACGGTCAAGCATTGAGATAACTTTGGTTAAAAGTTCACCTGCTTCAACTTTAGTTGTTGTACCTCTTAATTTTTTGATGGCATTCCTAGTGGTTTTTGCCTGGTACCTGTTACGTAAGCGCTTCGCAGCGTTAGAGCGTATCCTTTTTAATGATGATTTATGATTTGCCATTGTATAGCCTTATTATTCTACTTTTATTTAAGGACTGCAAATATAGGATGATAAATTTAATTATGCAAGCTAAATTTTAAAGAAAAAACATACAGTTTTTCCACAGTTAATAATCGTCGCCTAACGCGAATTTGCTCACCCTTGTTTTCCATTTCCCCTTAGTAAAATCAGGGAACTGCTGCGGCATGTTACCTTCGGCGATGGATTTTTCTGATAGCGGCGTTATCGCGCTCATGGTTACCGAATCGTACACATCAATAGGTGTTTGCACCTTGCGTTTAACCGATTCAACAAAAGCGTGGAACACAAACCAGTCCATACCGCCATGCCCGGCGCCTTCGGCCATCTTATTATATTTTACCCAAAGCGGGTGGTCGTATTTGGTTAACCACGAATCTTCGTTATCCCACTCATCATCGTTTTTAGATTGCTTTTCAATATAAATTGAATTGGCAACATCCATCCACAAACCTTTAGTGCCCTGCACCCTGAAGCCCAATGAATACGGGCGCGGCAAATGTGTATCATGCGATAACAGCACAGTTTCGCCATTAGCGCAGTTGATCATGGTGGTAATTACGTCGCCGTTTTTGTAGTTTATTTTTGCGGCTTCATTACCGGGCGCTATCTCCTCAATGTAAGTATTCAGCCCGCGCGACTTTGAGGCGAACGATACCAAATTGGTAAACCTGTTACCATAATTTATATCGGCATAATGCATCAACGGGCCTACGCCGTGTGTTGGATAGATATCGCCGTTACGCTTTATATTGAATTCTGTGCGCCACTGTGCCTCGCTAAATGCCTGCGGACCGTACAATGGGCCTGTACCACCATTAGCATCAGTAAATAATACGCCGCGCAGGTTGTGCTGGTAGCCGCCTTCCAAATGTATCATCTCGCCAAATAAACCCTGGCGCTGCATATTTAAAACGGCCATTACATCACGGCGGTAGCAAACGTTTTCCAGCGTCATATAAGGCACGCCGGTTGCCTCGTGTGTCTTTACAATATCCCAATGGTCTTCCAACGATAAGCCCGCTATTACTTCGCAGCCAACATATTTCCCCGCTTTCATGGCATCAATGGCCATTTGCTTATGGAACTGCCATGGCGTAGCTATGATCACCGCGTCAATATCTTTACGGTCGAGCATTGCTTTATAAGCATCATCGCTGCCGGTGTATTCTTTTGGCATAGGCGCGCCGTGCTTTTTTATGCGTGCGCGGGTGGCTGCTAACGAGCGTTCCTGCGTGTCGCAAATAGCTACAATTTCCACATCATCGCGCAGCAAACCTTCCTGTATGTGGCTGTTGCCGCGCAGGCCAACGCCAATATAGCCAAGGCGAACCTTATCCATATTGCGGCCAAATACTACTGATGACGGTAAAATACTGAAGCCCGCGGCGAGTACGGTGCCTGTGCTTATAAATCTTCTTCTGTCCATATTAAAATTAGGTGATTAGGATGTAAATCAATACCTAAAGCTATTAAATATATTCAGGGCTGCCTGTAAAATTATTGCGCAAACGTTTGTAGTAATGGGCGTTGCCATAGAAATCACTAACGCAGTTGGTCTGAACCATGATTTTTCACATATAATTTGTTTTTTTAAGGTGTTCAAGAAGGCTACGCCGTTTGCTTGATTTAAGGATTGAAGGATTATACGGTTTATTCATTAGTTACTATGATAGTTATAATCATGGCCATCTTTTAATCCTTTAATCATGGTTCAGACAATTACTATTTTTAGTAATATTGATTTTGTTATTTAGTGAAACGCAACCTAGCACTTTTCTGTTCCGGCCTTGTACTTATCGCCACCTGTTGCTCGTGGGGATTCTTCGCGCATTACCGCATTAACCGCCTGGCTGTTTTTACGCTGCCTAAAGGCATGAGCACATTTTACAAAGCCAATATCGAATTCATTACCGAACATGCCGTAAGCGCCGATAAACGCCGCTATGTGGACTCGACCGAAGCGCCGCGCCATTTTTTGGATGCCGATCATTATGGGAAAAAACCGTTCAGCAAAATACCGCAGCATTGGGAAGACGCGGTGCATAAATACTCCGCAGATACGCTCGACAAATATGGCACCGTTCCCTGGGCCATACAGTATAATTATTACAAACTGGTTAAAGCGTTCAAAGCCCATGATACCACCGATATCCTCGAGGCATCAGCCAACCTGGGCCATTATGTTGCCGACGCGCACGTACCGCTGCATTTAACCATGAATTATAACGGGCAGCTTACCGGCCAAACCGGCATACATGCTTTGTGGGAAAGCCGCATCCCCGAGCTTTTTGGCAACCAATGGAACTATTACGTAGGCAAAGCCCGCTATATCGACAACCCATTGCAGGAAGCTTTTAAAATTTGCAGCAGTTCATTTAACGAGGTGGATTCTGTTTTGCGATTTGAGCGAGTGTTGAGCCTTAAATTTCCGGCAGATAAAAAATACACCATTGAAAAACAAAAACGCGGGCTTAAAATGGATACGCTTTATTCCGAAGCGTACTGCCTCGCCTACCAAAAAATGCTGAACGGCATGGTACAGCGGCGGATGCGGGCATCCATATTATCGGTGGGCAGTTTTTGGTACTCAGCCTGGGTTGATGCCGGTCAACCTGATCTGAACAAGTTAATAGCGAAACCGCTTACCATCTACCAAAAGAAAAAAATAGCCGCCGAAGAGGCTATGTATAGAAGCGGAAAGGTGTTAGCTTTAAAAGGGCATTAATTTCACCATGAACACCACACTTGAATCCTATTATTTAAGTAAACCCGAACCTTACCAAAGCTGCCTGCTGGCTTTGAAGGATATAATATTGCGCGCTAACCCGGGTATTTGCCATGAGCGAAAGTTCCAAATACCATTCTTTACCTATAAAAATAAGAAGTTAGGTTACCTGTGGCTGAATCAGAAAAAGCTGATGCTGGGCTTTTGCCTGGATAAGAGTTTGCAGGAAGCAATAGCAGGCATAAAACCCAAAGACAAATATGAATCGTTCCGCATCGACCCAAATGCCGATCTTCCGGTTGAAATTATTATGGAAAAACTTACTTATTATTTAGCTAAGATAGAAGCAGGAATATGACCGATTTTATGTCAGTGGGTAGGATGCTCCTCACCCGGAACAGGATGAAGATATTCCAGGCGGCCGTTTTCGTTAACTGCGATATCGCTTAATTCGCGGGTAGGCTGTTTCTTTTTGTCGGTTTTACGGGGGCCGGCCAACGGAATGATAATACAGCCCAGCAGGGCCAGTACTTCAATAACTGTATAAAATGTGGTCATTATGTTAAAATAAACTATCTGTAGCTCTACTAAACTTGTGCCATATTTTTGTTCTATATGGACAATTGCTCCTATTAACGAGTAAAAGCAATATTTGGTTTTGAATTAAAAGTCTTTCTCTGTCAAATTCATCTCATTTTGATAGATTAGACTATCAAAATGATCAATTATATAAACTGATGGTAATTGTATTGGTATAAAAACTCCATTTTTCACAATAATTCATATCAATAAAAATTTGGGTATCTGAAGCAAAACTTATCCTGCTGTTTGAGCAACCGAAAAAGTTTTTTATGCGTATGTTTTAACAACTATACTTAAAAACATTTATTATGGAACAATTTGCATTGTTAGCACGATTAGAAGCTAAACCCGGTAAAGAGCAGGAATTAAGGGATTTTCTTACAAGGGCACTCCCGTTGGCAGAAGCCGAACCGGGAACTGTAAGATGGTATGCCTTGCAGATAGGCCCTGCCACTTTTGGTATTTTTGATACTTTTGAGGCCGAAGATGGAAGACAGGCACACCTTGATGGCGATATTGCGGCGGCATTAATGGCTAATGCATCAACACTGTTAGCAAAAGACCCGGTTATTGAAAAAGTTAGCCTGCTTGCGGTAAAATAAAAAAAGCCTTCGGATGTTCAGTCCGAAGGCTTTTATATTAAGCAACCTGCGTTAGTAAGCCTAAAGGTTACTAATGAGTAAAAAAGTTAGGATAGGATTTGCCACCAGTACCAGCTTAAAAAACTTTTTATAATTATTAGTTATCTCCATATCGGCCATCCTGCCCGTACCTTTAAGTCTGTCGAATTTAAAGTCGTAGCGTTTATAAAACACCAGAATAACCATTTCAACAAAACAGCTGCATCCTATGAGGGCAGTTGTTAAAAAGTTTAAATTAAAATTGTCCATTAAATGAGTAACCGTTTAGTAAATAAAAAAGGTTTAAAAGGGTAACTATTACTTTAAACGCAAACGAAATGCCAAACGTTACTAAAATTTTTATTCCATAGGTTAAAGCATATAAATTAAGACCGTCGATCGTCAGCAGCATAAGCCGTGGATTAACTATACCACTTAATATTATAAGCAATCATAGTATAAATTTCACCAATAATATTTAAACGGGGAATATATTACCCGGCCACAGGGTTATGCAGCTGGTCAGCACGTTTTATAATTTCGGCCAGTGTAGCCTCCTTGAGCATCCTTACAGTTTCACGCCTTACGTCGGCAAAAATGTCGCGTATGCCGCAATTGGCTTCGTCCTTACATTCGTTGCATTTTTGGTAGTATTTGTGGGCAACGCATGGCAGCAAAGCAATAGGGCCGTCAAATATGCGCATCACGTCAGCCATATTTACATCTTCGGGGGCCTGCAACATATGGTAACCGCCGGCCTTGCCTTTTTTGCTGTTTACTATTCCGGCATTACGCAGGTCGAGTAATATCGACTCCAGGAACTTGCGCGAAATATTTTCATGCTCAGCAATAGTACTGATCTGTATAGGTTGGTCTAACGGTTGTTGGGCTAAATAAACCAGGGCATTAATAGCGTATTTGGCTTTTTTGGAAAGCATATATTCAAAATTACGTTTTTTTATTAAATATCAGAAAAATTGGAGTTCATTTAAATATCATATTATTTTAATCATAAAAAAACGGCGCCAAATTCCTTACGTCGGTAATAACCAATATCCGATGGCAACCGTAAACTGCTTTTTTACGTAAACTACAAAAAAGGTAAATGTTAATTCACCGATAAAAAAAGCCGGTTCATCCGGTTTTATTTTCCTTTTCTGCTACAAGCATATAAGTTTGTTCATCATAAAACGTTATACTTTGAATTTTGTTAACATTATTGATTATTAAAAGATTACGCCTAACTAATGAAACATAATTACCCCATTAAATTATTGCAATTAATAGCCGTGTTTGCAATTGCAGCATCATCATGTAAAAAGAATTCAACGCCCGCACCTGTGGTTGTTGATGCCAAACCTGTTACTATAGGGCTATTTGAATACACCAATTCCACCGATAACAGGATATTCATCCCCATTTCAAAAATTGGCACCAAAACAGTAAACTATGATGAGATATTTGATACTGGCTCAACAGGTTTAACTATTGACGCGAGCAATATCATAGATGCTAATTTAATAACCAGCACCGGCTTTAATATAGCCAGCGGCGATTCGGTGGTTAACAATGGCATTACCATTACCTCACACACAGCTACCATGAGTTATGGCAACGCCATAAGTTCGACAAAAGAATATGGCAACCTAGCTTACGCATCGATTACCATACCCGATGAAGCCGGCAGCGGCGTTACTATAAAAAGGGTACCCATGTTTTTATATTATAAAATTGTTGATCAGGATAATAAAAGCCTTACCGCACATTCGGGCGATATATTTGGCGTTGGGCCGGGCGTAAGCTTTACTAACAGTTCAATAGCCAGCCCGTTGAGCTACTATTCGCCGGGTACAGGTTTAACAAATGGCTTTAAGTTAGCTACGCTAGTTAGCGCTGATTTTACAAGCGGCGGAACTTATGTCGAAAATTTACTCACCCTGGGTCTAACATCGGCTGATCTTAATTCTTCAGGCTTTATTATGCATCCCCTATCTACCACAAATCCGGGTGGCTATTCTCCTGATATACCCGGCACTATAACTTACGGCGGCATTACTACTTCGGCGCAGCTATTATTTGATACGGGTACGCCATCAGTAACCATAATTGAAGACAAGACAGCCGCCAGTATTGGCAACCTACCCAAAAATACGGTGGTTACTGTTACCACCAATAAAGGCTTCACTTACACCTACACTACCACCGATACTAACAACCTTACCGAAGTACAGAATCCTAATAACACAAATGATTTCAGGTCGATATTTAGTATAGACTTTTTTGTAAATAATGAATTTTTAACCGATTATGCCGGCCACCGGATAGGATTAAAGAATAATTAAAACAGCATTGTTGCTTTCTTAGTCATAATGTAAATACACGCGCCTTTTGACGGCTGTGCCCAAATCACGGCCGTCGGCATTTCACGGCCGATACCTGCTGGGAACCTACTACTGGTTAAATATAAGTTAACTGCGCGCCGCCAATCATCAATACTTACAATAGCTAACCTGTAGCGGCAGATGGGTATGTTTTTTTATAACCACCTGAAAATAAGGCAACATTATTCCCGCCACACTCAATACTGCTGAAAAAATGCACCTGAATGGGGAATTCGCACCACAAAATGCACTTCATAATTAATGGATCTTATCGTAATTAATAGTTAACACTATCTCATTCAATCTTTTTCAACCATATTCCAAAATTTTTGGCACGTGGTATTTGGTTTGTACAACTTATAGTGGTCAATATAAACTTAAAACGATAAGAATTATGAAATCACGCATCTTACTACTTTCAGTATTGCTTTTCGGAGCAACGATGTTTCACCCAAGTCAGGCTAAAGCCGATCTTCTTGGTGATCTTCTCGGTGGCCTTTCAGGTGGTTGCAACAACCCTCCCCCAGGTACCAACCTGCCAATAAATGGCAACGCTGTTTACTTAATGATAGCAGGGCTTAGCATTGGCATAGTTGCCGTTAGAAAAGCAAAAAAAGCACAGGCATCTGTAAGAGGTTAAACCATTCAAACGTCATAATTGCGCTTGTTAAATATCGTGATTTGACACACGAAAGTAACTGATTGTGTATGAAATGAATTCAAATTAGTACCCTCATTTTTTTAAATATTCCATTAACCACCGTTTACGGTGGTTTTTTTGTTTGAAGATTACAAACCTGTATTTGTAAAATCGACCCCGCCTTGCCAATAATTACAAATATTGTATATTTGATTATTGCCATCCTTGTTTTTGGTGTTTTTGCAATAAGAAGATCAAAACAAGTTGAAAGCGGCATTAGATAAACCGACTCATGGCCCTAAGTGCTTGGAATAAAGTTCCTGTTGCGGTAAAAAAGTTTATTTTTAAAGCCGTTGCCATACTGGTGATATGGAAGGTTTTATATCTTGCTTTTCTGCTGCCAACCCGTCTTTTAGATAAACCACTCACCTATTCGGTTGGGATAGCCACTACATGGCTGCTAAATACCTACACCGGTTCATCTGATTACTCCACCCGAAGCGAGATCAGTAATGTTGCTACCGACCAGGGCTACACCGCAATGCCTTTACAAAAGATATTTTTTCATCAAAACAATGTTGTTTCCATTGAAGACGGATGCAACGCTTTGGAGTTGTTTGTGCTTTATGCGGGGTTTATTATTTGCATGCCGGCCAAAAGCCTGCGTAAAACTTTATTCATAATTGGCGGCATCATAGCCATATATATAACGAACGTTGTCAGGTGCGCAGGTGTGGCCTATATAATTTTATATCACCCCCGTTACGCCGATTTTGCGCATCACTATGTTTTTACGTTCGTGGTTTACGGCCTTATCATAGCACTGTGGCTTATTTTTTCAAAAAAACTAAGTATTACAAATGTCGAAAATTAAAAAACGCACTTATTTTTGGGTCGGTTTTATAATAATCGTCGTTATATATTCTTTATATAACCTGTATTTAGTTGATGTTAATTATTATCAATCTATTCCGCGTAAAGTAAGGCACATTTGCAAATTCGCAACTATATTAAGCATTTATGGTATTGGTACCGTGGCCCTAAAAAAATATACTACCGCCTGGATGATGTATATATGGCATTTGCTGCATGTTATTATTATTTCGATACTGCTGCTGATAGGCATTTACGATTGGACCTTCGGCGAAATATCAGTACAATTCCGCAATGTGGCCGCTACGCTTTTTGAGTTCCTCATATCGCCGGTTATTTATATTGCTGTTGGCATTTTAAGCAGTAAATTCGGCAAGGACGACAATGCCAACAAACCACCCAGGCGCATTGTTAAACATTTCTGATCGGCCGCTCCGTTATTATAACCATCTCTAACATATTTCTGCAAGCTGCTTATTGTTGTAACAATATTAGTTTGTCTCAACAATTTTATTTTCCCCAACCACAATTATTACAGATATTAGCACTATGCGATACATAAAAAACTTATTTACAGCAACATTGGTGTGTGCGGCAACAGTTGCCGTTGCCCAAAAAAATACCGGCTTAAATAATAGCCTAAGCAATTTATACCAGGTATCTGATGCAAAAAGCCGCTCCATAAGCCCTGAAAATTTTACGGGCGAAAAAGGTAAAGGCGGCATGGCCATAACCGGCACCGGTAAAGATGCCGCAAGGGAACTGGGTCAGGGCTGGAAGGTTAGCCCAAGCGTAATAATAAAATCAAAAACCACGTTTACCATTGCCGAAATAACAGGCCCTGGCGCCATACAGCATATATGGATGACCCCTACCGGTAACTGGCGCTATGCCATACTGCGCTTTTATTGGGATGATGAAACCACCCCATCAGTCGAAGTACCGGTGGGCGACTTTTTTTGCAACGGATGGGGCGAATACGCACCCGTTAATTCATTAGCTGTGGCGGTGAACCCGGGCAGCGCCTTTAACTGCTACTGGCCCATGCCGTTCCGTAAAAAATGCCGCATTACCATGGAGAATATTGACGATGAGGATATGACCCTGTATTACCAGGTTGATTATACGCTTGCCCCTATCCCTAATGATGCCGCTTATTTTCATGCGCAATTCAGGCGTGTAAACCCTGTGCCTTTTAAAAAGAATTATGTTTTGGTGGACAGTATACAAGGCAAGGGCCAGTACGTGGGCACCTATATGGCATATGGATCAAACAAAGACGGCTGGTGGGGCGAAGGCGAGATAAAATTTTTTATTGATGGCGATACGCAGTTCCCGACAATTAACGGTACCGGGACTGAAGATTATTTTTGCGGATCGTATGATTTTGACACCCGCAGGGTAAACAGCAAAGGTGTTGAAACTTCGGAATACACCGAATTTTCAGGGCCATATACCGGCCTGCCGCAAGTTATACGCGGTGACGGGCATTACCACAACGCCCAGCGCTTTGGTTTATACCGCTGGCATATTACCGACCCTATCCGTTTTGAAAACAGCCTGAAGGTTACCATACAGGACCTGGGCTGGCATCACAATGGAACATACATGCCATTGCAGGACGATATTGCCACCACGGTGTTCTGGTACCAGTTAGGTGGGCAAAACAATTTCCCGAAGTTACCTTCGAGAAGCGAGCTGGAAGTTAATTAAAGTTTAATATCGAACACCGAATACTGAATGCCCAACGTCGAAGTTTCCTTCATTATTCGATATTCAGTATTCGGTGTTCGTTATTATTTTTCTTGTTTTTGGCTTGATACTATTTCTTCTTCGGCACCCTGTCGCCTTCTTTACGCGCTTCGGATAGCCCTATAGCAATGGCTTGTTTTTTAGAGGTAACTTTTTTACCGCTGCCGCTTTTTAGGGTACCCTCTTTTAATTCGTGCATAGTTTTTTCAACTTTTTCACTTGCTTTTTCTGAATACTTTGGCATAATGTTTTATTTTTTAGGTAGATAATACTTTATCAGCACAAATTATCTGCCAAAACAAATACTGCACCATCCCGGACTTTTTCTGATTAAAAGAAGATTTTGCCCAATAATGCTTACCTTCAAAACATAAAAGCGTATAGCTTGTTCATCCAAACTAAATCTCCTTGCGTATGCCAGTGAAAAAAATTATAACCCCTTTTTATGAAAAGCTTTCGTTAGTATTATTAGGCCTTATAGCTTTAGGGTATTTGGTTGTTGAGGGTAAAGAAGTGCTTGACCCGTTGATGTTCGGGTTTTTGTTTGCAATACTTTTATTGCCAATTTCAAATTTTTTCGAAAGGAAACTTCGTTTCCCGCGCAGTATGTCGTCGTTGCTGTCAATACTGCTTTTAGTGGGGTTTATTTTTGGTATCGGGTATTTGGTTGGTTCGCAAATATCAAACCTTGCCAGCGACTGGCCACAACTGAAAAACCAGGTATCGCAGTCGGTTAGCGACTTGCAGGATTGGGTAACATCGGCGTTCCACGTCAATGCGCACAGCCAAATGACCTATATTAACAACACCACGAAAAAAATAATTGAATCGGGAACCGATGTTATAGGGACAACTTTTGGAGCCATATCGTCATTAATGCTGTTTTACGTGTTTATAATGATATTTACGTTTTTTATACTTTTTTACCGCAGGTTGCTGTTCAAATTTGTCATCTGGGTTTTTAATGAGGACAACGCGTCAATCGTGCATGATATAGTCGAAAATGTGCAAAGCATACTTAGGCAATACATCCTTGGTTTGTTGCTCGAGATGGCCGTAGTTGCCACCATAGCCTGTACCCTGTTCTGGATAATCGGCATTAAGTATGCCGTATTGTTAGGGCTTATTGTTGGGTTGTTCAATATTATACCCTACGTGGGCATTTTTACTGCTTTATTTTTGAGCAGCATCATAACTTTTGCCACAGGCACCATTAAAGAAGCAATTGAAGTGGCAGTAGGCGTAATCTTAATTCACGCCGTTGACTCAAACCTGCTATTGCCCACCATAGTAGGTAAAAAAGTACAGCTTAATGCGCTGATCACTTTTTTGGGGATAGTGTTTGGCGAAATGATATGGGGGCTATCGGGCATGTTTTTGTCCATCCCCACCATAGCCATTTTAAAGATCATTTTCGATCGTATCGAAAGCCTTAAACCATGGGGATTTTTATTAGGCGGCGAATACGAATACAAAAAGGCGGCAGAGAAGGAAATGAAAACTGAATAGTATGTTATGCTACTGCCTGGTAAACTTTTATAAATACGGCTATACCGTAAGCTATTAATACAACTGTATTTACAACCAGCAGCCAGTTAAGATCGGCCACTTTATATTTTTTAATGGTGCAGGTGATGAGCAGGCCAATAAAAGCCAAAATGAGCAGTACCGGGAAAATGAGTGTCCATTTTTGATGGATGATAAAATTAAAATTTTGTAATTTGGCATTGTCGCCCTGTAAAAACGGGATGGTTGATATCAGCAGCAATAATAAAAATATCCGCACAACGGTTTTTGCTGCAATTTGACTGGCTTTCATTATCGGCCAAAATTAAATAAAAAAATATTGTGTATGTTTCGTAAGCATATTTCGTTTGTTGCGCTTGGGTTGATATTATTTGCAAGTGTATGCTCCGCACAAATTAAAACTCGTCCATCCTTTAAAATAGTGCCGCTGGGTGTTATGGGTGGGATTGACGAAAGTAATCTCTCAGCCTATATGGTTGCCGCGGAAGGCACAACCGATTACATATGCCTTGATGCCGGCACGTTGCATTACGGTATTGAAAAAGCCGTCAGCAATAAAGTATTTTTCATAACCGCGGATGAAGTATTGAGGCGATATATCAAAGGCTATTTTATTTCTCACGCGCATTTGGACCATGTTGCCGGGCTTATCATCAACTCGCCCGATGATACAGCCAAAAACATTTACGGGCTGGCAAGTACGCTGAAAACCATCAGATCCTACTATTTTACCTGGGAAAGCTGGGCCAATTTTGCTGATGATGGCGAGGCCCCGCTATTAAAGAAATACCACTACGAAACGTTAACGCCCGATAGCGTTATCAGCATAAAAAACACCGGGTTGAAGGTGCAGGCGTTCCCTTTAAGCCATTCGAACTTAACCAGTACAGCATTTTTGGTAAGCAGTGGCTACGCTTATATTTTGTATTTGGGCGATACCGGCCCCGATGCTGTTGAAAAGAGCCAAAACCTGCATAAATTATGGCTGGCTATTGCCCCGCTTGTAAAAGCAAAAAAACTAAAGGCGATAATGATAGAAACATCATTCCCGGATGAACAGCCTGATAAAACCTTGTTCGGCCACCTTACACCCCACTGGCTAATGGCGGAAATGAATGATTTGGGCGCGCTAACCGGCACGGACGAGCTTAAAGGTTTTAATATTATTATTACGCATGTTAAACCGCCACAGGTTAATATCACTAAACTAAAGCAGCAACTTAAGGCTGAAAACGCATTAGGGTTAAACCTTATTTTCCCTGCCCAGGGTAAGGCGATTGATTTGTAACAATTATAATAAATCTCATTTTGTTGCTAATAAAATGCTTTTAGCACTTATATTAGCATTACAATTATAATAGGGCCTTTAATCCGTTTTCTTAAACCTGTAATTATTTGGTACGCAATATGGTTGGTAGCAATATCAATAAAATATTAGTGTGTGTATTCATCCTTGTTGCCTGGATAGGTATGGCATATGCACAACGACCGATCTTCACGCCCAAACAGCCACAACCCATCACTATACAGCTACCCCCCTCGGGAATTTTACCCGCAACATATAACATGCTCGGATCATTAAAACCTGACAACATAAACCCGAACCCCGTAGTAGTTATTACGCCCGCAACATTCGGGTGTTATAACATCGGCATGCAAACCGTAAATATCAAGATTAGCGATAACTCCACTCCTGTTACCTTTAACCAGCCTACCGGCATTTGTATTGATGCCGGCGGTAATATTTATGTAGCCGATGCCGGCAGCCATGTAATACGAAAAATAGACCCGGCAGGCAACGTAACTA
Organism: uncultured Mucilaginibacter sp.; assembly: GCA_903915155.1. Classification (GTDB taxonomy): domain Bacteria; phylum Bacteroidota; class Bacteroidia; order Sphingobacteriales; family Sphingobacteriaceae; genus Mucilaginibacter. Next base: position 44,750 of record CAIWRU010000157.1, read on the forward strand.
CTTTTGCCGGCAGCGGCACGGTAGGCAATCTTGACGGCAAAGGCACCGCGGCCAGTTTTGATACGCCCGAAGGCATTGCTATTGATGCCGCCGGCAATTTGTATGTTACTGATTCCAAATCGGGGCTGATAAGAGCGATAAGCCCGGCAGGCATTGTTACTACTTTAGCGGGAACTGCTTATTATACCGCAAATGATGTCGGATCGGGCCTGGGAGTTAGTTTCGATAAGCCTTACGGCATTGCGGTGGATAGCCACGGCAACCTTTTTGTAGCCGATGCCGGTGGCAATAAAATAAGAAAAGTAACACCCGCCGGGCTGGTTTATACCATTGCAGGTAGCGTGGCGGGTTTTGCCGACGGACCGGGAACTTCCGCGCTATTTTCTGCCCCTGCCGGTATAACTATCGACGCAGCTGATAATTTATATGTGGCCGACACTTACAACAACCGTATAAGGAAAATTACCACCCAGGGCTTTGTAACAACTATTGCGGGTAATAGCCAACCGGGATTATTTGACGCCGTGGGCACTAATGCAAATTTTAACCAGCCATTTAATTTAACCATTGATAAGAATGGGAATATTTATGTTGCGGATACCCAAAACCAGGATATAAGGAAGGTAGATGTAAATAATTCTGTTACCACCATAATGGGCAACGACACAGCCGGTAACAGGGATGGCTATATATATCTAAGGGGCTCAACACCACCTATTGCAGAATTTAACGAACCGATAGGCCTGGCAATAACTGCAAGCGGCAGCCTGCTGATAGGCGATGTAAGCAATAACGAAATAAGGAAATTAACCGGCAACTACACCACCACCTTTGGGGGAAACGGGACTGCCGGTACGCAAAACGGGAATCTTAATTATGACGCAGTGCATAGTACAACCGCAACAGTAACAGTCGACATAAAGTCGTACCTTAAAATTACTACTGCTTATTCCGACGTTACCCTGCTACCCTGCTTCGGTACCATGCCCGATTTTATTAAGTCCAGCCCCCCTGCATATAGCTATAACTGCAATAACAATATCGCCACGCACCAGGAACCTGCCCCGGGCACTCCGCTAACCAGCAACACCACCTACACCGTAAACATTATAGCTGAGAATGCCGAATCGGATTACGATACCGTTGCATTTAAGGTTACCACCAAAGATATAGTGCCCCAGCCAACAGTTTCCATAGCCCCTTCAACCACTAACGATGTTTGCGCCGGCAACCCGTTAACATTTACGGCAACAATACAAAATGCCGATGCGCCAACTTACCAATGGACAGTTAACGGGGCAAACGCCGGTACTAACAGCGACACCTTTACTGGCGTATTTAATAACGGCGATGCGGTAATGTGCAGCATTATCAGCGGGGAGTGTTCGGCACCCGCCAGCAGTCTGCCTTACGTTGTCAATGTGGAGCCATTGCCAACCGTTACTTTCGACAAAAACATTATTATTAAATTAAACAACACCGTACAGCTAAACCCCACAACAACCGGCGATATAGTAAGTTACCAATGGAGCCCAACCGATGGCCTGAGCAGCAGCAGCATTGCCAACCCTATATTAACCGCACAAAAAACCGGGGCTTACCAGTTAACGGTAACATCGGCTACGAGCTGTGTGGGAACGGGGACAGTAAACGTACAGGTAATTGACAATGTAGATGTACCAAACGCTTTTACACCTAACGGCGATGGCGTTAACGATTTGTGGGATATACCGGGCCTCATATTGTACCCTAACTGTGTAGTTTCGGTGTATAATCGATATGGTACACGGGTATTCTACTCTGTTGGTTATCCAAAATCGTGGGACGGTACATATAGCGGCCACGCGCTGCCCACCGGCACCTATTATTACATTATCGACCTAAAAATCAACAAGCCTACTATAGCAGGACCGGTTACGATCTTTAAATAATTGCTTTTAAAATTTGCAAATTCAAGTACTATTTGATAAATATATACATACCAACTTAATACATTGTCTGCCTAAAAAATAAAAAACATGAGTGTAACAGTGAAGGACCTATCAACCGTACATGCTTTAATTTCAGATTTTTTTAAACTACCTGAAACACCCGAAGAATGGAATAAATACAGACTAACCGATGAACAAGTGGCTTTTTTTAAGCAGAACGGCTATTTGAGCAATATAAAGCTGCTGGAAGAATGGCAGGTAGATAAACTGAACCAGGAACTGGCGGGTATAGCCGACCCAGCGCACCCCGGGAACCCATTATTCTATTATTTTTTTTCAAATGAATCGGGCAACCCTGAAACGGTGCTGTTCCATGCTTTAGGTGCCTGGCGTATTACCGAGGGCTTTCACGATGTTTTGTATAATCCCGCCTTTTTAATGGCAGCCAGCCAACTGCTTGATGATAAGCCGGTACGCTTTTGGCACGACCAGCTTTTTTGCAAACCTGCTGAACACGGCGGTGTAGTAGCCTGGCACCAGGATTATTCATACTGGACACGTACTGCGCCAATGCAGCACCTTACCTGTTGGATTGGTTTGGACGATGCTACAAAAGACAATGGCTGCCTGTATTATAGCCCCGGCAGCCACAAATGGGGCCTACTGGATAAACCCGAACTGGCCGGCGACATGGAAGGGCTGATGGATTACCTTACTGAAGAACAAAAAGCTGAATTTAAGCCCATACCTATCGAAATGAAGAAGGGTTACGGCTCGTTCCATCACCCGCTGATGGTTCATGGGTCATATGAGAACAGGTCGGTCAACTCGCGCAGGGCATTTGTACTGAATGTATTTGCTGACGGTACACAATCAAACTCGAACGAAGAAATATTGAAGGGCATCCCCGGTATACCCGAAGGCGAAGTGCTGGCGGGCCAGTTTTTCCCGTTGTTATTTGATCCGGCCGTGGCCGGGTAAATACCCTTTGTTATTTTAAGGGCGAAGTGAAAATATTGTAGAAAATTGCAGCATTTGATGGAATAAAACCCCAGGTTGTAACTAATCTCAATTATCCCCGTAAGAAGTACGTATGAGGGGATTTCTGACTATTCCGCGCACTATGTATGTGACGGGCTGCAGCCAATGTGGCGCAAGGCCAATTATAGCCTTAATAAAAGTTGGGGAATACACCGTGAAATGCCCTATTAGCGACAGCCATTACCATACCGAGCCGGGCCTTATTGATTTAGATGACTGGAACCGGCATAATCAGCCTCAAACCCGGGGCGATTACAACGTAAGTTCAGTATTTGCCGTATAACTGTTAAATAGCTATAGTAATCTACTGAATGAATAAATTAAAACGGCTTGTTGGGTATGATGACCCCTCACTTACATTAGAAAATAAACTCTTTAACGCCGTTGTACTCATCCTCGCCTTCTCCACGCTGTTGGCACTGGCCAGCAATATTATTTTAGGCTTTAGCATTTATTTGGATACACTGAACGCTGCCATCTTCGCTTTATCGGCCTATGGCTTTTACCGGAGCAGGTATGTGGGCTACAAGGAAAGTACGTTACTGATATATTTAGCCATAGGCATATTGCTCTATATACCCGGCTGGTTTTATAATGGAGGAATTGAAGGGTCGAGCCCGCAAGAGGGTGTTTTTTTAATAGCGCTTATTACCATACTGGCAAACCGTAAACATCACCCCTATCTTATCGGTATTTTAATAGTTGTGCTTATAGGCTGTTTTATTACTGAAAAGCATTTCCCGCAATGGGTAACGCATCCTGGAAGTACGGCATCAAAAGAAAGCGACATTATTACATCGGCAGTGATAGATATTTTTATAATAGGCCTGCTGATAGGGATAGTAAAAAAGAACCACCACAACGATAAAAGCCTGCTGCTACAGCAAAGCGAAGAACTCCGCGCATCGCAAACAGCCCTTTCATACGCAAAGGACCAGGCCGAAGCAGCAACCTTTGCCAAATCGAATTTTTTGGCTAACATGAGCCATGAGATAAGAACACCGCTAAACGGCATAATCGGCACCACGCAATTACTATCAAAATCCGAGCTTTCTGCCGAACAGCAGGAACTACTGCAAACTTTACAGTCGAGTAGTAATCTGCTGATAAACATCATCAGCGACATACTTGATCTTTCAAAAATTGAAGCCGATAAATTAACGCTCGTGCCAACCGTATTCAATATACACGATTGTATAAAAACGGTTATGGAAATATGCCAGCCAGGTGTTGAAAATGATAAAAAAGCCATAAAGCTTAATTGCGTGATTGACGAAGCATTGGTAAGCTACGTAAGGGCCGACGAAAGCCGTTTACAGCAAATTTTGGTTAACCTTATTGGCAACGCCGTTAAATTCACCGATGATGGCTTTGTGAAGCTAACTGTAGAAGTGGCCGACACCTACGAACAAATACAGGAAGTGATATTTCATGTAAGCGATAGTGGCATTGGCATTAGCGAGGAAGCGCTGGCTCAACTATTTAAACCGTTTACACAGGTAAACACCACGGCATTGCGAAAATACGGCGGCACCGGGCTGGGCCTTTCTATATGCAAAAAACTGGTGGAGCTCATGAACGGCAAAATTTGGGTAAAAAGCAGGGAATTGGAAGGCTCCGTATTTAGCTTTAGCCTCCCACTTCCTATTGCGGAAGCAGCATTGGACAATGCTATGTTTATTAATAATACCAGGCAAGTTTATACACACAAGCCACTGCGTATTTTATTAGCCGAAGATAACCGCATGAACCAACTGGTTGCAGGCAGGATATTTGAAAAAATAGGCTATAACATTGATATAGCCGATAACGGTGCACTGGCAATTGAAAAAATGCAGGAGCAGGATTATGACCTGGTATTTATGGACATACAAATGCCCGAAATGGACGGCCTTGCGGCAACACGCCACATAATTAACAAATACGGCGATAGCGCCCCTCCTATTATTGCTATGACCGCCAACGTGTTAAGCGAAAACGAGGTTGAATGCAAACAAGCCGGCATGAAAGATTTTTTAAGCAAGCCCTTTACCATTGAGCGCCTGGAAGCTGTGATACACCGGTGGAGTTAAATTTTAATAATAATATCGAACACCGAATGTCGAATGCTGAATAATGAAGTAAACTTCGCTATTAGATTGTAAAAAAACATTTCCTATAAAACGTATCTTTAATAAAACTGTTGATAGTTTCAGGAGGTAAAAGCTAATGGCAAATTTTAAGGAAATAATAAGCTCGGAAAAACCGGTATTGGTTGATTTTTCGGCAGAATGGTGCGGTCCCTGCAAAATGATGCCCCCCATATTAAAACAACTAAAGGACAATATGGGCGACAAGGTGACGATAATAAAAATCGACGTTGACAAAAACCCCAGCGCCGCCAGCGAATACAAAGTGCAAAGCGTACCCACGCTTATAGTTTTTAAAAATGGCCAAACCAAATGGCGGCAAAGCGGCGTGGTACAGGCCGGGCAATTACAGCAGGTGATAGAGCAATACGTATAGAACCGATTTGAATGATAATGCCTATGGACGCTTCGCGAGAGCGCGTTTATTATTATTTTTGTATATTAAGGCCTATCTTTTACCGTGAACTATACTTATCTACTCGTTAACTTTCTTACAATACTGTTTCCCTTAGCGTTATCCTTCGATAAAAAGATAGCCTTTCATAAAAAATGGAAATACTTATGGCCGGGCCTGGCTATAACGGGCATAGTATTTTTGTTTTGGGATATATTATTTACTGTCGACGGTGTTTGGTCGTTCAATCCGCATTATACCATCGGCATTACTATTTTACAACTGCCTGTTGAAGAAATATTGTTCTTCTTAACTGTGCCATTTGCCTGTACTTTTATTTACGCCTGCCTTAATTATTACCTAAAGCGCGAAATGGACATGCGCCTCACCCGCATCATATCAAACCTTATTATTATTTTTTCCATACTCATCCTCATTTTCTATCACCACCACCTGTACACACGGGTAACCTTTACCCTTCTGGCTTTTTTGGTGATCATATTCCAGTTTATTTATAAAGCGCGATGGCTTAACCGCTTTTATGCCGCATTTGCAGTGGCGCTTATACCGTTTTATATCATTAACGGCATACTCACCTCGCTACCCGTGGTTATGTATAACAATGCCCAGAATTTGGGTATAAGGATCGGCACTATCCCGCTTGAGGACCATTTTTACCTAATGGCATTATTACTGATGAATATTGGTTTTTATGAATACTTTAGAACCAGGAAACCCAAGCTACACCATGCCTGAAGAACTGCCGCAATATACCCGCTCACAACTGGCCCTACGCAACGGCCAGGATAAGCCCGAGATATGGGTAGCCTACAAAGGTGTAATTTTTGATGTGTCCGAAAGCCGCCTGTGGCGGCGCGGCCAGCACTACGAACACTGGGCCGGACAAGACCTTACCGATGAACTGCCGGATGCCCCGCACACCGATGAAGTTTTTGAAAGATTTAAGGCGATAGGAAAGTTGGCTTGATCTGATTTCAGAAGCAGCCCCTTTTATTACGAATATTATATCAAAGAACAATGCAAGCCGCTACCTCTCGGGTAGACTTGCGTGAATAATGCAGGTTACCATTTGTGGCTGTGAAAAGCGGTGACACTGTTTTGTCAACAGCGGATAAGTTATTGGTTATGAGACTATTTAATTTAGCAAGCAGTTATTTTAGGAGCATAAAAAAGTTACCTGTGAAGACACAGGCAACGGAGGAATAATATATTTTGATGAGGTTATTCTATGATAGCGAACTGCGACAAAGTAACAAACTCATTTACCCGCGCTGCAATTTCGGCTTTTGAAAGGTTGAGTATTTTTTCCGTACCAAACTTCTCCACGCAAAATGAAGCCAGTGCCGAGCCGAATATGATGGCATTCTTCATATTATTAAAGTTGATAGTACCCACCTTCGCCAAATAGCCTATAAAACCACCGGCAAAGGTATCGCCCGCACCGGTTGGGTCAAATACATCAGCCAGCGGTAGTGCCGGTGCCGAAAATATCAAATCATCGCCAAACAGCAAGGCACCGTGTTCGCCTTTTTTTATGATGAGGTATTTAGGCCCCATCTGTAATATCTTACGGGCGGCCTTAACCAATGAATATTCGCCTGATAACTGGCGCGCCTCGGCATCATTAATGGTTAATACATCTATCATTTTTATAGTTTCCAGCAGGTCGTCCATAGCAATGTCCATCCAAAAGTTCATGGTGTCCATCACTATTAATTTAGGGCGTTTTCTTAAACGTTTAATAACCGTTTGCTGTACCTGCGGGGTAAGATTGCCCAGCATCAAATACTCGCAGCCCTGGTAGCTTTCCGGGATGATGGGATCGAAATCAGCCAATACATTCAGCTCCGTTACCAGCGTATCGCGGCTGTTCATATCGTTGTGGTATCTGCCCGCCCAAAAAAACGACTTCTCGCCTTTCTTAACCTGCAAACCTTCGGTGCTGATGTGGTGGTTATGAAAATCCTCAATCTCGCTTTGCGGAAAATCATCGCCTACAACAGCCACTATCTTCACATCATCATAAAAATACGATGCCGCCAAACTGGCGTAAGTAGCCGCGCCACCTACTATCTTATCAGTTTTACCAAAAGGTGTCTCAATCGCGTCGAACGCTACAGTACCAATAACAACTAAACTCATCTTTAATATTTTGCGCAAATATTGCGATTTTGGCGCACATTACAGCAAAAAAGAAAGCCACCTGCCATATTAATGCAGGCCGCCTTCTTTTCATAATTATTAGCAATTAGTTTTTAAGCAGGCTCATATCGGCAGCACCGCAAAACTCTGTCGAAAGTTCCCCTGATCGCCCTAAATTCGCTTCAATACCGGTTTGCACTTTTATAAAGTCAATTCCTTTTAGCTTTACCTTACTCCCGTTTTTGTCAATAGCATTTGCTATATCAACTGTATCTCCACCCGCTGTACTGTCCGAATACCCAAAAGCAAACGCAGTACTGCTAACAAACGCCGGGTTAGTCCTGTTTATATTGGTCGATGGCAGCGTAGTACCTGTCAAAGTATAAGTATCGGCCTTTATACCAATAGGGTAATATATTTGCTTGTGAAATGTGTTGGTGTGTACAAAACCCGTGCCTCCCTGGTTATCTTTCCACGGTACGCTGCAAGTATCACAAGCAGGGCGTGTATAGGTAACCGCGTAATTGCGGATGTAGCCGGGCTTGCCGGTTTCGCTGCCGGACAGTTCATACCAGGTATCATCGGGTTTGCCATTGCCGTTAGTATCCTGCATTACCCAAACAACGCCCGGCTCGGCAAAGCCGGTAAATGCATTTCCATAAACAATAATATCGGCTTTTCCTGCTGCATCAAGCACGGTATGGTCAAAGCCTACTACAATATATCCGCCGTAGGCACCCAGGCTAACCAGCCCATTGCTTTTGTTTAGTGTACTCTGTGCTGCCGTGGTATCGGCTATCGTGGTATTGGCGTATTGCCCCGGCGCGGGGTTAAACTCAAATAACTGGGTAACATAGGCGCTGCTTTGCGCGGTTATGGGCCTAATGGGTGCTACAGCCTGTACTACAGCCGGCTGCTTGTCCTTTTTACATGCTGACCAAAAAGCGCTAAAAATAATCATTGCTGCAAAAAGGGCTTTTTTGTAAGTTGATGTTTGTTTTTTCATATCTGTTTTGTTTTTGAATTTTGTGGCAAATGGACAGGTATAGCGCCGGGGAGGCGCAACGTTTTCAGGCGAAGATTATCACCCAAAAAAGCAGCAAAATTAAAACAGCAGGCAGCCGCAATAAGTAAAAACAAGTTCATGTATGTTGTGAATTAAGCTCACAGCAAACAGAATATGAAGTACAACAAAAAATGGAAATACATGAAAAGTATTCTCATTCCCAGCTTCAATCCCCGAAAGCTAATGAATATTATATTGTTGAGGCAGGTCTTCTGACTTACTCCCCTCGGCCCTGTCTTCCCGTCCCGATTAAAATCGGGACAGTGACTAAAAGAATGGGCCTTGGTATATGGAGCTTACAGCTGCGGGACAGTTCCGGATCTTCACCGGATTCCCTTTTAATCCCGGTGGTTAAACCGGGAACCAAAACGTTGCAAAAGTAAATATTAATCTATCATAACAAAATCAAAACGACCCCTAATTATAACATTGTTTGTTTCATGATGTTAAACTTAGAGTTCTATCTTTGGCTGTGCGGTATTACGTTAACCTCTAAAATTTATTTTATGAAACACGGTTTGTTAATTGATATGGATGGCGTTATTTACAGCGGCGAAACCCTGATTGAGGGGGCCGACAGGTTTATTGCCAAACTGCTGAAAGAAAACATCCCCTTCACTTTTATGACCAATAACAGCCAGCGCACCCGGTTGGAAGCTGTACGTAAATTACACCGCCTTGGTATTGAGGTTACCGAACAACACGTTTACACCAGCGCAATGGCAACCGGTAAGTTCCTGGGCGATCAGGGGCCAAATGGCACCGCTTACGTTTTGGGCGAAGGTGGCTTGCTGACAAGTTTGCACGAGAACGGGATAACACTGGTTGATTCCGATCCTGAATTTGTAGTATTAGGAGAGGGACGGAACTTTACACTTGAGATGGTACAACGTGCAGTTGATATGATACTGGCAGGCGCTAAATTCATTACCACCAACCGCGACCCGTCGCCTAAAAAACCCGGATGGAACAATTTGGGCATAGCCGCCACAACCGCCATGATTGAGGAAGCTACAGGCCGCAAAGCCTTTGTTACCGGAAAACCCAGCCCCGTTATGATGCGCTCGGCACGCAAATACCTTAACCTTGAAACCGCCGAAACTACCGTAATTGGCGATACCATGGAAACCGATATTCAAGGCGGCGTGCAAATGGGTTATAAAACCATCCTGGTGCTCTCGGGCATTGCCCGCAAAGAACAACTCGGGCATTACGCCTTTAAACCCGACCTGATCGTAAGTTCGGTTGATCAGATAGAATTTCCTTTAAAATGGTGGTAATCATCCGTTAAATATTTACAGCGTTTAGATATCAAAATAAAGCTAAAAAAAGACCCGCAAATGCAGGCCTTTGTATTTGTTTAGTGAATTATTCAGCTTTAATTACTTGGCGGGCATACCTGCATAAATGTGACTATGCTGCTGCTTTCGTATGATTGTAAAATGCCGGTTGGGCAGGGTATGTTATAAGCGCGATAAGTTAGGTTGCGGACATGGTCGCGGTTTTGCCAGCCGGTATTAACATTTTGCTGAATCCACGGGAGATATTGTTTTTGCCCCCCATCGTTTATCAGCATCATTATATATTGCGCAAATATCGATTTCATTACCCCTTGTTCATTAAAATCACCTTCTTCGGGCAATATCCCGCTATGGCACATGCTGTTTTCGGTATAATCAGCATAACTTTTGGCATCGGCCAGATAGGTGGCATCGTTTGTTACTTTGTACAGCATTACGCCCGCGCCAATTGCTGTACCCTGATTGTAGGTATAATCCTGGTAACCCGGGGCACCATCGCCTATTTTATGGTCGGCAATCTCGCCATTCGCAGGGTTAACTAAATTCGCTTTTGCCCAGGCGTAAATCGCCTTAGCTTTTGAGAGATAACTGGTATCCTTAGTTATCTGGTACAACCGAACAGCGGCTATCACCGTAGGATAATTGATACAGGCATTTTTACCACTGTGTTGAAAATCCCAAAACATCCCCCCTTTCACCGGGTCGTATGAACCGGCCCAAACATGGTCGAAACCTGCTACAGCATGTTGCAGGTAAGTGGCATTTCCGGTTAGCTGGTTTGCACGGGCTAAAGCAGTTATCCACCACATCATGTCATCATAAATAAACCAGTCGCTGGCATTGCTCCAGTTGTAATTATCGTACTGGTTTACTGCGCCGGCATATATGTTGGTTATCATGCGCATTTGCGCGGTATCATTTGTTCGCTGGTAAACATCCATGGCCAGGTCCCAGTAAATGGCTTGTGTCCATATCGCGCCCAGAGTGTTGCTACCGGTCGAACCATAATAAAGCTTAGCCGACGAATTGTAAAAATACTTATTGAATGCTGAATAAGCGGTATTGGCATCGGCTAATGTAAATTTCGCGGTATCGGTTTTTACAGGGATTGTTTGTTGTGGCGGTGGCTGATGATAGGGTTTGCTACAGCTGGCCGCAGCAAGTGAAAGAGTTACAAGTAAAATGTTTAACATAGGTTTCATAAGGGTTTTGTGTTTAATAAAAGAATAGATGTTGATTAATAGCTATCGCGATATACCCGGAATTGGAACGGATAGACAACAGCCTTTCATTATTTAATTTGGTTAATGGTTAATTGGTTTTTATCTGCTCTGTGTTAGGCCGGTTTAGCGCTAATGAGCATATACCGGGCAAGTATAGATGGCCGGTATTAAGAAACCGGTTAATAAACAGGTTAAGAGCAATTAAAATTTATTAACCTGTAGTAATTTTGGCAATAACAGTTGCTGTTTAGGCTCAAACACGCAGAAATCCGACAAAAATACTCCCTGTTTTTTAATCTCAGCTGATAAAAAAATGTATAATTCCCCCTTAAATAATCACCTAAACGCACAACCCTTCCATCTTTTTCAACTTTAACCCAAAGTTTACCATAACATTTCTCTCTAATTAATCAATTGTAACATTTTTGTTACCATATACAACTATAAGGAATGCCGCCTCGTATATAAGGTATATTTAAGCCTGCCTTATGAACAGATCGATAGCACCAATTTTGCTTTACGCGAAAAACCACACCGGGTTTTATGCACTCGATTGTGACTCGCATTATTTAGTTGTACCCAGGGCACTACTCCCACCATTTAACGGTATGCCTTAACCCTAAAACCCCTGTGTAATTCTAAAAAATTCATTAAAGCATTTTGTCATGAAAACGATCATCACTTTTGGCAAAACCCGGTTACCCCGGTTATTCTTATGTTTTTTTATAACAATACTAAGTACCAGTTTTGCCTTAGCTACTACCCGTAACTGGAATGGCGGAACAAGTTCTGACTGGAATACAGCAGCCAATTGGAGCCCTTCCGGTGTTCCCGCCGCAGGCGATATTTTGAATATTGGTGTATCCGCTACATTTACTAACCAGCCCGTTATCATGTCAACACCAACGTCCCCGGCCAGCGTTACACTGGGGCTGAAACAAGCCGTAACACTTACCGTAAACAGTGGTTTTACATTAAATGTGGGCGGCCCTGTAAATCAAGCCGCAAGCAGTTCAGGTTACGGTACGCTTACAAATACTCTGGCGGGCGCGGGCGCTATTACTTGCACATCGTTAAATGTTGGAGATAATTCCACTTATTTGTTAACTCTTGGAAGCAACCTTGTTACGCTGGCGTCAACTATTGCCAGCTTGCATGTTACCGGTAATGTGGCGGTTAATTCAACCAATAATGGTATATTATTCGTTGGGACATGCTATAATAATGCAAAATTTTCCCTGCAAGGTGGCACCACCACAATTGATGGCACAATATTTACGGCGAATACTGCCGGCGGCATTTTGTCTGTCACCACTGCATCACCGATATTCAGTGTTGATATGCCTTCGGGTTCAGCCCTTAACCCCGTTTTGCAATTAACTAACGCCTCAGCAATAAATACAGCTAGCGTAGCCGGGTCTATTGATTTTTATAACAATACCGGCGGAACAGGCACTTGCGCGGTTTACTACAGCGGAACCAGCCAAACAGTTTATACCAATACCACTGCTTGCCTCGACAATAGCCCAACAACTTATCAATACCTGATTTTTAGCGGCTCGGGCACAAAAACTGTAGGCACAGCAACCGGCAGCATCCTATCAGTCAACAACAGTTTTACCAATTCGACAACGACTACCGATCTTTCGGCTTTTAACCCCACAGTAACTATTGGTAACAACTGGGTAAATGCAGGCAATGTTACCGGTGGATCGGGTAATATTACCGCAGCAAACCTACAAAACATATCAGGCACTGTAACTTTAGCTACGGGGGCCACCACCATAGGCTCAACCGGCATACAATTAAGCGGCGGCGGTGTAACCTGCGGCGGCGGTACAGTGACAGATAATGGCACTTTTCAAAACAGCGGCGGCGCTCTTATCTGCGGCAGCGGCAGCCTAATATTTAACGGCGATTATCAAAACACCGCCGGAACCTTTACAGCAAGCACGGGCACCGTCTTTTTTAGTGGAGGCACACAAGCACTTTATGACAATACTGCCGCAGGCACAACATTCAATAAAGTTACTTTTAATGGCTCAGGCACGTCTACTATATCAGCAGGCACCGGCAATTTCTCAGTATCGGCCAGCGGCACCCTAACCATTACAAGCCCCGCCAAGCTTGTTGCAGGCTCAACTTCAGTAGGCGGTGCGGGTTATTTAACCCTGCTGTCTACCGGCACTTCCACTGCAACCGTAGCTGCCATAAGCGGTTCATCAACCATCACGGGCGCGGTAAATGTTCAGCGTTTCGTAAGCGGCGGTTCAAGTAACTTCAGGGGCTACCGTTTGCTGTCGTCTCCGGTAAATGTTAATAATCTTACCGCTATATCATACCCCTCAAACATTGGTTACCTGGGGCTAACCTATTTAAACGTAAATACAAGCATTGCAAACGGCATACTAACCGCCGGACCGAGTGGTGCAACCAATGGCTTTAGTGTTACCAATACTAATCCCCTAATTTATTTATATGATGAAAGCATGACTACCAGTAACAATTCATATGTATCGGGTAAAAATGTGGGGATTACCGCTATAACCGGGGCATCGGGATCACCTGCATATAGCGTCACCACGCTTTCAGTAAGCACTTCAACTTCCGGTGTAACTGTTCCCGTGGGCAATTCGATTTTGTTATATTACGTTGGCAGCACAGCCAGTTCTGTTATTACCAGTGGCCGTACACCTGATAATGCCATAACCACTGCCACAGGCTATCTTAACCAGGGTAACGTACCTGTTGTTTTTTGGAAAACCAGCAGTACAAGTATCCCTTACCATAGCAATGGCGGCTATTTGCCGGGGCTTAACCAGGTGGGCAACCCTTATGCCAGCACCATTAGCCTTGACCAGCTTTATACCGATAATAGCACCATTAGCCCAATATTCTGGGAGCTGAACGACCAAAATGGCGGGGCCTACATATCCTATAATGCAAGCAGCGGCACCACCTCAAACACCAGGGCCGGTAAATACATCGTGAGTGGCCAGGGCTTTATTATGGCGGCAATCACCACCGGCCAAACTATTACTTTTAAGGAAGACCAGAAGGTGGCCTACCCGGCAAGTTTTACATCTTCAACTACTCCGGCCTTATTATTAAGCATGCCGCCAAATGCTTCGTTACCCAACCCGGATAGCCGCGTATACGCAAGTATAGATACCACTGCCATACAACCCGGCAAACCTGCGCTGGCAGGCTTGCACCTGCAATTAATTACCGATAGCCTGCCAAGCTGCCAAACGGGTATTTATTTTAACAGCAACTGGTCTGATTCCTATAACCCGAGCGAAGATGCCGTGGATATTTCCCCGGTAACCAGTGTACATCTTTCCAGCTTTTCTTCTGATGGCTCGCAGGTTGAAATAAATGAACTTGGCAATTATACCGGCGGCAAAAGAATAAAACTATATACATGCGCTACACACACAGGAACATACGACCTTTCGTTAGCTGACATTGTTAATATAGATACAGGCGCGAATAATATTTTTTTGGTTGATAAGAAAATGAATGATTCATTGGATATGGTGCGTTACAAATCATATGCGTTTACCATTGTCGCAAGCGACACTAACACTTATGGTGCAAACCGCTTTGTTTTGGCTATTGATCCGAAGTTTGCATCACCGGATTCGCTGCCACATTTATTACCGGGTAAAAAGCCTACGGTAAATACTAACGTGCTTATTTACCCTAACCCATCAACCAGCATTGTTAACATCAGCCTGGGTGTAAATGCGCCGGCAAATTATACCGAAGACATTTATGATACATCGGGGGCTTTAGTTAAGCGCGCGGCCGAAGCTTCAGCTACGTTTACCGAGGATATAAGTAATTATAAACTTGGCGTATATATCATTGAGTTAAAAGACAACAATGGAAACCTGCTGGGCAAATCGAAATTTGTAAAAACTAATTAAAGCAATACACAATAAATGATATTAGTTACATTATGCTTTTTGTTGCGGCGACGACTTTTTGATTTTAAACGCCCGCATCAATAAATATATCCCGCATATTACAACAAGGAAAATAAGGGTAGATATAATTTCTTTTAGGCTCAGGCTAACCAACAGCCAGGCAATTGCTGCCATGGCTAAAAACGCAATGAGCAACCCGCCCGGCATCCTAAATGAATTTTCATCGCCCGGTATCTTTTTATAACGCAGCTTAATAGTTGCTAAAACTACGCCCAGGTAAATGAGCAATAGCGTGGCGCTGGCTAAAATAGCTAACTGTCTAAAACCACCCGAAATAGCAACAATAAATATTAGGGAAGCATAGGTGAGCACCGCCAAATAAGGTGTAGCGAACTTTGGATGAACTTTTCCAAGGGGTTTGGGGAAAAAGCCATCGTTAGCACCGGCGAATAATAACCGTGGGGTAGCCATTATATCGCCGCCTACGTTGCCAAAAGTTGATATAACAGCAGCTGCCAATAGTACCGTAGCGCCAATTGGGCCTGCAACATTATTTGCGACAGCTGCAAGCGGCGCATCTTTAAACTGACCGAAATTAGCGCCCAATACCCCTTGCACTACTATTTGAATAAGCATATAAAATATAAATACAATGCCCGCCCCAAGTAAGATACCGCGGGGAATAGTGCGTCCGGGGTCTTTTATTTCGCCACTTACGTTAAACGATGTTTCAAACCCGCCAAAGGCCCAAACTAAAACCAGTACAGTTTCTCCTGATGTTTTTAGTGTTGGCAAATGCGCCCAATACAAATTACCCGTATTAATATGGCTTATCCCAAAAACCACAATAGCAATAAGCGGGAGCAGTTTTATAATGGTTACATATTGAACGAACCGTACCCCATCCTTAGCTCCCCGTATATTTATTAACGCCATAGTACCAAGCAGTACAAAATAAAGCAAACCACGTACCAACGAACCAGCGAAAACCGGGAATATTCCTGCCAATGAATCGGCTATTAAATTCATTGCTGCCGCGCTACCTAATACTCCCCAGCCAAAAAAGAATAACCAATTGACTATAAAACCTGCAAAAGGGCCAAAAGCAGCTTCTACATAAATATATGACCCGCCTGTAGAGCTGATTTTACTTCCTACTTCAGTATAACAAAGCATAATAGTTACCATCATTATTCCGCAAAAAAGATAGCCCAATATACCGGCTGCCCCCATTTGTATGCTTACAATAGCCGGGAGCGCATAAATTCCCGAGCCTATAGTATTATTTATAATAGTGGCTGCAAATCCCCGTACACCTATAACCCGCTTCAGGCCCTCACTGGTATTGTTTGTTTCCAAATTATTTAGTTTAAGACATATAATTAAATTCGTATTTAAATTTTGGGCATGATAAAGCGTTTATAAACAGTACTCATCAATCCTCTGCCTTAACACCATTCGCTTTAGTTATCACTACATAAAAAGGATAGGATACTATAAAAAGTGCGCTTACCATTAAAAAACTCCTAAGGTCGTTTATAGCAAAGCCGATAAACAGTACAATGGTAACCGTTAATGCCAAAATGGTCATGTACGGATAACCCCATGCTTTGTAAGGGCGATAAAGATCAGGTTCCTTTCTCCGAAGTTGTAACAACGAGGCAAATGAAAAAGCTGTTACAATAGTCAGCATTACTGCCGATAATGAAAAAAGCTGTTCGAAAGAATTGTACATTATAAAAATGATAGCTAATAAGTAACCGATCATTAATGAAATATAAGGCGTACCACCCTTATTTACTATGGCACCATGCCTGGTAAAAAACCCTTCCCTGCTTAAGCCGAAAAGTATGCGCGAAGGTATCATCATATAAGCGTTCAATATGCTCATTACCGAAAAAACGGCAATGATATCTATTAAGATTGAACTCCAACTGCCAAAAGCAACAGATGCAGCAGCAGACGCCGCCAGGGGTGATTTGGCTATTTCACTTAACGGTAAAATATATAGAATAGCTGCGTTGATGAGCAAATAAAGAATGATAATAGTTATAACGCCGATAAAATACGAGCGCGGGATATTTTTTCCGGGATTTTCGTCCTCTTCTGCAAAAACCGAAACCGCCATCCACC
>CAIWRU010000158.1 GCA_903915155.1 uncultured Mucilaginibacter sp.
ATACTGGTTAAAAGCATTGATTTTCCTTTCTGTCTTTCATAAGCCTCTCTTTTTTGGTTAGGACTGAAGGAACGAATATTTAAATATTTTTCCTTACGGGTTAAAATATACGTATAGATGCCTTTTTTATTCCCCACATCCTCATCTTCCATTAGTATACTCACTTCTTCTTCAAGTTTTTTTGAATCAAACTTTTGGTTATTATGCGCATGACCATGCTTCGGATGATTTGAACGAAGACAATTTAGGTTACCTGTACAAAACAATGATCGAGACCTATTCATCGGCTGACTATATTCGGAATACCTCAAAAACCTACAAGGTTACTGCCGACTACCCGGCAACACAATTGGGCAACCAGCTTAAAACTATCTCCAAATTCATTAATTCAGGCTTGCAAACGCGGGTTTATTATGTATCGCTTAGTGGGTTCGATACGCATGTGGGGCAACTAAATCAGCAAAGCAGGCAGCTAAAGGTATATGCCGATGCTGTTGCAGCATTTGTAAAAGACCTTAAACAAACGGGTAAACTCGACGATACGCTGGTAATGTCGTTCTCGGAGTTTGGCCGCCGTGTTGAACAGAATGCCAGCAATGGTACCGATCATGGCACGGCCAATAACATACTTATTTATGGTTCGACACTAAAAAAGGCCGGTATTTACAATCCCGCGCCAAACCTTGCAACACTTGATAACGGCGACCTAAAGTATGAAATTGATTTCCGGAGCGTTTATGCCACCCTGCTTGATAAGTGGCTTGACATAAATAATAGCCAGGTTTTGAATGAAAATTTCGCCGGCCTGGGCTTTATTTAGGCTAAAATTTGTAGCAGCATTGTAATAAATCACTTACAGTTTTAGCTATTTAGCTTGCAAAAGTATACATTAGCCTAACCAATTAGGTTACCTGCGTAAATAAAATGTGTTTCCGGTGCAATAATGGTGCGCTTTTTGAGTATATATGCTTTATAGATAGCATTAAACTATTATCACAATTGTTAGTCTAAAACTGTAATACCCCGCAGCAAAAGGTGTTTTTGAAATTAATTTTTTTATCATCATGAAAACGATATTTAAATATCTGTCAGTAACCGCTTTCAGCGGTATCTTAGTTTTGTCATTAGCTATTACAGCTAATGCACAACATCGTTCTAGCGGTGGTGGCGGCGGGGGCGGCGGTAGCAGTCCTGCACCGGCACCACAACCTGCACCTCAGCGTTCGTCGCCCGCGCCATCGGTACAACCGTCTAGGCCTGCGCCTTCGCAAAGTTATTCCAGGCCATCGTCGTCTCCGCGTAGCTCAAGTTCAGCTCCCCGCACATCGGGTACTGCCGCACGCAGTTACAACAGCTTAGGCGGCCAGCGCTACATTCAGCGTAATGGAGCAACACAGCCTGTTTATTCATCAGGCCATAGCGGCGTGGGTTTAAGGGGCACAACCGGGGTAACGGCGCGTTCTTACAATTCTTATCCGGGTTCTGTATACGGCCATAATCACCCGGGCTATTCTGGCGGCGTGCAGGCAGGTTATTTGCCGGGCCACGCTTATTATCACTATAACCGTGGTTATTATGGATCATACTATGGGCCAAGGTTAGGGTTTAGCGTAGGGTATTTGCCTTATGGCTATTATCCGTTCTATTATGGCGATTACCAGTATTTTTATAGCGGCGGTTTGTTTTACCAATACGATAACGACCAATACACCGTTGTTGAGCCACCTGTTGGTGCCGAGATACAAACACTGCCATCAAATGCGCAGTCCATAGTAATCAATGGCCAGCAATATTATGAAGTGAACGGTGTTTATTACGAGCCAATAACCAAAGACGATGGTACACTAAGCTACCAGGTTGCCGGTAAAGACGGTGAACTGAATACCGATGGCGGCGACCAAAACGTTGACAACGGACCTCCGCCAATGCAAATAGGCGACATTGTAACGCAATTGCCACCAAACTGCCGTAAAATAAATATCAACGGCGAAAAATTATACCTGTCTGAAGATGGTGTTTACTACAAAGCCCAGTTAGACCAGGATAACAATAAAGTATACAAAATTGTAGGCCTGCCAGCTGATGATGATCAGGGACAACCTGACCAGGGCGGGAACTGAAAAAAATAACGAACACCGAATGCTGAATATCGAATATTGAAGTTTTAACTTCGACGTTAGATATTCAGCATTCGGTGTTCGTTATTAAAACTAATCCTATCCGTAAAATCCAATCCCATTAATTATGAGTACCTTTATACAAATCCGGTACCCGTATGATCCTGTTCTCACGTAGAAATTTGCACTATTCTGATTATAAATGGAGTGTTTACCCACACAACGACCCCCGTGTGTACGGTAAACCCGATAATACATCCTTCGACAGGGCCGAGGGTAATGAGGTGGTTTATTTGATCAACCGCTTAATGATCCTTTGGGATTACCGTTTTGCCAACACCGGCAATAAAATTGAAAAACTTATTCATGACAAGCTACCTGCCGATGTGCTTTTGCAGGAAGATGTACAAAAATGGGTAAAGCTTAACCTTAAATTCTAGCTCTTTTAAGCATAAAATAATTGTGTAAACAACACTAATTTTTATAAA
>CAIWRU010000159.1 GCA_903915155.1 uncultured Mucilaginibacter sp.
GCAACAAAAGAAGGGTCAGGTGGTATTTACGCCTGATCTTACAGCAGCATCGGGTCCATGGGGCGTCTCCTATGCCGCAAATATTACCAGCGATGCAACTGGTATAGGCAACTGGACTGTCGAACAGTTTAGAAATGCCCTCCGTACCGGCAGGTTCATGGGCTTAAAAGAAGAGCGTATGATGGTTCCCCCAATGCCATGGCAAGATTTTCGTAATTTAACAGATGCCGATATTGATGCCGTGTTTGCTTATCTGAAATCAACCAAACCAGTAAAGAATGTAGTGCCGGGATACCAGCCGCCAGTTAAGTAAAACATTTGAGTCAAAAAATCATAATGTAAGACGCAGGAAACTGCGTCTTTTTTTTTGGAGCAATCAGCGGCATAAGAGTGCTTTTTGATTTTTTTCTTGTTTTGCCAGGTAAGCAGTTTTTATTATTTTTAATTGTCGGTACAGTTTATTTACCGTCTATTATTTTGTACCGTTATGATTACACAAAAATGGAAAGTTTTTTTGGGGGAGAATCAGGATTGCAAGAATACCGCTGACGCTAAACAGTTAAGGCCTCAAGTTGGTATTTTATTTAAAGGCCTCCTTTGTTTGTTTTTTGTTTTTTGTGTCGGCAGCAGTGTTTTTGCCCAAAAAGCCTTAAAGATTACCCGGATGCGTAAAGTAACTTTTGATACCTATAACAAAGTTTGGTCGCCCTGGCCTACCACATGGACCACCTACCAAAACGGCAATAACCCGGTGATTACCATCACCAGGCTGGACGATAACGGCTATACTTTTAAGGTTGATATGGTAGTGAACAGTCAGAACTATTCGTTTCAGGTTTCCTATAATGGTTTTGATGATAAAAATAACTGGACCAAATACATGGACCCAAACAGCGACGAAATAGCTATCGTTGGTTCAACCATGAGCAAACTGTCGGAATATGGCTGGCCGACCGATACCCGGGTACAGATCTATTTCTGGATATATAGCGGAAATTACGGGCTGGAGCTGGAGTAATAGAACCGTTTTAATTGGCATACTTGCGAAGATTTTTAAAATTTGCAAGTATGGTTTTCATTATTTCCGGCTTTGATTATTAAGGCCTGAGCTGCTAAGCAATATCTAAAATGTTGAAAATTAATTGGTTATTAAAAATTAATATCGTTAACTTTAATTAAACCACTTAAAACTTAAAGCCATGAAACTTTCAACCTTCGCAATTATTGTCGCGCTTTTAGCCTTCATTTTTGGTCTTGCTTTTATTATTATCCCAGCCCAGGTGGGCACCTTTTACGGCATTACTCACAATACTGGCGGTATTTGGGTAACGCGGTACTGGGGAGCTACATTGATTTTTTTAGGTATGATCTACTGGTCGTACAGCAGCGTTTCGCCGGCAGCAAAATCATGGCCCAAATTGCTCGTTTTTAGTATTATTTACGACCTGATGCAGTTGGTATTAACGCTCACTGCGGTTTTAAACGGAGTGGGCAACTCCAATGGTTGGTCGAGCGTGGGATTATATGCGCTACTCATTATCGGCTCCGCTTATTTCCTCGGCGTGTGCAGGAAGGCCAGAGAACAGGCATAATAAACGATGCGTTGGTTAAATTCGAACAGGTGTGAGCGTTGACGCTCGCACCTGTTTGCGTTCAAGTGGGACACTTGAATGGGCGGCATTTTCAGACTTGCGAAGTTTTTAAAACTTCGCAAGTCTGAGACTGGAATTTTCTGCGATCAACTGAAAATCGCGATCGTCATGCAATAATGCTATATTATGGTAAATAGCATAAGAAGCGATTAGGCAATCATTAGGTTTTCGGATCGTCACTCCTTTTTTTCTCAAAGACCTATACAACTGGGCCGAGTTATGCGCCAGTTTGTAATTGTTTCCTAAAAGTGGGGATAATGTATTTAGGTAGGAGCTAACTATATCAAACTCTTTATCCGAAACTACACCCTGTAACACCTCTTGTAAAATAACCGGGCAAATAGCAATGATAATCGAATTTAGATTTTGTTTGAGGAACAAACTTGCTTTAGTTTCGTGAGCACGGAAAAAGTTGATCCAAACAGATGTGTCTACCAAAATGATATCCATTATTCGTAGACTTTATCATCAATCTCAACTTTGCCCCAAAGGTCTAATAGTTTTTTCTGATTTTCAATGGTGACAAACAATTGCAAAGCTTTTTCAACTACGGCTTTTTTGGTTTTTATTTTGCTCAGCTTTTGAGCTTTTGCCATTAACGTGTCGTCAATTTCTATATTGGTTCTCATGTGTATGAATTGGATCAAATATACACATTTATAAATAAAACTGGATTTTTGAAATGAAGGTGAGGGTTCAAACAGGACACATAAATGGGCGGCGTAGCAGACTTGCGAAGATTTTAAAGCTTCGCAACTTTGAAAATGCAAGCCAAACAACCATTCACTTATTCCACCATTCACCCAATCAACCCCTCACTTTATCAGCCCAAAACACCCCTCCCAAACTATTTGAAAAAATAACTGATTATCTATTTGACAGTTAATATATAATTTCTATCTTTGCCGTCCCTTTCGGGGGATACAAATGTCTTGAGCGAGGCCCTACTGCTTCGATGGACACAAAAAAATAGTAAAATGTCA
>CAIWRU010000160.1 GCA_903915155.1 uncultured Mucilaginibacter sp.
AATTTTACTTCCTCGCCCGCAAAGTCTACAAGTATATTGTGTAAACCCTTTTTCTCCAGTAGATTATGGATGGATATGGCACAATTATTACAGTGCATTCCGGTCACGTTTAGCTCAATCAATTGCTCTGTTGCCATACTACAAATCTACCCAAAGCATAAATTTAACAGGTAAGCCGAATGTAATATTAAAAAAGGCTTTGCAATTAGGCTTAAGATTTATACTTTTGCATTCGCTGAAAAACGGTAGATGTAGCTCAGTTGGTTAGAGCATCGGTTTGTGGTACCGAGGGTCGTGGGTTCGAGCCCCATCATTTACCCAGGAGCCCTTCATGAAAATGAGGGGCTTTTTTGTTGGTTGATTTTTAAGTGTTTAAGAATTTAATTATAACTAACTAGAAAACTTGGCGTTATATTCAAAACATAATAAGTCGCTGTATTACAGATGTTAAAAATGGGTTTTTCTGATCAGACCCAACTTCTTCCGGAGTAACTTTTCGTTTTTCCATCTAGGAAATGAGATTTATGTTTTTGCAAAATATTTAACTAACAATATTTAAATCTGTTCATTGGCCGAATCGAATTTCGATCTGCCTTTACCTACTTACGACTTTAAATGTAACCTTTGGCTTTTTCAAAAATGGGTACGTAACAAATGTTACCAATTAACTTTTCTAATGCAGATAGCTTTGCTGAAAATTAATTGTTAATGAATCGCAAAAGCTACTTTATTTTTAAGGCTGTTTTAATAGCTATTTCCTTAAATGTATTCACTACTAAAGTCTCAGCGCAGGATAGCACCAAAAATTTAGGCCTGAATGAAGCCATTGAGGCTGCCTTGAGCAATAACAGGGACGTGCGTTTAGCGAAACTAGATGAAAATATTGCTGCCGCCAACTATAAGCAAACCGAAGCTGTTTTTCTCCCCCAGGTTGGGCTTTCTTATACAGCGATGGGCACCAATGATCCATTGAATGCTTTCGGGTATAAATTGGAACAAAGGTCCATCACCCAGAACGATTTTAATCCTGCACTTTTAAACCATCCCTCCGGCACATCAGACTTTATGACTAAGCTGGAAGTGCAGCAGCCTATTCTTAATATGGACATGTTGTACGTGAGAAAGGGAGCCGAAAAGCAAACCGAAGTCTACCAGTACAAAACGCAGCGCACTAAAGAATACCTGGCCTTTGAGGTGCAGAAAGCCTATTTGCAACTGCAATTGGCTTATGATGCTGTGAAGGTCTTGGAAGATGCATTTGAAACAACAAAGTCGGTTTATACCTACACAAACAATCATTTTCAACAGGGTTTGATCCAAAAATCTGATCTGTTAAACGCCCAGGTGCAGGTTACCACGGTTCAAAGCAATTTGAATAAAGCGCAAAGCAATGTCCACAATGCCTCCGATTATCTCAGCTTACTGATGGGAGTAAAAGCCGGTTTTGTTTATAAGATCGATAACACCTTTCGGGAAAACGATACAACGGTCGATACCACACAGAAAATCGCATCCTTAAGGTCGGATTTTATGGCCATTCAAAAAGCCATTGATGCATCTAACCTCATGATAAAATCCAGCCAGATGGGCTATCTACCCAAACTTAATGCTTTCGGAAATTACCAATATAACGATAGCCGATTAACTGGTTTCGGAGCAAATTCCTACCTGGTTGGCGTGCAGCTTTCCTGGGATATTTTTAAAGGGAACAAAACCAAAAATGCCATCACCATTCAAAAATTACAACGTGACAAACTAAGCGAACAATTGGCGCAGCAAAAAGATCAAAGCCAGTTAGAACTTAATAAAGCCTTACACGACCTGTCAGATGCAAGATTTGAGGTGCAACAGGATAAAGCAGCGATTGAACAAGCTTCGGAGTCGCTCCGGATTTTGCAAAACCGTTACCAACAGGGTATAGTAAATACGACAGATGTATTAATGGCCGAAACACAACTCTCACAACAAAAATTTGCCTTAGCCCAGGCCCGGTTTACCATGAACTTAACCCGGTATTATTTACAATTCTTAACAGCCACCACAAATAAATAATCCAATCAAAATGAGCATAACTAATACTTTCATTAGAACAATAAAAATATTTGCCGGTATTGGATTACTGGCGATCAGCGCCTGTTCTTCGAACGTAAAACAGGAGAATCAGGCCGCTATGGATACCGCTATTGCAGTGACTATTGCTATCCCATCGTCCGGCCAGCAGGAAGGTTTAAATGTCAGTGGGCAAATAGAATCAGCCCAATCAGCAAACATCAGCACAAGAGTGATGGGATACATCACCAAATTGAACGTAAAAGTGGGCGACCGCGTTTCGAAAGGGCAATTGTTAGCCACAATTAGCAACGATGACATACTCGCCAAAAGGGCACAGGCCGATGCCATGATTTCCGAGGCAGAGGTTGCAGCAAAAAACGCTCAAAAGGATTATGACAGGTTTTCCGTTTTATACAAACAGCAAAGTGCGTCGGCCAAAGAACTCGACAATGTTACGCAACAATATAGTTCCGCCAAATCGCGGCTGGAACAAGCAAAGCAAATGCGGAACGAAATCAATGCAACGCTTAGCTATACTAATCTAACAGCGCCTTTTGCCGGAACCGTAACACAAAAACTGATGGACGCGGGCAGTATGGCAAATCCGGGCATGACCATCTTAACCATAGAACAAAGCGGCAGCTACCAGGTGAGCGCCTCAGTTCCGGAAACCATGATCAGCCAGGTCCACGAGGGCGCTAATCCAATTATTACCCTTAATGCTATAAATAAAGTAATCAAAGGAAACATTACTCAAGTCAATCAGTCCTCACAGTTTAGCGGCGGTCAGTACCTGATCAAAATAAGCATTCCGGATGGCGAAAAACAGGGGTTATTTGCTGGCATGTATGCAAATGTCTCTATTCCTGTAAAACAAACTACTGCAAATAAAACAGGCGAAGACCAGGTTATGGTTCCCATAAATGCTATCGAGCATAAGGATCAGTTGACAGGCATATACACCGTAGGGAATAATAATACTGCGCTCCTGCGCTGGGTGAGGCTGGGAAAAGTAGAAGGGGGGCAGGTAGAAGTGCTTAGCGGCCTTGCCCCGCACGAACAATTTATTGTAAGTGCGGATGGCAGGTTATTTAATGGCGCAGCTGTAAAAATTAATAAATAAACAGATGAAGAACGGATTTGCAGGAAACATAGCACAAGCATTTTTACAGTCGAAACTAACCATACTGTTGATGATCGCATTTTTACTGATAGGCGGTTACAGCACTTTTTTAATACCCAGGGAAGAAGAGCCGCAGATACAGGTTCCAATGGCTGATATTTTTATCGGATATCCCGGAGCTTCTCCTAAGGACGTAGAAACCAAAGTATCCGCCCCGTTGGAAAAAATGATCTCCAATGTAAAAGGCGTAGAATATGTGTATTCAACGTCGATGCAGGGACAAGCGATGATCGTCGTTCAGTTCTATGTAGGCGAAGATGTGGAACGTTCGCTGGTAAAGCTATACACCGAACTGATGAAAAACATGGATAAGATGCCGCAAGGCGTTACCCTTCCGCTTATAAAGACAAGGGCCATAGACGATGTGCCCGTGTTAGGCTTAACCCTTTGGAGCGATAAATACGATGATTACCAATTAAAGCAAATTGGGCAGGAACTGGATAATGAAATTAAAAAAATCCCCGATGTTTCTGACATTAATATTATCGGCGGCAGAAACCGTGAAGTTAAGGTCATACTCGATAAAAATAAAATGGCTGAAAACCATGTTGATTTTTTATCCCTCAGCAAGCAAATACAAAGCAACAATATGCAGTTGCCGGGAGGGACCCTGCTTCAAAAGGATACTGCATTTTCGATAACTACAGGCAATTTTTTAAATACTTCGGATGATGTGGCCAATTTGGTTCTCGGCGTAAATCAGCAACAACCTGTCTACCTCAAGCAAATAGCCAAAGTAGAAGAAGGAGCTGAAACCCCGAGCCAGTATGTCCTTTTTGGATACGGCAAAGCTAATCAGGCTAACGCCAAAGCTTTTAAATCCAATTACCCCGCAATTACATTATCAATAGCTAAAAAGAAGGGTGCGGACGCTATGAAGCTATCAGAACAAATCCTTAACAAAGTAGAGTATTTGAAAAAAGACCTGTTACCCAACGATGTGCATTTAACAGTTACCCGAAACTATGGCGAAACCGCGTCTGACAAGGTTTCTGAATTACTGTTCCATTTATTCATCGCCATTGTTGTGGTTACTGTATTTGTAATGCTGGCAATGGGTTGGCGGGGTGGTTTGGTGGTATTTTTGTCGGTGCCCGTAACTTTTGCGCTCACCCTGTTCGCCTATTATTTTATGCATTACACGCTTAACCGGATCACCCTTTTTGCGCTGGTATTTATAACGGGTATTGTCGTCGATGATTCCATCATTATCGCAGAAAATATGCACCGGCATTTTAAAATGAAAAAATTGCCACCATTGCAGGCCGCGATCTATGCTATTAATGAAGTGGGTAATCCGACGATCCTGGCGACTTTCACCGTAATAGCCGCAGTATTACCAATGGCCTTTGTCTCCGGTATGATGGGGCCATATATGAGCCCTATGCCTATTGGCGCATCAATTGCCATGATATTATCCTTAATTGTTGCTTTAACGCTTACGCCATACCTGGGATTTATCTTCCTGCGCGAAAAAGAAAATCATGGCAATGCGCGCGAAGAAAGCAAGCCAAAACTATTGGAAGAAACCCGCATTTATAAAATATACCGCTCTTTCATTCAACCTTTACTGGAAACCCGTTGGAAACGATGGGCATTTATTCTCAGTACCGTCGTCATCCTGCTTGCAACATTGCTCATGTTCTATACCAAAGCGGTTGCGGTAAAAATGTTGCCATTCGACAACAAAAACGAGTTCCAGGTGGTAATCGATATGCCTGCGGGCACTACGCTGGAAAAGACCCAGGCGGTGGCAAAAGACATAGGTTCCTATTTATCAGGTCAAGTGCTTGTTAAAAACTATGAAACCTATATCGGGACTTCGGCACCAATCAGTTTTAACGGACTGGTGCGGCATTATGATCTGCGCAGGGGTGATAATGTGGCGGACATACAGGTTAACTTGATAGATAAAAAAGACCGAAGTATACAGGGTCATGGAATCGCCAAGGAAATGCGTAGCCCAATACAAGCAATCGCCAAAAAATACAACGCCAATGTGAAAATTGTGGAAGTACCGCCCGGCCCTCCGGTATTGTCAACCCTCGTGGCTGAAATTTATGGCCCCGACTACAATGAACAAATAAAAGTGGCTAACCAGGTAAAAAACCTGTTGAACAAAACATCAAATGTAGTAGATGTAGATTGGATGGTGGAGGCCGACCAACCTGAATATCACCTGGAAGTTGACAAAGAAAAGGCAATGCATTTCGGTATCGCGACTTCACAGATCGCAGCGACGGTTAATGCGGCATTATCCGGTATGCCTGTTGGGAATATTTCAGAACCGGCATCCTATAAACAGACTGCCATTAAGTTACAATTGAGCGATGCCGATAAAACGGATATAGACGATATACTTGACATAAAGGTTATCGGCATGCAGGGTAACGCCGTCCCTATAAGGGATTTGGTAACTATTACCAGACAAATAAAACCCAAAAACATTTACCGCAAGAATCAAAAGGAAGTAGTTTATGTGTTAGGCGACATGGCGGGTAACCTGGAAAGTCCATCTTATGCGATTTCGGATGTCTCAGATCATTTAAATACCGTGAAAGTACCCAAAGGATTTTCCCTTAAAGAAGAATACACCCACCAGCCGGAATTAGAGGACAACTATAGTTTAAAGTGGGATGGTGAATGGCAGATTACTTTTGAAGTATTCCGTGATCTCGGTATCGCCTTCGCCGTTGTTATTATCCTGATCTATATCCTGATTGTTGGCTGGTTCCAGAATTTCACTGTACCACTGATCATGTTGGCAGCCATACCACTATCACTCATCGGCATCATATTGGGTCATTGGATGCTACACGCCTACTTTACGGCTACTTCAATGATCGGCTTCATAGCATTGGCGGGTGTAATGGTGAGAAATTCTATTTTGCTGATAGACTTTATCAATATCCGGTTAAAAGAAGGAATTCCATTAAAACAGGCTATCATCGAAGCCGGCGCGGTACGTACGACACCAATCCTGCTAACAGCAGGTGCGGTAGCATTAGGCGCTGTGATTATTTTGTTTGACCCGATTTTCCAGGGTCTGGCGATCTCGCTCATGGGTGGCACCATTACCTCAACTTTCCTTACGCTGATCGTTGTGCCGCTTTTATACTTTAAAATGATGCGCAAAACTGAACTTAATCCTAAAAAATCTGAATTATGAAATTATTGATCGTAACCTGTTTAAAAGAATACCTGGCTGATGTTTCTCAAATCTTCAAACAGGCAAACATCGATGTCTTTAGTACCACTGACATCAACGGGCACAAGGGTGGTAAGTCCCAGAATATTTTAGAAGATTGGTTTGCCCGGGGCGAAGAACAATCTGACTCGATGATGATCTTCACATTTACCAGTGAAGCAAATGTTCAGCGCGCGATGGAACTTATTACTGACTACAATAAAAATCTTAAAGAGAATTTCCCGACTAGGGCATTTGTTTTGGACGTGGAAAAATCTGTTAACTTCTAAAAATCATGAAAGAAAGAATTATCAGGGCGGTTGCCGGAACTTTTGTTTTAACCAGTACAGCATTGACCTATTTTGTAAATATGAACTGGATTTGGCTGGGTGTTTTTGTAGGCGTAAACCTATTACAATCATCATTTACAAAATTTTGCCCGTTGGAAAAGATTCTTATTGCGTTAAAGGTTAAATGACGAATGAAAAAGACTGCGTTGGCGAACACTGTTTTACAGGAACACCCAGAACTAACTAGAAATAATAAACAATCTTAAATCAAATACATGAATATATTTAAGCAAATATTTGGCAAAGCGCCATCCCCTAACTTGGATGCTATAATAAATGAAGGAGCCTTTTTGGTAGATGTCAGGACTCCGGCTGAGTTTGCAGGTGGGCATGTAAAGGGTTCGGTAAATATACCTTTGGACCAGGTTAGTTCCCAATTGCGAAAATTCAATAACAAGAAAAATATTATTGTTTTTTGCCAAAGCGGAGGCAGGAGCGGACAGGCAAAATCGATTCTTGAACAAAATGGATTTTCGAACGTGATCAACGGCGGCACGTGGACTAATGTTAAACAATTTGTTAAGTAGCCAGTATTGCATTTTCTGCTAACTTAGCCGTATGGATACGCTGAGCTATTTTGATGCCTTATTTGAGCCTGCTTTAATAAATGAAATAAACCAGTTTGGCGAGCTAAAGCATTTTAAAGAAGGAGATATCATTATGGATTATGGTAAATATATCCGAATGATGCCTATGGTAATTAGCGGGACTTTAAAGGTTTTAAAAAAAGATGAAACCGGCAAAGAGATTCTGTTATATTACCTTTCAAGTAACGAGAGTTGTTCAATGGCATACAGCTGCTGCCTGGAAGCAAAGAAGAGCGAAGTAAAAGCTATAGCAGAAGAAGACGTTGACCTGATAGCTATCCCCCATACCAAACTTGATGAATGGCTGTGCAAATATCCCAGCTGGAAAAATTACATCATGCGCAGTTTTAACCTCCGGTTTCTTGAACTATTAAAAACTGTTGAAAGTATTGCATTTCATAAGCTTGATGACCGTTTAATTGCTTACCTCAAAGAAAAGCAGCGTCTGTCAGGTTCAAGTGTTATAAAAGCCTCTCATTATTTGATTGCCGATGAACTAGCCACCTCACGAGTAGTTATTTCGCGATTGCTGAAGCAACTCGAAAATGATGGCAAAATCATTTTATATAGGAATGAGATCAAACTTCTAAATGACTATGACTATTCCTGATAATAGCCAGCATCATTTTTCTATGTAATATATGTCACCATCCTTCGGGTTTAGATCAATTAATTTTAATGAAAAATTAATGATATGAAAAAGAACATGGGTACTATCGACCGGGCCTTGCGAATAATATTTGCTATCGCAATTGTTGTTTCATTTTACGCCAACATTATTTCTGGCACGCCTGATCCCTGGATTATAAGAAGTTAATAGTTTTGTAATTCAAATAAGGCAGTAATAAATCATTACTCTTTAGATAGTAAAGCTATCTATACCTTACTTTGGGTTGCTTTGTTGGAAATTCTTCCATTATTTGGACATTTCTGTAGGCCTTATCGGGTTATTCCGTGCGCATTAAAGCACTGAGATGTATTGATAAGAAGGAAAACCGCAATTAATACTCATGAAGTTGAGGTGGTCAATTTCTTCGGAATGCCTATTCAAGCTGATGTTTTTTGTCAAATTGAACATTTCATACTCCATTTAGTGACTTTTGTAGCCATCCATCAATTTTCACGTCTATAATTTTACCATAAATTAATAGAAGATGCTTTTTTCATATATCTTCGGATTGTCGGAACGGTTGATACCTCTGCCTGGGTTTATTTCCAGTAAACGTGAAAAATTCATAATATCAATTGCTGTAGCTTTTATTTTAATGATCGATCGGTTATTTGCAAATAGGGAGATGCCATCAGATGACTCCTCAAAAAACTGGATGAAAAACTGGCCGAGATGATCCTTGCAACAAAGATTGCATAAAGTAAAACTTGGTATGATATACAAAAAGCCGGGTTCCAGCTGTAGTGTCCTTGAAATGTCAGAGATTTCGCCTGCTCCTGCATCAATATAATACAATCTGAAATAAGGGCTTATCACGTTTTTGTAATTCCATTTTGAACCGAGGACAACGTGATCTACATTTAATAATGTAAACGTGTGTTTTAATGCTCTTTTGATCATAACTATCAACAAATAAGCTTCTTTTTAATTGCAATTTCCATTAATAATAATGCATAGCTATGTTTTTCCCTTTGGTAGCCTTGAATTATTTCCTGTGCCTACAGTAACAATATTAAGCAAAAAGTCGGTTTTGTATAAAAAAAAGTCCTGTTAAGCTAATTATTTGATAATTTTGAAGGTAAATTTGGTTTATCAATTAACCATAGCAATTGTAATAATTGCTGGTAACCAATTATAGATCATAACCTGGAATTATTTTAACCTGAAAATCAGGGCGTAGACTGAAAAAAGGTTTGGGTAGAGAAATATATACAAACACGAATATCTAATTCATGAAAAGAAGAACAGTAATAAAAGGCTTAGCCACGGTATTACCCTCTTTATACCTGTCGAAACTTTATGGCAGTAATCTATTGCAGGTGAATTCAAATTCGCATATTGCTACGGGGCCCTTTCAACCTACATGGAACTCACTTTCACAATACCAGGTTCCCGGCTGGTTTCGCGATGCTAAGTTTGGCATGTGGGCGCATTGGGGGCCGCAATGCCAACCCGAACGCGGTGATTGGTATGGCCGTGGTATGTACGAGGAGGGCAGCGACCAGTATAATTATCACATTCAAAAATACGGGCACCCTTCAAAATTTGGTTTCAAGGATGTGATCAACGATTGGAAAGCCGAAAACTGGAACCCTGAAGAGTTGGTGGGACTATATAAAAAGGCAGGGGCCAAATACTTTATGGCGCTGGCCAATCATCATGATAACTTTGATTTGTATGATAGCAAACACCAGCAATGGAATGCTACAAAAATTGGCCCTAAGAAAGACCTGATAGGGGGATGGGCTAAAGCTGCCAGGGAACATGGACTGCCTTTTGGCGTAACGGTGCATGCATCGCACTCCTGGACATGGTACGAAGTTGCACAGCGTGCGGATAAAACCGGGCCTTATGCTGGTATCCCCTATGATGGCAAGCTTACTAAAGCAGATGGTGCAGGTAAATGGTGGAACGGCTATGATCCGCAGGAATTGTATACGCAAAACCACGCGCTGAGCCAGGATAGTCTTGACGACAATAGTATGGGCAGCCATTGGGCCTGGGGTAATGGCGCAAGTGTACCAGATAAAGCCTATTGCGATAATTTTTTTAACCGCACTATCGAATTAATTGATAAGTACGGTCCGGAGCTCATTTATTTTGATGACAATGTGCTACCACTTTGGCCGGTAAGTGATGTAGGCTTAAAAATAGCAGCACACATGTACAATACCAGTATTAAAAAGCATGGCAAGTTACAAGCTGCCCTGTTTGGCAAAATATTGGATGAGCAGCAGCGCAAATGTATGATATGGGATATTGAACGCGGACAAAGTAACCAGATTGAGCCATTGCCCTGGCAAACGGATACCTGTATTGGCGGCTGGCATTATGACCGCCGCATTTATGACAATAAAGGCTATAAAAGTGCCAAAACAATAATACATACTCTGGTTGATATCGTAAGCAAGAATGGCAACCTGTTGTTGAACATACCCGTACGTGGCGATGGCACTATTGACAGTGAAGAACGCGCTATAGTTGAGAACATAGGAGCCTGGATGCAGGTTAATAGCGAGGCGATTTACGGCACCCGCCCCTGGAAGGTATTTGGTGAAGGCCCGGCGATAGAATCGGCAGCACCCATTAGCGCCCAAGGCTTTAACGAAGGCAAGGGTAAACCATTTGGAGCCGGAGACTTCCGGTTTACTATAAAAGATAAAACGCTTTATGCCATTATGTTGGGTTGGCCGGCGGGGAATGAAGCTCTGCTTAAAAAATTAGCCACCGGTGCAGGGGTAGGTAAGGTGAGCCGTGTTCAATTGCTTGGATACGATAAGCTGAATTTTGAGCAAACAGCAGCAGGTCTGAAAGTACAATTACCGGAACAAGCACCTGGTAAAGATGCCTTCGTATTGAAAATTGAAGGGGCTATATAAATGAAGGCCTTGACATCAATTAAAGAAATTTAAAATATAATAGCCACCCATGACAAAAAGTAAAAGTCTTTTCCCGTTTATTTTAATTACGAGTCTATTCTTTTTATGGGGCTTTGCCCATAACCTTGACCCTATATTGATACCCCACTTAAAAAAATCATTTACACTTACAACCGTTCAGGCTACGTTGGTAGATTCTGCTGTCTTTATAGCCTATTTTTTAATGGCGTTACCTGCTGGTTTTATTATAAAAAAATATGGCTATAAAATTGGTATTATAACTGGCCTGCTTATTTTCGCATCTGGTTGTTACCTGTTTATACCGGCAGCCAATACCCAGCAGTACTCATTTTTCCTGGTTGCCTTGTTTATCATTGCATGCGGGCTAACGATTTTAGAAACCGCCGCTAATCCCTATGCTTCCTCTCTGGGCGATCCGGCAACATCTACACAAAGACTTAACTTCGCGCAATCATTTAATGGGCTGGCTGCAACCCTGGCGCCGATAATTGGGGGGCGTATTATACTTACCAAAGGTTATACTTCAGCACAATTGAGTACAATGACGGAACTAGGTCGCAAATTGGCGCTTGCTTCCGAAGCCTCCTCCGTGAAAATGCCTTATTTTGTACTCGGTAGCGTGTTGGTGTTAATAGCTATTCTTTTTGCATTTACTCACTTGCCCAAAATACAGCACAATGAGGGCCAAGCCGCCAGTAAAAATATCTTCCATGCCCTAAAGCACCGTCACTTAGCCTGGGGAGTTGCCGCGCAGTTTTTTTATGTGGGAGCACAGGTTTGTGTGTTTAGCTTATTTATCCTGTATGTAACAAAGTCTGCCGGTATTACAGAAATAGAGGCTACGTATTATTTAGGCCTATGCGGGTTAGCATTTTTGATCGGAAGATTTATCGGTACCATATTAATGAGGTATTTTCGTTCAGCAGTTTTACTTGCTGCTTATGCGGGCATCAATATCTTGCTTTGCTGTATCGCCATTTTAGGGCATGGCATGACCACCGTTTATACGGTTATCGGAATATGTTTTTTTATGTCCATTATGTTCCCGACTATTTTTGCGCTGGGTATAAAAGAATTAAAGGGTGATACTGAATTCGGAAGCAGCTTGATCATTATGTCCATCGTCGGCGGTGCGGTACTGCCTAGGATATTTGGTTACATCAGCGATATAACGGGTAATATTCAGTATGGATATTTAGTGCCATTACTCTGTTTTGCGGTGGTGGCATCTTTTGGATTTAAAGGATATCGTGTGAAAGTGAAGCCTGAAAGTTTACCGGTTTCGGCTATCCTTTAAAATAATTCTATTCGAACATGCGAAAAATTAGTTTACCCAAAGTAATTTTTGGGACCAGTGGATTAGGGAATTTATATGTGGCTCTTTCCGAAGAGATTAAATGCGCAATTGTTGCTGAAAGCGTCAGGTGTTCTAACCCGGCGGTGTTTGACTCGGCTGGCAAATATGGTGCCGGGCTCGCACTGGAATCGCTGGGCAGATCCTTAAAACAATTGAATGTAAAGCCATCGGATGTGCTGATCAGCAATAAACTGGGTTGGTTGCGTACTGAATTAAAAACTCCTGAACCTACTTTTGAACCCGGCGTATGGCGCGATCTGAAATATGATGCCGTACAGAAGATAAGTTATGATGGTATACTGGAATGTTATGAACAGGGAAATGAATTGCTCGGAGATTACAAGGCAGAACTGGTATCTGTACATGACCCCGATGAATACCTCAATGCAGCGAAAGATGAGCAGGAACGAACACAACGGTACCAGGATATTTTGGAAGCCTATCGCGGGCTATATGAATTAAAGATGGATGGCAAAGTAAAAGGTATTGGTGTGGGTTCGAAAGATTGGCGAGCCATAAAAAAAATAGCACATGATGTAGAACTGGACTGGGTAATGATAGCTAACAGCATGACGGTTCACAGTCATCCCCGGGAATTAGTGGACTTTATGCAGGAGCTTGAAAAACGGGGGATTCCGATTATTAATTCCGCTGTTTTTAACGGTGGGTTTTTAACCGGCGCGGATTATTATAACTATCGGTTGACTGATCCTGTAACGGACAAAGGTTTATATTATTGGCGGGAGCAGCTTTATGAGCTGTGCGCTAATTACAAAATTAAACCCGCGGATGCGTGTGTGGCGTTTGGACTAAACGCGCCAGGCGTTAAAAGCATTGCCCTAAGTACTACCAATGCGGGCAGAGTGGCACAAAATGTTGCTCTAACTTCCTTGAAAATACCAAGGCAATTTTGGAAAGAAATGAAAGAACGGGGATTAATTGATGAATCATATGACATTGCCTGTTTATAAAAACCAGATATAATTATGAAAAGATACTGCCTTGCCCTTGACTTAAAGGACGACCCTCAACTGATAGCGGAATATGAACGTTGGCATAAAGCTGAAAATTGCTGGCCTGAAATACGCAAAAGTATACTGGATGCAGAAATTCTGGATATGCAGATATATCGTACGGGCAACCGCTTGTTTATGATAATGGAAACAAGCGATCATTACGATGCCGAAAAAAAAGGAGAAATGGATGCGCTCAATCCAAAAGTACAGGAGTGGGAACAGTTAATGTGGATATTTCAACAGCCTTTGCCCTGGGCAAAGGACGGCGAGAAATGGGTGGTTATGGAACAGATTTTTCAGCTTTAATAATAAACTACATGAAAGCGATCGTTTGTGAGGAGCCGGGTATATTGATTTCCAGGGAACAGGAAAAACCCGAAATAAAAGAGGGCTATGCCCAGATCAGGATTAGGAGAATAGGCATTTGCGGAACGGACCTTCATGCGTTTGAGGGGACACAGCCCTATTTCAATTATCCCCGTATACTGGGCCATGAACTTTCGGGCGAGTTGGTTGAAACCGGCGGCGCACAGGGCTTTGAAAAAGGAGAAACCGTAACGTTCATCCCTTATTTTAATTGTGGTTTTTGCATTGCCTGTAGATCGGAAAAACCAAACTGCTGTACGCAAATTAAGGTTTGTGGTGTGCATGTGGATGGCGGAATGACTGAATGCCTGAACGTACCGGCATATTCGCTGGTACATGGCGAAGGGTTGAGTTTTGATGAACTGGCGTTAGTGGAACCGCTGGCGATAGGTGCGCACAGTATCAGGCGTGCAGCTGTAAAACCTGGGGAATTTGTACTGGTTATTGGTGCCGGGCCGATAGGCCTCGGCATAATGGAGTTTGCACGTATAGCTGGTGCGCAAGTGATCGCTATGGATATTAATGCAAAACGCCTTGATTTTTGTGCGAAAAGGCTGAAAGTACAGCATACCATCAATGCGTCTACAGAGGGTGTTATTGAGGTCCTGAAAAATATTACCAATAATGATTTCCCTACCGTAGTTATAGATGCGACGGGCAGCCAGCAAGCTATTAACAAGGGTTTTGAATATATAGCACACGGTGGCAGGTATGTACTGGTTGGTTTGCAAAAAGGCCTGATCAGTATAAGTCATCCGGAGTTTCACAAACGCGAAGCAACGCTGATGAGCAGCCGAAATGCCACCCGCGCCGACTTTGAACACGTTATCGGGTCGATAAAAAAAGGCTTGGTCGAGCCGGCTAATTATATTACCCATCGTGTACAATTTGGCGAGGTGACCACCGAATTTGCATCATGGCTTGATCCGGCTGCTGGCGTGATCAAAGCTATTGTGGAGTTATAGAATATTTACCTCGTTTTAGTTATTTTATTAAGCCGCGCATCCAAAAAGCATTTATTTTTTATTAAAATCATCAGAAAACATCATATTTTATGAGGCTAATCAATTCTGATTATCACCTTTTTTATTTATTAGGAGATAAATATAGAGCCGGAAAAGCCCCACTTGCTATCAAAACTAATAGGAGAATTGAAACCGGATGGGCTTGTCAAAATAAAAAAGGCTAATGCGCTAAGATACGCCAGGAAGCATTTGAACATCAATAATGTAATGAAGATTTTTTAAACAATATTGGGTTAACCGGACAGGAGGAGGAGAGGTATATACCCGAAAAGCTATCTCCGGTGCTTGTAAATAACCTGGAATACGACTACGTAATTAATAATGAGCTTTGCTAATTAAGGGTAGTAATAAATTAATTACCTATTAGAGAGTAAATGTATTTACACCTTATTTCCCTTGATAGATTTTAAAAATAAAAATTAAATGATCTTTAGATCGGTTCGATATGGGCCCATTCAGGTGGTCAAATCCGCACTGTTTTTTTGCAAATCAGTTATAAACTGGTTCGAAAACCGCCCCACAAGCTTCTCATGAAAGTGGGCGCTTTTTACTTTTAGTATACCAGGAATTAAGTGTTTTCTTTAAGCGGTTTACCGTGCCAGTAATTGGCCAATAATGAACCCGTAGTATTCATAATAGGGCCGAATACGGCAGGTGCAAGGCCGACGGTCGCGATTTTGCCCATGGCTTTAGCCAATCCCGATGCGAGCCCCGCGTTTTGCATGCCTACTTCAATGGCCATCGTACGGCAATCGCGTTCAGACATTTTAAATAATCGCCCGGCCCAATATCCAAATGCGTAGCCGAGTAAATTATGAATAAGCACCAATATAACTAGTAGTCCACCGATATTTAACAGGCTATCTCTGCCGGCAGCGGTAATAATAACTATAATGAATACTATACCAAACATAGATACCAGCGGCATCAGTTTTTCAAGCCAGGAAGCCCGCTTTAATAAGTACTTATTAAAAATAATACCTATTCCAATGGGTATGATCACAATTTTGATAATGTCCCACATCATACCCAGCGCATCAATTTTGATGAATTCGCCGCCGAGCAGCTTCATCAATAAAGGGGTAATAAAGGGTGCGAGCGAGGTTGAGACGGCGGTTATGGTGATGGATAGAGCCAGGTTAGCCTTTGCCAGGTACGACATGACATTTGAGGCCATGCCATTTGGTGAGCAGCCTACCAGGATCATCCCCGCAGCTATCTCGGGTGGGAAATTGCTTAATTTAGCTAATGTAAAACCCAGCAGCGGCATAATGATGAAATGGCTGCCAACGCCAATGAAAACGCCTTTAGGCATTTTTATAACGCCTGCAAAATCTTTTAAACCCATGGATGTACCCATGCCGAACATAATAAGCTGTATCAACGGCGTGATTAAACCGGACAGCGTGAAGTTATTAACCTTAACGAAGTACTGCGGGAAATACAGGGCGACCGTTACCGAGCCAAAAATTATAAGCGTATAGGAGAAACCTTTGAATAAGGCCGATCCCCGGCAAGCAATGGCCAGTGTAAAAAAGAATGCTATAATAAAGTAGCCTGCATGGGCAATGCCATCCCGAAAAATAAAATACACCGCCAACAGCAGGCACAACACGGCAAT
>CAIWRU010000161.1 GCA_903915155.1 uncultured Mucilaginibacter sp.
AACCATACAAACACCCATAATTAGCTTTAAATAAGCAATTTCGACCTGTTTTTTACTACTACAAAGCTATTGTTGGCCTTTATAATTATATCTTAGTACCTTTAGTTTTTACCGGTTATAGCGCCGCCACTTATTCACCATTGTGAGGTGCGCCTGGTAAAAAATAACCAATTATCAGGGGACGCCAATACCCCTTTTTCGACAAAACAAATATTAAAAATGAGATATTTTTATTTATTCATTTTAGTAATTTTTATTAATTCACCGGCCCATGCTCAAAATCCGATAGGCCTTCCGCAAATAACTAATTTCACCACTGCAGACTATAAGGGCGGGAGCCAAAACTGGGATATTCAACAAGACGCCACGGGCGTAATGTATTTTGCCAATAATGAAGGCTTACTTACCTATAATGGCCAAAACTGGAATATTTACCCGGTGCCAAGCAATACAGTGATAAGATCGGTACAGATTGGCCCTGACGGTAAAATATATGTTGGTGCCCAGGACGACCTCGGTTACTTTTTCCCAAATTCAAAAGGTGTGCTTAAGTATACTTCGTTAAAATATTTGATCCCTAAAACCGATAACTCTTTTGCCGATGTGTGGACTATTTCTATCAATGACGGCAAAATATTTTTCAGAACTCATGCCAAAATATTCGAGCTTTCAGGCGGTAAGGTAACTACATTTAATTCAAACCCGGGTTGGTTATTTTTAGGGAAATTCAATAACAGCCTGTATGCACAGGAACGTACAAATGAATTAAAGAAATTTGAAGGGAATAAATGGAGCTTTGTTTGTACACTACCTAAAGGTGTGCTGATAACTGCTATAAACAAGTACGCTAAGGATACGGCATTGGTTGCAACCTTTAAGGATGGTTTGTTTCTATTGATCAATAACAAGCTGGTAAAGAAGACTTCCACTGCCGATAAGTTGTTGCAAAATGTCAGGATCAATTCCATGCAGGCCCTTGATTCGGATTTGTATGCCATTGGCTCGGCGTTTAATGGTTGCCTGATCATTGATCGCAAAGGGAACCTAATGGAAAATCTTTCAAACGCACAATCGCTGCAAAATAACAATATCCGAAGTTTATACTTTGACCACGATAAAAACATTTGGCTGGGCCTTGATGATGGCATCAGTTTCATTGCCTTTAACAGCGCGATTAAACAAATATACCCTGATGTAAACAAGCAATCATCAACTTATTCAGTAAGGGTTTTCGATAAAAACCTGTATATCGGCACCTCTGATGCTGTTTTTGCCCTACCTCTTCGATCAACAAATAATGACCTAAGCTACAGTTACGGGAATTTTGTAGAGGTGCAAAATACAAAGGGACAGGTTTGGAGCCTGAATGAAGTAAACAATCATTTGATATTTGGAAATGAAGAAGGGGCCTACCTTATTGACAAATATAAAGCGAGCCCGCTTTATACCTATCCGGGTAGCTGGCTGTTTAAGCCTTCGGCTGAAAAGCCTTCAAACAACATTATTGCGGGTACTTATGAGGGGCTGCATTTGATGCGATATGACAAAAACAAGTTTGTTGACGAGGGGCATATTGATGGATTGCAGGAAACATTAAGATTTTTAACGATTGATTATTCGCGTAATGTTACCTGGTCATCACACCCTTATCGGGGGGTTTACAGAATATCGTTAACTAATGATGACAAGCGCATTGCGAGCTATAAATTATACACGCAAAAAGATGGGTTACCTTCATCGCTACATAATTATGTATTTAACATAACGGGCCGTAATGTAGTAGCAACCATCAATGGAATATATGAATATAGTTATCAAACCGACCGCTTTTTACAGTCGTCGTACTTTTACCCGATTTTTAAAAACAATGAGCTGCAGTATCTGAACGAGGATAAGAGCGGGAATATTTGGTTTATAGGTAACAAAAAGGCAGGCGTTGTTGACTTTAGTAAAAAATCTGCTGCCGGTTCGTTTACCATAGTATATTTTCCGGAGTTGACATCAAAGGTATTGGCAGGCTTTGAGAACGTATACCCGTATGATGAAGAAAATATATTCATTGGTTCCAATAAAGGGGTTTTTCATATCAATTATAAACAATACCGAAATATCCGTAACCAGTTGAATACCTTACTTGGCCAGGTTAAAGTAATTGGTGACAGGGATAGTGTGATATTTGGGGGCTATTTTGTTGATGATAAAGGCATAGAACATGCACAAAATAAAGATTCGGTATTGACACTTCCGCATGCGTTCAATTCGTTTCATTTTGAATTTTCGACAACTTTATTTGAGCAGCACAGTAATATTGAGTTTAGCTACCAATTGGTTGGTTTTGATAAAAAATGGTCGGCATGGAATGCGAAAAGTGAGAAGGAATACACCAACCTGGGACATGGCGTCTACACCTTCAGCGTTAAATCAAGGACTAATTTGGGCAACGAATCGAAGCCGATATCCTACACTTTTGAAATTAAACCGGCTTGGTACGAAACTTACTGGAGCTATTTTTTATATGCGCTGCTGGCATGCAGTATAGTTTATGGTATTACCAAAATACAGCAGGAAAAACATAAAAAGGCCGAAATACACCTAAAGTATGTACACCATTTGGAATTGGAGCATACCGAGAATGAAATTGTAGCATTGAAAAACGAAAAACTGGAGGCCGAAGTAGATTTTAAAAACAAGGAATTAGCCACAACAACCATGCACCTTGTACAAAGGGGTAAGTTGATGTCGAAAATTAAGGACGGGCTAATGCTGATAAAGGATGCGGATGTTGCTGATAAACAAAGGGAACTGTTGAAGGTTTTGCGACTGATAAATGATGCGGAAAGAAGCGATGCCGACTGGGATCATTTCGCAATTCATTTTGACCAGGTACACTCTAATTTTTTAACGAAACTAAAGAATAAGTTTCCTGAATTAAGCCAAAACGACCTTAAAATGTGCGCTTACTTAAAGATAAACCTTTCATCAAAAGAAATAGCGCAATTATTAAGCGTAACCATAAGGGCAGTTGAAGTAAGCCGGTACCGGTTGAGGAAAAAGCTCAATTTGCCATCAAATACTAATTTGTTTGATTATATATCGCAAGAGACAACTTAGTAAACCCGGGTATTACAATTATAGGTTAGTGGTGCGGTAAAATGCCGGTAAATACTGCGTTGGAGGCTGTGGCTCCGTGGAGTTTTCCGGATTAAGCGGTATTACATCCTGAGTCGTAAAGATACGGAACGACCCAGCGCCTGGATCAAATTGGGGTCATACGCCTGAACACCATCTTTTTGTTTCCAAACCAGGTTGGTGTCGCGGATCAGTTCCAGTTTTTCACCATTCAGGAAAAGTTCTATCTCGGTAGTATTGCTGTTTATATGCTTACTGTTTATGATCTGATAAACGTAATCTTCATCCTTAAATGTAATTCGTAATGGTAATCCCATGCGCTATATCCTCCGTTGTAAAGATATAAGTTCAACGCGGAAAAGTTCAATTATATACAATTACTTTTAGCGATTAGCTTAATATTTTTTCGCCCGGCGAGTGTTTACTATCGATAAAGGAAAAAAGCCGCCTCTTTTGAAGGCAGCTTGAACTTATTATATGGTTATTAATTTTTTTAAGGCTTAACAGTACTTGCAATTAGCGTAACTGCTGTTTGCGCCAATAACCTGCCGTTAACTTTGGCGCCGGTATTTAGCGAGATAAGTGTTTTACTCAATATAACCCCACTAAAATTAGCGGTTGTGCCAAGTGTTGCTTTGCCCGATACCACCCAGTAAATATTTTTGGCCTGCGCGCCGCCTGTTAAATGGATAATAGCGCCGTTACCAATGGTAAGATTTTGGGCTATCTGGAAAACCCATATATCATTTGGGCCGCCGTTTAGCGTTGTGCCTACGCTTGTTACTAAAACGCTGGTGCTCCATTTGTATAGGCCCGGGCGCAGTGTTTGCCCGCTAAGGTTGCCGGCAAATTTTTGGACAATGGGGGCAGGCGATGTTAAACCATTTGCGCTGGTGAACGCGGTTTTCATATCGCTTATGGCGGTAGTCATTTTTGAAGGGGTTGGCGGCGTGTAGTTAGCTGCGTAAACCAGCCCGGTTACAATAGGGGTGTGCGATGACTGGTTATCGGTATTCATTATTAAGCCAAAGCCCGTAATAGCAGTGCCGGCTATCGGGCTTACGCCTATATTGCCGGTGATGGAGGTAACGCCGGTAGTTGAAATGCC
The DNA here is from genome assembly GCA_903915155.1 of uncultured Mucilaginibacter sp. Lineage (GTDB taxonomy): Bacteria > Bacteroidota > Bacteroidia > Sphingobacteriales > Sphingobacteriaceae > Mucilaginibacter. The sequence continues at coordinate 4,238 of CAIWRU010000161.1, forward strand.
GGTTTCGGATAAGATTGTAAAGTCGGCGGCTGTTTTAAGGTTTACCAGCGCGCGGTTAACGGCGAGGCTGTTTGCCGCAGTGACTGGGGTTGACGATAATGCCGGATTTGACGATGTGCCCGTAGAACCATCCTTTTGACAGCCTGATGCAACTGCGCCAAACAGTAATACTAAGCTCCAAACAGCAATAAATAGTTTGGAATAGCCCTGGTTTTGACGGAATGAAAGGCGCTTAGGTAAACGGATTGCTTTACTCATGATTAATTATTTAAATTATGTG
>CAIWRU010000162.1 GCA_903915155.1 uncultured Mucilaginibacter sp.
ACGTGTTGGTGGCGGTATTTATACCAAAGCTGCCGACGTAGGAGCTGACTTAGTTGGTAAGGTTGAAGCCGGTATCCCTGAGGATGATGTACGTAACCCTGCAACCATTGCCGATAACGTAGGCGATAACGTGGGTGATGTGGCAGGCATGGGCGCCGACTTATTCGGTTCTTATGTTGCTACCATGTTGGCAACAATGGTATTGGGACGTGAAATTGTATCGCATGATCACTTTGGCGGCATTGCACCTATCCTGTTACCAATGGTAATAGCAGGTTTAGGACTGATATTCTCGATAGTAGGTGCAGCATTTGTTAAAATAAAGAACGAAACAGATAGTGTGCAAACCGCGCTAAACATAGGTAACTGGGCATCGATAGTTTTAACTGCCATTGCTACTTACTTTTTAGTGAACTGGATGCTGCCCGACGGCAATTTCTTCATGAGCCGTGATATGGTAAATGGCGTATTAAAAGAAGGTTCAATTGAATTTACCAAAGGAGGCGTTTTCGGCGCTATAGTGGTTGGTTTAGTGGTAGGTACTTTAATGTCCATGATCACGGAGTATTATACCGCTATGGGCAAACGCCCGGTACTGGGTATCATACGTCAATCATCAACCGGTCATGCTACCAATATCATTGCCGGTTTGGCTGTGGGTATGGAATCGACTGTTTTGCCTATTTTAGTTCTTGCAGCCGGTATTTATGGTTCGTACCATTGTGCAGGTTTGTATGGTGTTGCTATCGCGGCCGCAGGTATGATGTCGACTACTGCCATGCAATTATCAATCGACGCGTTTGGCCCTATTGCCGATAACGCCGGTGGTATTGCCGAAATGAGTCGCCTGCCTGAAGAAGTACGTCACCGTACTGATAATTTGGATGCCGTAGGTAACACTACTGCTGCAACGGGTAAGGGTTTTGCTATTGCATCTGCAGCGTTAACCTCGCTGGCTTTATTTGCGGCCTTTGTGGGTGTTGCGGGTATTGAGCATATTGATATTTATAAGGCCGATGTTTTAGCCGGTTTATTTGTGGGTGGCATGATTCCTTTCATATTCTCGGCATTAGCAATCTCGGCTGTGGGCCGCGCAGCTATGGCGATGGTGGAAGAAGTTAGGCGCCAGTTCCGCGAAATACCGGGCATAATGGAGTACAAAGCGAAACCCGAATATGAAAAATGCGTGGCTATATCAACCAAAGCCTCTATCCGAGAGATGGTGGCCCCGGGCTTGATAGCTTTGATTACGCCTATAATTGTAGGTTTTATTTTCGGCCCTGAAGTATTGGGTGGTTTATTAGCAGGCGTAACTGTATCTGGTGTTTTGATGGGTATATTCCAGAGCAACGCAGGCGGTGCATGGGATAATGCTAAAAAATCATTTGAAAAAGGCGTTGAGATAAACGGCGAGATGTACTACAAAAAATCAGAACCGCACAAGGCATCGGTTACCGGTGACACTGTGGGCGATCCGTTTAAAGATACCTCGGGTCCGTCAATGAATATATTGATCAAATTAATGTCGATCGTATCGTTGGTTATCGCGCCGCACATCCACCAGGATCTGAACCACAACCCGCGTTTACAAAAAGAGATACACGAACGTTCAATGGTTGCGCCGGTTGCAAAACCTGCTCATAAATTATAAACGTATTAAACTATTATATGAAAAAGGGATGCCATTTTGGTATCCCTTTTTTGTTTTGCAGATGTTGGCCCGGGATCTTAAATTCAAAACATTAAAAAGCTGATATTTTTAGGTTAACATCTTTGTTTTTTAAATAATTGATAATCAAATATTTGTATATTCATCACCTTGAAATTGTGTTAACCTATGTTAACCCTGTAATGCGTCATCCGGGATTGATTTGTCATAGGCTAAACCCCGCTTCGTTAGTCCGGATTTATAATCGTAGACTAACGTTAATTATTATTTTGAACTATTTCTTCTTAAAATAGTTCAGCGCCATTTGTAGGCTGTCCAGCCTGTCGGGTTCAATATTTTTTACAGGCAAGTCCAATTGCGTGGCCATGCTGTCGATATCGCCCTTGGGGTCGTTGTAGGATTGGACGATAATATCATCGGCAATGGTTTTTAACTGCAGCGTGCCGCTAACTGTTGTGCCGATGTAAGCCATATCATTAAACCGGCGTAACTGGAACGAATAATAAGTTTGCATGCCGTTGGTGTACACTTTGCGCAGGCGCACAAAGGCATCATCGGTTAAAGTAATATCCCATTTTTTTAGTTTGGCTTCACCCGATGGATCGTATGATTGTGTAAGATATTTATTGCCCCAGCTTAGCATTTCCTGTTCGGTCATTTCGGCTTTAAAGCTAAAATGCAGCAAAGAGAGGGCAAGAATGGCTGTTAAAAAATAAGTTTTGTTAGCTTTTTGAATAACTGATCTTATCATGACAACCTTGCTCTTTTCAAAGTTAATAAAATAGTAAATTTGTAACATGCAATTTTCAGAAAATTCACGGGTTTGGATATACCAGTCGGACAAAGAACTTACTGACGCCCAGTTAATACAATTACAGGTTCAACTGGATAATTTTACCACCGGCTGGACGGCCCACAACAATCAGCTTAAAGCCAAAGCCGAAATACGCTATAACCGCTTTATTGTGCTAATAGTTGACGAAAGCCAGGCAGGCGCCAGCGGTTGCTCAATTGATAAGTCGGTGAATTTTATGAAGCAGGTAGAGCAACAGTTTGGTATAAATTTGTTCGACAGGTTTAATTTGGCTTACCGGAGCGGTAGCGATATACTTTCTGTTTCGCGGGATAAGTTTGAAGAATTACTAAAAAACGGCACTATTACTACCAGCACCATTGTGTTTAACAACCTGGCAAAAGACCTCGCAGAACTACAAAATAACTGGGAAGTGCCTTTTAAAGATAGCTGGCATGCCCGGCTGTTTGGTTCGTTGGTTACGCAATAGCTTCGCGGGATATG
>CAIWRU010000163.1 GCA_903915155.1 uncultured Mucilaginibacter sp.
CTTCGCTGATATGAGCATCGAAACCCATACCGGCCATATTAAAAAACCACTCGCCGTTGGCCGTTGCTGCATCAATTGCTTCTACTTGCCAATTGTTAAGGTTTTTAATAGCTGCTTCGGTATCCATCGGTATATCTAAAAACCTCGACAAACCGTTCCCCGACCCATAGGGCAATATGCCCATCACAGTTTCACTGCCCACAATTGCCGATGCAATCTCATTTACGGTGCCATCGCCGCCAACTGCCACCACAAGGTCATATTTTCCAATGGCGTCTGCTGCAATGGTATGCGCATGCCGTACACCATCACTAAAAACAATAGTATGCTCAAAAACAGCCTTATCCAGGGTTTTTTCTATCAACTCCGGCACACCATCCTTCTTTTTACCGCCTGATACCGGGTTTATAATAAATAAAGCTTTCCTTTTCAACAATATATAATTTGTGGCGGCAAAAGTAAATGTATTTTCGGCTTTGTAAAAATTGTTTTATTTTTGCGGCCCAACGGTGGACTGATTTAGTTATCCTGCAGAGAACGGATTGGATTGCAACCACGTAAAAAAGTGCTAAAGCCATGCTTCTTTTTACAAACAATCCAACCTATTCACCCGCCTGTTTTTACTATTTATATAAAAGAAAATATGCCATATTTATTCACCTCAGAATCAGTTTCTGAAGGACACCCGGACAAAGTTGCCGACCAGATATCAGACGCGCTGATAGATCAATTTTTAGCTTTCGACCCCGACTCAAAAGTTGCTTGTGAAACATTGGTAACCACCGGGCAGGTTTTTTTGGCGGGCGAAGTAAAGTCAAAAGCTTATTTAGATGTACAAAAAATAGCCCGCGAGGTAATCAATAAAATTGGTTATACCAAAGGTGAGTATATGTTTGATGGCAGTTCGTGCGGTGTATTATCGGCTATTCATGAGCAATCGCCTGATATTAACCAGGGTGTTGACCGCCAGGCCAAGGAAGAACAAGGCGCAGGCGACCAGGGTATGATGTTTGGTTACGCCACCAGCGAAACTGATAATTACATGCCACTGGCATTGGATATTGCCCATGCCTTATTAATTGAGCTTGCTGCTATACGCCGCGAAAACAGCGACATTAAGTATCTAAGGCCCGATGCAAAATCGCAGGTAACGCTGGAATATAGTGATGACAACACGCCTACACGAATTGACGCGATAGTAATATCGACCCAGCACGATGATTTTGATGAGGAAAAAGCAATGCTTGAAAAAATAAGCGCCGACATCATCAGCATATTGATACCACGTGTTAAAGCAAAATACCCTAAATACGCGCACTTTTTTAACGACAAGATAAAATATCATATTAACCCAACCGGTAAGTTTGTTATCGGTGGGCCGCATGGCGATACCGGCTTAACCGGCCGTAAAATTATTGTTGATACTTATGGTGGTAAAGGTGCGCATGGCGGTGGTGCATTTTCGGGTAAAGACCCTTCAAAGGTTGACCGCTCGGCAGCTTATGCTACCCGCCACATTGCTAAAAACCTGGTAGCAGCCGGTGTTTGCAGCGAGGTATTGGTGCAGGTATCATACGCTATTGGTGTTGCCCAACCAATGGGTATTTACGTAAACACCTACGGAACAGGCAAAGTTGGCCTGAATGATGGTGAAATAGCAAAAAAGGTGGAAAGCATTTTCAATATGACGCCTTACGCTATTGAAACCCGCTTTAAACTGCGCAATCCTATCTACAGCGAAACTGCAGCTTATGGCCACTTTGGCAAACCCAACGAAATAGTAACCAAAACCTTTACCGGCCACGATGGTAAAACCATTACAAAAGAAGTGGAACTGTTTACCTGGGAAAAGCTGGATTATGTAGATAAGGTGAAGGCGGCGTTTGGGTTGTAGACCCCACCCAAACCCTCCCCGAAGGGTAGGGCTTAAAAACAATTTTTGATAGCGATGGGTTTAAAACCCATCGCTATTTTTGTTTCGGGACATATATTATTTCCGTTTATCTTTACCCCCATGCATCACCCTACTGAAAACCCGTGGAAAATAACTTCTGAAAAAGAGGTTTATGATAACAAATGGATAAATGTTACCGAATACCAGGTTATAAACCCATCGGGCAACCCGGGCATTTATGGCAAGGTTCATTTTAAAAATATTGCTATTGGCATTATCCCGCTTGATGAGCACCTGAATACTTATGTAGTAGGCCAATACCGTTTCGCGCCTGATGAATATAGCTGGGAAGTGCCTGAGGGAGGCGGCCCGCTGGGCATTGACCCGCTGGAATCGGCCAAACGCGAGTTACTGGAGGAAACCGGACTAAAAGCCAGCCACTGGAGCGAGATACAGCGTATGCACCTGTCGAACTCGGTAAGCGATGAATTGAGCATTATTTACCTTGCCCGCGGACTGGAACAATTTGAGCCTGAACCGGAAGATACCGAGCAACTGATAGTACATAAAGTACATATTGATGAGGCTTACCGTATGGTTTGCGATGGCAGGATCACTGATTCAGTGACGGTAGCCGGCATATTGAAAATTAAATTGATGCTGCTGGAAGGTGAGTTGAAGTAAGTTTTTGCTTTATATATCTTCATTGAAAA
>CAIWRU010000164.1 GCA_903915155.1 uncultured Mucilaginibacter sp.
ATTGATGGAACCGAACCCATGGATATTAGTGAGTTAGTATCCGACAAAATCAAACAATTTCAGGAGCTGAGCATCGAAAAAAAAATATCCGTTACCGAAATGCTGGCTACAAAAAAGGTTTTTGTAAGTAAATATCTTATAGATATTTTATTGAACAACCTGATAAGTAACGCAATTTGGCACAACAAAGATTATGGCCAACTGAGGATCACTGTCGACAACGAACAAATGCTTTTCCAAAATACAGGAAACGCCAAAGCTTTAAATAAGGAAACTATTTTTGAACGGTTTAAAAAAGGAAATAAATCTGAGGGGACAGGCTTGGGATTAACACTGGTTGACAAGATCTGCAAATTTTATGGCTGGACCATCAGCTATGAATTTAAAGATGAGATGCACAGCTTTAAAATACTTTTTTAAAATCGCCTGCTGATTTATCTATATAGGTTATTACATGTGTTGCCAATATAGCCATTCACTTTTCGCTGACCTGGTGTAATCATTACACTTTAACATCCTGCTTCAATATTCGTTTTATTCCCTGTAGTTTTAAATCGCTATAAATAAGGTCATTTACTACACTATTTCAAAAAAAATAATGTTAAAATAATGTTAAATGGGTCGATTTTCACGCAAACTACAGATTGTACCTTTAATATAGCATTTATAAAATACCTTGAAAAATAAACGTTTCATACAACAAACTAAGTTGTATCGGGGCTCTTCCTTTTAATGAAGTGTTTACTGTGATTTGAATTACTATAAAATAATTACCGGTTTACGAATTAACTTTTAAAAATAACAATATGAAATTACTATTCATCTCCTTTATGCTGGCATTATCCGCTAATGTTACCTGGTTGGGCGATTTTACCGAAGCGACTAACGAAGCAGCAAAATCTCATAAATATATCCTGATCAATTTCTCCGGCTCGGATTGGTGCGGCCCATGCATTCGCGAAAGAAAGGAAATTTTAGAAAATGAAGCATTCGAAAAATATGCTTCGGATCACCTGGTGCTGGTAAGGGCCGATTTCCCAAGGCAGAAAAAAAATCAGCTAAGTAAGGAGCAAACTCAAAAAAACGAAGCCCTGGCCGATAAATATAATCCGGACGGCAAATTTCCTTACACTATCCTGGTGGATGAGCGTGGGAAGGTTGTAAAAGATTGGGATGGCTTTCCAAATGAATCGCCCGAAAATTTTGTAAATCAAATTGCTAATGCTTCAGGTCAGACTATCAATTAAACATACCTGTACCGCTTAATAATATTATTCTTATATCTAAATAATTGCCCCATATAATATGATAAATCAGATGGTGAAAATTTCAGCTTGCTTGCTATTGGTTATATCCTTTGCCTCATGTGTTAACGTAAAGGAATACCAGAAAAGCCGGCTCAATGATTCGGAAATGGCTTTAAGCAATCGGAAAGTTGAGAAAAATGAATTGAACTTCCAATCATACCGCGAAGCTGCTTCGGGTGCCAATGCCGGCAAAACCGGTGGTGGCTGCGGCTGTAATTAATCACCAACTAACTTCTGATTATCAATGAAAAAAATATATTTATCTGTTATTGGCTTCTCCATGTTATGCCGTTTGGGTGCTCATGCACAAACAAAGCAGGATAGCGTGGCCAATAAACCTGCCTATACAATAAATAGCACACCGAAGTCAGATTCTACGCATTTCAATCCACGAAAACTGAAGCTGGATGAGGTTGATTTTGTGAGCAGCTATTATTCACAAAACGGCAATCACTCTGCCGTTACCGGTGGTATTGGTACCGAAAAGGTAACCGACATAGCCAACGGGCTTGATCTTAACTTTGTTTGGACCAATCATAACAATAATAAAAACACACTGGCTGTCGGCCTTGGGTTTGATTATCATACAGCTGCGTCGCAGGCTTATGTATCTAAAACCGGCGCTTCGAGCCCATCGGGTACCCGGCTTTACCCTTCTGTTGACTGGACTGTTGAAAATGCAAAAACAGGCAATACCTTCGGCGTAGGCGCATATCTCTCCGATGAATATAACTACAAATCACTGGGCGCGGATTTACATTACTCTGTAAAAACCGACAATAAAAACGGTGAGTTCAGCGCGAAGCTACAAGGCTATTTTGACAGGGTGACGCTCATATATCCATCCGAGTTTGTCCCGGCGGCTGACACGGCTCTAACGAACAATTTCGAGCGGAAAGGGCGAAACGGGCACCGCGATAATCTTGGCACCAGTCCAAGGGAAACCTATACCGCCGCCTTTGGGTATTCCCAAATAATTAATGCGCGGCTTCAAATCGCTTTCCTGGCCGACTTTGTGGTGCAAAATGGATTCCTTAGTTTGCCTTTTCACCGGGTTTACTTTTCAAACGGCCAGGTTGCCATGGAAAAGTTGCCATCGTCGCGTTTTAAATTGCCATTAGGGTTCCGTGCCAATTATTTTTTGGGTGATAATATTATACTCCGTTCATACTACCGATATTATGCCGACAGTTGGGGAGTACGATCAAATACAGCGAACATGGAAGTGGTATATAAAGTTTCACCGTTCTTTTCCATCTCGCCATTTTACAGGTATTACACACAAACAGCTGCCAGGCATTTTTCGCCTTACGAAGAAGCTAACCCAGGCCAACAATATTTCACCAGTAACTATGAATACGCCAAATTCAATAGTCAATTTTTTGGGGTAGGTTTCAGAATAGCGCCGCCTAAAGGGGTTTTTGGATGGCAGGGTTTACATGAACTTGAAATAAGATACGGGCATTACTCGCAAAATACCGATTTGGTATCCAACGTAATCTCGGTAAGCCTCGGCTTCAAATAAGGGACATGGCCCACTGGTTATTAAGGTTTATCCTTAATAAAACAAATGTGCTAAGTGCGGCGGTAATAATATAGCTACGCCAATTCATTAACTGTAAATACAGAATGTTCATCGGCGGCGCATCAACATATCGCACCCATATATGAAAAAACAGGTTACAACATGTAGTTCAATAAATAGTTGATTTTAAATATGTTAATAAATGTTAAATATCAATTTTCTTACTTGAATTTGGCCTGAAACTTCAGTCTGTCTTCAGATTGTTTCGGTAACATTGTTAATACACATAATGGATTATAAGGCTTTTTCGAATTGCAATTTATATGACTCCTATTCAAGTTTTTAAACGCAGCTGTAAACTAATGGGAAACCGCTTTGAACTAAGCGTAGTTGCCGCTGGTGAAAAATGGGCCAACGACCGGATCGATGCCGGAATACAGGAGATTCAAAGGATTGAAAAACTCCTAACCACATTTAGCGACGATAGTGAAACCAACCAGGTAAACAATAACGCAAGCATAAAACCGGTTGTTGTAAGCCGCGAAACTTATGATCTTATCAGGCGCTCCATTATGATATCGAAAGTAACCCAGGGAGCATTTGATATCACTTACGGATCTATAGATAAAAAACTTTGGAACTTCGATCAGAACATGACATCATTGCCTGATGCGGAGACTGCGAAAAAAATGGTCAGGCTTATTAACTACCGGAATATCTCGCTTAACCACGAAGATTGTAGTGTTTTTTTACGGGAAAAAGGTATGCGCATCGGTTTCGGGGGTATTGGCAAAGGCTACGCCGCCGAACGGGCCAAGCTTATCATGATGCAGCAAGGTGTACATAGCGGTGTAGTAAATGCATCAGGCGATTTGAATGCCTGGGGATTGCAGCCCGACGGTAAGAAATGGACCATCGGTATTGCTAACCCGGATTCTTCGCACCAGGTGTTTTCTTATCTCGATATTTCGGGGTTGGCCGTTGCCACATCAGGCAACTACGAGAAATATGTCATGATTAATGGCAAGAAATATTCACATACCATTAATCCGCGTACAGGGCTGCCGGTTACAGGCATAAAAAGTGTCACCATCATCTCCACCAACGCAGAAATTGCCGATGCCATGGCAACCCCGGTTACCATTATGGGGGTTTACGCCGGATTGGATATGATTAACCAGATGAAAGATATTGAGGCGATAATTATTGATGACGACGATAAATTGTACACTTCAAAAAATATAAATATTATTTAAAACCCCGATTAATGATGACCCAAACTATCAAACTGGTGGCCGTCGGCCTTTTGCTGGCGGCTTCCATTACATCATGTGTACAGGTAAAAGAGTACCAAAAAAGCAGGCTAAACGACTCTGAAATGGCGCTAAGTAACCGCAAGGTTGAGAAAAACGAATTGAATTTCCAGTCGTACCGCGAAGCTGCCTCGGGTGCAAACGCGGGCAAAACCGGCGGCGGCTGCGGCTGCAATTAATTATTCATTACCTTTTAATTTTCACAGCACATGAAAAAAATATTTTTATCCGTTGTAGGCTTCGCAATGGTATGCCGCTTTAGCGCACATGCGCAGGTAAAAGAGGATACCAGTAACAATGCGCACCCTTTCACCTTATACCAGCCGGTTAAAGATGGTTCGGCTCCCAACCCCGATGATTACAATCCCCGGAGCCTTCGCGTAGACGAGATAAACCTGGTCTCCAGTTATTATTGGCAAAACGGCGATCATTCTGCAATAACAGGCGGTATCGGGACCGAAAAAGTCACCGATATTTCAAACGGGTTAGACCTGAAATTGGCATGGGAGGGTGACAACCATAACAAAAACACTATCTCCTTAGGCTTTGGCTTTGACCACCACTCTTCGGCATCTTCAGCCTATGTTACTACAACAGGGCTTGGTAAAAAAGGTGGCACAAGGCTTTATCCTTCGTTCGACTGGACGAAAGAAAATGGCACTACCGGAAATACCTTTGGGTTAGGCGCCTATTATTCGGGGGAATACAACTATAAATCTTTGGGTGCCGACTTGCATTTTTCAATAAAAACGGCCGATAAAAATGGGGAGTTTAGTGCTAAATTACAGGCATACTTAGATCATGTAACTTTAATTTATCCCTCAGAATTTGTTCCGGTAATAAACCCGGTTTCAACAGGTGGAACTTACATTACAACCGCTAGCGGAAATGTTGTGTTGAGTAACGGTGGTTCAACATCAAAGCCAAGTCTTGCTACAAAACCAAGGAATACTTATACCGCCTCGTTTGGTTATTCGCAAATTATTAACTCCCGGCTACAGGTAATGTTCCTGGCCGATGTGGTTGCCCAAACGGGTTACCTGAGCTTGCCTTTTCACCGCGTTTATTTTTCTACCGGAAAAGATACGATCGAGAAATTGCCTTCGTCGCGCTTTAAACTTCCTTTGGGCTTCAGGGCTAATTATTTCCTGGGCGATAACATTATTCTCCGGTCCTATTATCGCTATTATCTTGATAATTGGGGAACCCATGCCAACACAGCAAGTTTGGAAGTTGTGTACAAAATTTCGCCATTCTTTTCCGTATCACCATTTTACCGGTATTATACCCAATCAGCAGCTAAATATTTTGCACCTTACGAAGGGCATAGTCCGACGGACGAGTATTACACCAGTAATTACGAATACGCCAAATTCAACAGCCAGTTTTTTGGCGTTGGCTTTAGGATAGCGCCGCCCAAAGGGGTGTTTGGCTGGCCGGGCCTGCATGAACTTGAAATAAGGTACGGGCATTATTCGCAAAACACTAATTTAGTATCCAATGTAGTTTCGCTAAACCTTGGGTTTAAATAAAGGGCGTTACTTTTACTAAGTTATTGTTACGGTTATACTTTGCAGAAAAATGAACATTGAGCTGAAACATATTTTTTTAATATGCATGCTTTATACTCCATTGGTATCGAATGCGCAGGATGAAAAGTTTGTATCATTAACAAAGTATACTAAAGCCGATACACTTGCGAAGAAAAATATTGATACAGTACAACAAGTTGATTTGTATGAACTCATCGGCGCGGCGTTTGGTAATAAAAGCACCGGTAAAACTGATGCTGTAACTACTAAGCCGGTATTTTCTGTCGTGCCTGCATTGGGCTATACCTTACAATCAAAGTTAGCCTTAACATTGGCAGGGAATATTGCTTTCAGAACAACGAAGGACTCAAAAATATCAACCATAACAATTAATACTGCATATACGCAAACAAAGCAGATCATAATACCCATTCAATCCAATATATGGACAAATAACAATGGGTATAATTTTGTAGGGGACATACGATATCTTAAATATCCACAGAGCACTTATGGTTTAGGCAGCAGCTCAAACATTAAGGATGAAGACCCGATGGACTATGATTTCTTCCGTTTCAGCGAGATTGTTTTGAAGCGATTATGGCCAGATGTTTATGCTGGTGTTGGATACATTACCGATATACACTGGAATATGAGTCACAAAGGGCCATTGGATGGCGTACCATCTGCCTATGATGAATACGGTGCTCAATCGCATTCGGTATCATCCGGCATAACCCTGAATGCGTTGTTCGATAGCCGGGATAATTCTATCAACCCCTACCACGGCTTTTACGCATCGTTGCAATATCGTGATAACGGCAATTACCTGGGTAATTTGCACAGTTGGCAATCACTTATTGTCGATGTTCGCAAATACTTTAATTTTCCATCGGGTTCGAATAATGTGTTGGCGCTTTGGTCATACAACTGGCTGGTGCTGACAGGTAATCCCCCTTACCTCGATCTTCCGGCCAATACCTGGGATACTTATAGCGGTACAGGGCGTGGATATATACAAGGGCGCTTTCGTGGCGCGCAAATGGTTTACCTGGAGTCTGAATATCGTTTCAGGATAACAACTAATGGACTAATTGGTGGTGTTGTGTTTATAAACGCGCAATCTTTTTCAGCCGATCAGGGCACGGCTCTGCAAACCATTCAACCTGCATTTGGCCCTGGCTTACGCCTCAAACTAAATAAAGTATCCAGAACCAACATAGCCATTGATTATGGCATAGGCCGCGAAGGTTCGAGAGGTATGTTTATAAATGTTGGCGAAATATTTTAGTGGAAGGGGAGGTTGCAGTACTACCGGTCACCTGCCCGCTTATGACATTGCCGACGATACCGGTAATCACGTCTGCCTGTTCTGAGCCGTAGTCCTTTTTAAGCTGGCTAAAATCTTGTACAGCTAAGGTAGTGGCTACTTTGTTGCTACGGGCTGTTGCGATGAGGCTATCTATGTTATTAAAATAAATGGTAGGAAACTCGTCAAAAACCAAACTACATTTCTGCTGATCTTTCCGGTTCACCAATTTAATCATACGGGAAATGTAAAGCGATAATACCGCCCCGTAAATCTGTAATTTCTGCGGGTTGTTACCGATGCTAACGATCTTGGGTTCTTTGGGGTTATTAACGTCCAGCGTGAAATCATTGCCGCTTAATACATAATATAATTGAGGTGAAGATAAACGTGCTAAGCCAATCTTGGCACTGGCGATCTGTCCCTCCAACTGTGCCATTGCCTTGTTATGGTAAGCGGAAATAAAGGGGTTAATCAATACCTTAATTTCCTCCTCCTGTTCTAATAGCCGGTGTGCTTGATAAACTTTGGTTTGCAAATCGTCCAGAAACGCATTAAACGCCCTGGTGTCTTCTTTTGTGCCGTTGGCACGGCCTGCGCCTGTGTTCCAGCGGGATGGTTCGCATTCCCGTCCTGTTGTGGTTTCAGAACGTTTTCCGCCTACGGTGATGCGAATGTAGATCGGTGCGGAACCTGATTGGTAGTTTTTTTGCTTCTTCATATAGAAGAGTAAGCTGAAATTAGTTTTCATAATGTTTTTACATTAAAAAGTGAAACAAATTTAGCTTTGCAGATACTTCCAGTCAAGATGTTCAGTTTTTGAACATGCTGTATGTCAAATAGTTATGTCATATTCGGTGAGTTGTACTATCCCTTAAAACTACTCACCTAATCACGCCCTTTTTTGTCGGGAAATGGTGTATTAATAGGGGTTTCGATTAAAATACAAAAGCCTGCAATCATTTGATTTGCAGGCTTTTGTTTGGTTTTGATACCGAATTGTGCGGAGAGGGAGGGATTCGAACCCTCGATACCCTTTTGAGGCATACACACTTTCCAGGCGTGCTCTTTCGACCACTCAGACACCTCTCCGTATTGGGGATTGCAAATCTATAATAAATTTCGACAACCCTTTAAAGAGTGCTAAAAGATAACTACTTGGTATTATCACTAAAACTCACTGTCGCCATATCCCGGCTGGCTACCTTTTCAACGCGCAAGGCTGCTTTACCCGGCCCTTTGCCGTCTTCATCATAAATAACAACTGTATTAACACCGGCTTTAAGCCAACATTCGGGTATATACAGGCCGCTAACAGGTATTTTTTCAGGATAACGCCCCAGGTTATGCCCGTTCACCCAAACCGAGCCATGCCCCATAGCTACAGGCACTATCCTTAATATGGCATCGCTATTGGTGTTTATTGCAGGCAGCACAAAATTATTTTTGTAAAAAACCGGCCTGTCGAACGCTTTGCCGTTTGACAGTTGCTGCCATTTCCCTCCTGCCGAAAAATCGCCGGGACCACCTTTCATACGCCAGTTGGTAAGCTCAACAGTCGCGGGTGCAGCGCCACCTTTTTTTAGCACTATATTGCCAACTATCCCCTTCGCGTCCGTATCCTGTACGGAACCTACATAGTCATACAGCTTTTGTCGGCCATCGTGCGCAGTAAATATGGCTATGGTATGTTTGCCTTTTGTAAGCGATACTTTTAACGCATTGCCATGTATATCGCCTGCTGCTGCACGCGCATTATCAACAAACACTATCGCCCGGTCGCCACCTTTCATTTTCAGCGTATAAGCGCCGCTCACTTTTACATCAGCAGTTGTACGGTACCAGGCATCGGCGGTATTATCATTATCGGCACCCATTTGCAGGGCTAATTTACTTTGCAGCCATTTGCCGTCGTCAAACTTAACGGCCGCAGCCGCCGAGGCATTTCTATATTTCCAGCTGCCGGTAAAAGCGTAAACTTTATTTTGGTTGCTGCGCGATGCCGGTTCAGCCAGCATTTGTTCACTATTACCGCTGAACAGCCAAATGGGATAATGATGCCCCTGGTTCCAAAAGGTTTCGGTATTCACCTTCAAATCTTTATCCGTGCCGCTAATGTCCGACACATATTCAGGCCCGGTTATAATGTAATTGCGGTTATCATGCTCAACAAACCAGGTACGATCAGCAAGTGCGGTACTCAACGCAATAATTTTTACGGTTTGTTCGCCGCATTTAAATGCATAAACTGTGGGTATTTGCGCGTTAAAAAACACTTTTAATAATGTGCCCCGGCTGGTATTGGAAAACGCGGGGCTACTAACCGTTGGCACAAGCTCCTCCGACGGTGAAAAATATAGCTTGCCACCTGTCCCGGCTTTACCATAGGTTACAATAGTGGTAATATCGCCCTGTTTGCTTATACCCAATATCCGCGTCATCGCGTGGTTTAAAATAACACCCGGCGCAAGAGCATACTTGCGCAATATGGGCATTATCTCGCCTGGCGCCAATATGAATTCATCTCCCTGGACAGTATTCCCATTTATTGTTTTCTTGCCGTGGTTATCCAAAAATACAATATCGCCATACTCGCCACTCCGTGCGGTAACATGTACTGCTGTATCTGCAACAAAATCTTTATAGGCTACAGTCGCATCCGCACTGTTCTCTAAAATATTGGCAAAACTCTGCGCAAACAACGCATTACGTTTAAACTGGTAGTAAATAGGCCGCAAGTCGCCGGTTTGACCGACAGCCGCGCCATAATCGTACGACGCGGCGTCCTCATCATCATTGGTATAATCAAAATTGGTGCCGCCATGTGCCATATAATAATTATAGCCATTACCGCCATGCGCTATGATCTTCCAGGTGCGCCTGCCGTAATCATCCGCGTCCTTCTGGCTCGATCCGTAATAATTATACCACACCGCCCAAAACTCGGTAGTTAACCACGGGTTAGGCCGCTTGGGGTCATCCAGCGGCGCGGTATTGTCTGCCGGGTCGCTACCGTGGTGCAAGCCACTGAAAAAGTATGGCACCTCAATACCTTCATCTATCGCCTTTTTTTGCAGGAACGTAAAATAGCTGTTAGGCATCACCGTTCCCCAGCCGTTAGGATGTTCATTCTCCAACTGCACCAATATAACCGCCCCGCCATGATTTATTTGATTACTACCGATAACTGGCAGCAAGTGGTCAAAAAACCTGTCGACATACTTTTCAAAGGCTGCATTAGGCTGGCGCACTAAAACATCGGGCTTAAAACGCAGCCATATAGGGTAGCCGCCAAAATCCCATTCGGCGCAATAGTATGGGCCAACGCGGGCAATGGCATACATATCAAGGCTTTTTACCTCCTTTAAAAAAGCATTAAGGTCATGGTCGCCGCTAAAATCAAACTGACCATCGTGCGGCTCATGAAAATTCCAGAAAGTATAAAACTCTACACAATTAAAGCCTGCGCGTTTCAGCCGCAACAACCTGTCGTGCCATAACTGGTGCGGTATACGCGCATACTCCATCCCTGCCGACACAATAAAAGTTCGCTTGCCGTTAATGATAAAACCCCTTGTATCGTAATTTATGTAAGGCCTGGCTGCTTCAGCCGCCGGGAACATATGGTCATTGGCCGATTGGGCATTTGCCATATTCATACAAAACGAAATAATAAGGGCGATATAAATGAGCTTCTTCATGGTTGCAAGTTAAACCGTTTGATTAACAGTTAAAACTAAATAAAAAAGTGACGCACACCAACTGATGCCGGTTATTTACGCCTCAAACACATTCTTCTTCAATAAAAAACGCCCTTCCGGGCGTTTCTAATATGTTTTATGGATGGTTACACACCTATTTTTTGGCGTATTTCTTTCGGCAGGCCATTTTTGTTCAGCATTAAAGCGGTGGTTTTATATTGAACAAAAGCTTTGGTAACATACAGGTAGCCCTTGTAATCATTACTTGCGCCCCACGAGTTTTTAACTATATAATATTCCTTACCGGTTTGGTCTTTTGCAAGGCCAACTATATGCATGCCGTGGTCGTCGGTTGTCCCGTAGTTGTCATAAGCCTGTTGCCTTACTTCGGGCGTAATCTGCAATTCAGCCTTTGGGCCGTTGAACATAGCTTTACGCTCGTCTTCTGTCATGTCGTTGTATTTCTTTTCGGGCACATAAGCTACGCCATTTTTCCAGCTAAAGCTTTTCTCCGATACATCGGTAGACCACTCCACGGTGTAGCCGTTCTTTAGGGCATAATCAATAATATCGGTCATTTCGTGTAACTGCACGTTATAAACCTGGTTGTAATCCCAGTTGTCCGGCACCATCAATGTATATTTTTTATACAAAGGCTGGTCTGTTTCCGATGATAGCTCTATATAATCATCTGGATTAATGCCAACAACTTCCTTGGCAAAGGTTTGCGGGGTGTAGGTCTTTCCTTTGTAATCAAAGGTTTCGGGTACTTTACCCAGGTAGGCGTCAATTGCACCGGTATAGGCCTGTACCCAATTTGGCGTTAGCTCGCCGTTAGGGTTTGATACAACGGCCTTTAAAATGGCCTCCATTATGGTGCTCATTTCATTAAACTTATTAGTCGTGGTACCATAATTCAAACCCGAATAATTTATTTGGGGAACAGCGCCATATTTGCGGAACATATTGATAACATCATGTGGTTCGCCGCCATCGCCAAGACTAACGGCACCGTGCATACGAACGTAGTTTATGCCTTTTTCCACATAAGCACAACGTGCTGAATATATCTCCGACAGGTCAACCGGCTGTTTGCCTTCACGTATCATCTCCGATTCAAGGAATGAATTGGTCGAATAGCTCCAGCAGGTACCCGATGAGCCCTGGTTCTTTACCGAGGTGTTAGCTAAGTTAATTACTGTAGTGAAATTGAATCCCTCTTTACTGTTGGCGCTTTGGTTTGTTTTTAGCGAATTAACCAGGTTATCCTGCGCTTTAAGGGTAAAAGCTGCCATAACGATGGCCAGCGTAGCAAAAGTACGTTTGATTGTCATTATTTATTGATCAGTTAAAAATCCAAATATAAAATATAATACACATCCGGCAAAGGGTGCTTATGTAACAAAACTATTTAATTGTTAACGGTTTAAATGTGTGAAAATTACAAAAAACGGAGACTACCAAAAAACGGGTAGCAGCAATTTTCGGGCTAACAATTCGCTAATTTGTACTAATCAGCCCATTACAAGCGTTTGCATGTATATCAAAACACCATAATATGAAATTTATCAGATCCGGAATTTATCCCGTAGCTATTTTATTTACATTGATCGCCCTGCAAGCTTGTAAGGCGAAAAAGATGGTTCAGAAACCCGCCCCGGCACCAGTTGAAACACAACCAGCGCCGCCGCCACCTCCTCCGGCCCAACCCCAGCCAGCACCCGCACCGGCCCCTGCGCCTGTTGCAAAACCCGATTATAACTTTAGTAACATCCAGTTTGAATTTAACTCGGGCGTACTAAAAACAACCGCGTATCCTATATTGGATAAGGCAGTGATTGAAATGAAGAAAGATCCTTCAGTAAAATTTAGTTTGAAAGGATATGCCTCAGCCGAAGGCACCGACGCGCATAACAAGGAACTGTCTGTCGACAGGGCAAACGCGGTTAAAACCTATTTAATAAATTCAGGCATAAGTGCCGACAATTTAACCGCCAGCGGTTATGGTGAAGCAAACCCCGTTGCCGATAATACTACCGAAGACGGAAGAGTATTAAACCGCAGGGTTGAGATACACTTACAGTAACAATAGGTAAATAAAAACTCAAAAGCCGGCTTTCGTTTGAAAGACCGGCTTTTTTATTTTAGGTTGATATTATATAAAGCTATTTATCAAATTCTCCAGGTATTCTTGTTTGCCGCTGATGGCTTTTGGTTCGCCGTTGGCTATGGCATAGTTTCTCAGGTCTTCCAGTGTGATCTTGCCGTTCTCAAAGTCCTTGCCCGCACCGCTATCGAATGAGGCGTAGCGGTCGGTTCTTAGTTTCTTGTAATCTGTATTTTGAAGGATATTATCTGCAATGATCAGCGCCCTTGCAAATATGTCCATACCGCCAACGTGGGCGTAGAACAGATCTTCGGGGTCGGTAGAATTACGACGTATCTTGGCATCAAAATTTATACCTCCGCCGCCAAAGCCACCTGCTTCCAGTATGATCATCATAGCTTCGGTTACTTCGTTAATGTCGTTCGGGAACTGGTCGGTATCCCAGCCGTTCTGGTAATCGCCCCTGTTGGCATCTATCGAGCCTAAGATACCTGCATCAACCGCTACCTGCAACTCATGCTGAAAGGTATGGCCCGCCAGCGTGGCATGGTTTACTTCCAGGTTTAGCTTAAAGTCGTTCAGCAGGTCGTATTTCTGTAAAAAGCCCAGTACTGTTGCTGCGTCATAGTCATATTGGTGTTTGGTGGGCTCGCAGGGTTTTGGTTCGATAAAGAAATTGCCTTTAAAGCCTTGTTTCCTGGCGTAGTCTTTAGCAGTATGCAAAAATTTAGCAAAATGTTCCTGCTCGCGTTTCATGTCGGTATTCAGAAGGGTCATGTAGCCTTCTCTTCCTCCCCAGAACACGTAGTTCTCGCCACCGAGAGCTATGGTCGCATCCAGGGCTGCTTTTACTTGTGCACCTGCATGGGCCAGTACATGGAAGTTAGGATTTGTAGCCGCCCCATTCATATACCTGCGGTTGCTGAACAGGTTTGATGTACCCCACAGTAGTTTTACGCCGCTGGCAGCTTGTTTTTGTTTAGCGTAGTCGACCAATGCTTGTAACCTGCGGTCATTCTCGTTCACATCATTGGTATAGTCAACTACATCTACATCATGAAAACAATAGTATTCTATCCCCATTTTGGTGATGAACTCGAACGCAGCGTCCATTTTATCCTTGGCGCGTTCTACAGCATCGGATTTTTCGTTCCAGGGGAAAATATGGGTGGGTTCGCCAAATGGGTCGCCGCCATTACCTACAAACGAGTGCCAGTAGGCGCAGGCAAAGCGCAAATGTTCTTTCATAGTTTTGCCGCCTACTTGTTTACCGGCATCGTACCATTTAAATGCCAATGGGTTCTTTGATCCGGGACCTTCGTAGCTTATCCCGCCTATGCCTTTGAAATACTCTTTGTCACCTGTTGTTATTGTCATGATTACACTGATTTTATTTTTTTGATTTCACCGATTTTATGTGGGTGATTTCACTGATTATTATTTACTGTTTGATAATTGTGTTTTAAGCAATGTTCTCCATTCCTGGTAAACAGGCTCAATTTGTGCTGTGTTTGTTGGCTCGATCAATTGTACCGGGTGCATATTTGCAAAAGCCTCTTGCGGCGACGAAAATATCCCCGCGCCTATGCCAGCGCCCAATGCCGCGCCTACGCTGCCATCATTTTTATATAATTCAACCGGGATGCCGGTTATGTTTACAAATGTTTGGGTAAATACATCGCTTAAAAACAGATTGGCTTTGCCAGCGCGTATAACAGTTGGGTTCATGCCATTGCTGCGCATAATATCCAGCCCGTAACGGAATGAGCAGGCTATACCTTCCTGTACCGCCCTTATTACATGTGCCTGCGTATGCAAATTCAGGTCGATATTGTGCAGATGCGCGCCGGGTAGTTTATTGTTCAGCATACGTTCGGCGCCATTGCCAAATGGTAACACCTGCAGGCCATTGCTGCCCACCGCTATATCCTGCGCCAGGCTATTCATTTGCCGGTAACTTAAAGCATTGCCAAATGTATTTTTTAGCCACCTGTACATGCTGCCTGTGCCGTTTATGCACAACAGCACACCAAGCCGCCTTTCATCGGGCGTATAATTTACGTGCGCGAAGGTATTTACCCGCGATTCCTTATCATAAGCCAGCTTATCGCTAACGCCGTATATTACCCCCGAGGTGCCTGCCGTAGCAGCTACTTCGCCGGGATTAAGCACATTGAGCGAAAGGGCGTTATTGGGCTGGTCACCCGCTTTATAACTAACCGGGATGCCCTTTTTTAAATTCAATTTTTCGGCAACAGTTAATTGAAGGCTACCATGCGATGAGAACACCGGTTTAATATCCGGGAATAAATTTTCATCAAAATCAAAATAATCGACTATATCCTTTGATATTTTATTGGTTTTAAAATCAAAAAATATCCCTTCGGATAATGCCGATATTGAAGTGGTTATTTCGCCGGTAAGCTTCATGGCAATAAAATCGCCCGGGAGCATCACCTTATCAATGCGCGCGTATATCTCAGGCTCGTTTTCCTTAACCCAGGCCAATTTTGAAGCTGTAAAATTGCCAGGCGAGTTTAATAAATGCGATAAACATTTTTCATGGCCTATAGCGTCAAAAGCCTTTTCGCCAATCTCAACGGCGCGGCTATCGCACCAAATTATGCTATCGCGAAGTAATAGCTGGTCTTTATCAACCAAAACCAAACCATGCATTTGGTAAGCAATGCCTATTGCGCCAATCTCTTGCGGGTTATAGGCTTTTGTTTGATGACAAAGCTCAATGGCTTTTTGGGCATGCTGCCACCACATATCGGGCGATTGCTCGGCCCAGCCCGGTTTAACAGCGAGTATAGGCGACTCCTCATCAGGGTATTGTGCCGATGCGATTGTTTTTTGCGTAACCACATCAACAACGCTCACCTTTACAGACGAGGTACCTATATCTATTCCTAATAACATGAAAATTTATATTAGTTTTATAACTGTTATTTTGCAACGAAATTAAAGTAATTTTTTAAATATGCAATCGATTGCAGAAAATTTTGTGAATTAATTTATGAAGAAGAAAAGAACCACCATTTACGATATTGCTGAAAAGCTTAATATTACTGCCTCCTCCGTCTCCAGGGCGCTGAACAACAGTAATTATGTAAATGAAAATACCAAGCAGTTGATATTAAAAACCGCTGCCGAACTTAACTATAAGCGCAATACGCTGGCATCGAACCTGCGTAAGGGGCAATCAAAAACAATCGGGATAATAGTGCCGCGTATCAACCAAAACTTCTTTTCAAATGTCATCGCGGGTATTGAAGACGCCACTTACGAAAAAGGCTATAACCTTATCATCTGCCAGTCGAACGAATCGCAGGAAAAAGAAATAAAGTGCGTTAATACACTTATTAATCAACAGGTTGATTGCATTGTGATATCTATTTCGGCAGATAGCAGTGATTATAAGCACCTTAAAAATGTACTTGACCACGGCATACAGCTCATCCAGTTCGACCGTGTAATTGATGAACTGGAAACCCTGAAGGTTATTAATGATAACGAACAGGCCTCATTCGAAGCGGTGTCACACCTGATAGAGCAGGGCTACAAACGCATAGCATTGCTAAAAGGCCCACAAAATCTCGATATTTTTAAACAGCGTAAAGTTGGATACCTGGCGGCTTTAAACAAATACAGCCTGCCGGTGATTGATGAATTGATAATTGAAAACGCGTGGACCAAAGAGCTCGGTGCCGAAGCAACCCGAAAACTGCTTAGTCTGCCCGAACCACCCGATGCTATATTTGCTTCCACATCTGATTTTTCGGCATTAGGCGTGCTTGAAGTAGCTACTGCTATGGGTTTTAAAGTGCCCAATCAGCTGGGTATCCTTGGCTACGCCAACGAGGCTTTTACAGAGCTTACCAGCCCTTCAATTACTACTATCGATCAGTTCAGCGTGTACATGGGCCGCACCGTTGCCGACCTGTATTTTAAAGAAATGGAAAACAAGGATACTTTGGTTGTACCGAAAACTATCAGCATAAAACCAAAGCTTATTATCAGGTCATCTACTTCGAGGAAGAAATAGTATTTTGTCATTGCGAGGTACGAAGCAATCGCACGGAAGCAAGACGACCATTTATAGTTCGCGATTGCTTCGTGCCTCGCAAAGAAACCTCACACCCTCACCTTATGCACCGCAAAAACAACTTCATTCGGTGCCATATCATAAGTTTCATCAAATACATTTAAACTTATACTGTTTGCCGATTTATTGCTTAAATAAATGCCATCGGTATTTACTTTAATATTGATAAGGGCATTGCGGAAAGTAATATTAAACGCATATGATTTCCATTGCCCCGGTAAAAACGGGTCAAATTTCAGGCGGTCGTCTTTAACATGCATGCCTGCAAAACCTTCCACCACGCTCATCCATGTTCCTGCCATTGAGGTAATGTGCAGGCCGTCTTCGGTATCGTTATTATAACTATCCAGATCGAGTCTCGAAGTCCTGAGGTAAAATTTATATGCATCATCCTCGCGTCCAATCCTTGATGCTATAATGGCGTGTAAGCATGGCGACAAGGAACTTTCGTGTACCGTTAACGGTTCATAAAAATCGTAATTACGGGCAATGGTAGCTGTATCGTACTTATCATGGAAAAAATAAATACCCTGCAACACATCTGCCTGCTTGATATAGCACGAACGTAATATCCTGTCCCAGCTCCAGTGCTGGTTAAGCGGCCTGTCGGCGGGGCCTATTTTGTCAACGTGCGCTATTTCCTTATCCAAAAAGCCGTCCTGCTGCAAAAATATGTTGCGTTTTTCATCAACCGGGAAATACATATTCTCGCTGATGTGGTTCCAGAACGATGTTTCTTCTATCTCGTTAAACGCTATCCGCTCTATCAATGCCTCATATTTCTGCGGATCGCTGCTTTTTACATACTTAATAGCCTCAACCGCATATTCTATACTCCAGTAGGCTATGGTATTGGTGTACCAATTATTGTTTATGTTATTTTCGTACTCGTTAGGGCCTGTTATACACAGCATCACAAATTTGTTGCGCTCCTCGCTCCAGTTAACACGCTGGCTCCAGAACCGGGCAATGGCTATCAACACCTCAAGGCCAAAATCGTTCAAATAATCCTTGTCGCCGGTGTAACGTATGTAATTAAAAATGGCATAGGCTATAGCGCCATTACGGTGTATCTCCTCAAAAGTTATTTCCCATTCATTATGGCATTCTTCGCCCGTCATGGTAACCATTGGGTACAGGGCCGCGCCATTATGAAAACCAAGTTTGGCAGCATTTTCAATGGCCTTACCCAATTGTTTATAACGATAGATGAGCAAGTTTTTTGTAACCTGCTGCGGTGCGGTTGCCAAATAAAAAGGCACACAATATGCCTCGGTATCCCAATAAGTGGAACCGCCGTATTTTTCGCCGGTAAAGCCTTTGGGGCCTATATTTAGCCTGTCGTCCTTACCTGTATAAGTTTGGCACAATTGGAATATATTAAAGCGGATGCCCTGCTGTGCGGCAACATCCCCTTCTATTAAAATATCGCTTTCATCCCATTTGGCTTTCCAAAGGGCAGCCTGTTCAGCCAGCATGGTATCAAACCCTTTGGCCGATACCCGTTCTATCACATTTTTACAAGCCTGCAAAAGGTACTGCGGCTCGTAATTTTGCGAACTTACATTCACTGCGTATTTATATACGGCAGTTTCCTGCCCTTGTGTAGCATTTATGGTAAATGCAGTAGCCACAAATTTTTCTTTAGCTACAGGCGTAAGTTCAGGGTGTTCTTCCTTCCCATCCTGGGTAACAACAATGCGGCTGCCGGTGCAAACTTCGAAGTTGGTTTTCTTGGTTCTTAATGTAAGATAGGCATACTGGTCGTGTACTTCGTTGCTTACACCATCCCAAAACTTTTCGTCATAGTTCGAATCTTTGTTTACTATGTCGCCATCTATATAAGCGCTAATGGCTATATCACCACTAAAGTTTAGCGGGGTGATGCTATATCGTATGGCTCCTGCTTCTTCATCAACAATACTGCAAATACGTTTGGCATTAACGGCCACCCGTTTACCGCTTGGCAGTTCGGCAGTAAATGTGCGTTGCAGGTAGCCTTCGCGCATGTTTAATACACGTTTAAAATCAAGCACTTTACAGGTAGCCAGGTCAAGCTTTTCATCGCCTATGGTTACATCAATACCTATCCAGTTGGCGGCGTTAAGTACTTTGGCAAAATATTCAGGATAACCGTTCTTCCACCAGCCAACACGCGTTTTATCGGGATAATATATGCCTGCTATATAATTGCCTTGCAGTGTTTTGCCCGAGTATGCTTCTTCAAAATTTGCACGCTGGCCCATGTGCCCGTTACCGATACTAAATAAGCTTTCGGATATTTCATTAAGATTGGGGTCAAATCCTTCTTCTATTATATTCCACTCGTCTGCCTTAATATAGTTTTTCATTCGAATTATCTGTTTTTAAATAGCGATGAAACTAACTTAACTTTATTCATGCGCTAAAACATTCCCTCACTTGCAGCTAAAAATGGTGTGATATTTTTAAGTTTCATTATAGCGGGAGTAGTTATAAAGTTTAATTGTTGATGATCATTTTTTCAATTCCAATACAAAAGTAGTTTTACCGGGGATATTTAGTGTTTTTGTGGCATCAAAAGTTTCATTATTTATCACATTTGTTGCTTTTTTAAATTCTGCCATTCTTTCAATAAAGCGTTCGGTGCTAAGTGTTTGGTCTTTTGTATCGCTATTATAAATTATCATAACCGTTTTGGCGGCATCATACCTAAAGTAAACATATATGCCGTTTTGGGGTATGTACTGCATCAGTTTGCCTGTTTGTAAAGCGGAGGTATGTTTGCGGTAATTGGCCAATGTGCGCACATAATTAAATGCCTCATTTTCCTTATCGGTACGGCCTGAAGCGGTAAATTTATTTACTTTATCCGATGGCCATCCACCAGGGAAATCACTGCGCACCAAACCATCTGGATTATCTTCGCCGGCCATTAGTATCTCATCGCCATAATACATTTGCGGGATACCGCGGGTGGTTAACAGCAATGCCATACCCGCTTTGTACTTGCTAAAATCTTCGCCTACTACGGTATAAAAGCGGCTCATGTCGTGGTTATCTAAAAATACCACGTTGCGGGTAGGGTCCTTATATAAAAAGTCCTGTGCTAAAACCAGGTATAGTTTATTTACGCCTGCGGCCCAATCATTCGGCCCGTTCAGTGCTTCATTTAAAGCATCTTTCATTTGCGAGTCGACAACACCCGGCAGGCCGGTATCAAACCCGCGGTTCACGGTATTGCCTTCGGTAAAAAATGCCTGGTTAGCAACCGACCATACCAGCGTTTCGCCATATATGGACAGATGCGGAAATTCAGCCTTTACTTTTTTTGCCCAGTCGGCCATGTACACAGCATCGTTATAAGGGTAAGTATCAAGCCTGAAACCGTCAACCCCGGCATATTCAACCCACCA
>CAIWRU010000165.1 GCA_903915155.1 uncultured Mucilaginibacter sp.
GATAACAGGTTCGTAAATACGATATTCGTCCTGGAATTCATCTTCATCAACCAGTAAAAACTCCTTCAAGTAATCTTCCAACCCCGGTTCTATATCTTCATCCTCGCACTCGTTCAAATACAGCAGCAGGTTCAGCATTTCGGTACCGCGGTCAAGTGTTTCTTCTTCAATGGCTTCCCATTCAGGTGTTTCCAGGTAATCGTCTTCCAGCTTTTTAACGTCGGCGCTAAAGAAGTTGATCATCAGCATATCAAAAAACACCTCGCGCAGCACTTCAATGGCCGGGTTACTGTCAAAAACTTCGTCCATCTCATCAACTTTGGTTAAAAAGTCTTCGTCTGATGAAAAAACCTCGTAAAATTCTTCGGTAAGCTGTGTTGCGTCAAATTCGCTAAAGTCAGAGAAAGCCGACAAAGCGCCTTCAATGGCAGATTCTATTTTTGGATCGATCATGATAGGTAAATTAAGATTTGTAGAGGTGATTATTGTTACATACTAACAATGCTTTCCCTTTTAAGTTCTGCCCGATAAACGGCGAATTGTATGATTTTGAACGGTTATTTTGTTTGGTGTATTCCCAGGTAATGTCAGTATCAAGCAGTGTGAACTCAGCTTTTTTACCTTCGGTGATGATGGCCGCCTCAATATTCAATATGCGGCGTGGATTCACAGCCAGTTTTTGTACAATGAGTTCCAGGTCAAGCCCTGCCTGCAAGGCAACTGCAAATGCTGTTTGCAGGGCGATTATACCAAATTCGGCCACCTCAAATTCCACATCCTTAAACTCCACTTCATGCGGGGTGTGTTGGGTTACGATGGCATCGATAGTGCCGTCTTTCAGGCCTTTTATAAGCGCGCTCACGTCTTTTTTGGTGCGCAGCGGGGGTTTTACTTTGTATTGGCTATCGAAGCCTGCAAGGGCCTCGTCTGTAAGCAGTAAATGATGAACCGCAACATCGCAGGTTACCTGCAAGCCTTTCTTTTTGGCATCCCTTATCAGCTCAACCGAGCGAACGGTGGATATAGTGCTGAAATGTATCCTTGAGCCAGTGTATTCTGCTAAGTAAAGATCACGGGCTATCATCAGCTCTTCGGCAAGCGATGGGATGCCCTTCATGCCTAAAAGCGTGCTCATTTCGCCCTCGTTTACTTTGGCTTTCCCGGCTATGGCGGTATCTTCGGGGTATGACAGTATCAGTGCGCCGAAACCTTGCGTGTACAATAACGCGCGTTCCATTAAACCGGCATCCTGTACCGGGCGGTTACCATCGGTAAATGCTTTGGCACCGCTCAGGAACATGTCGTACATCTCGGCAAGGTCTTTCCCCTCGCGCTTGTGCGATATGGTACCCATTGGGTAAACATCCACCATATTATTTTTGGCACGGTTAAGCAGGTATTCTACTTCGGCTTTTGAATGTACAGGCGGCTGGGTGTTTGGCATTAATGCTACACCAGTAAACCCACCGGCTGCAGCGGCACGTGTACCGGTTTGCAGGTCTTCCTTGGTTTCAAGCCCCAATTCGCCTATATTACAGTTCAGATCAAAGAAACCCGGGGTAACATATTTTCCCTTTCCGTCAATAGTTTCGGCCTTAGCTGTTACGTTTTTGCCTATCACGGTTATGTAGCCGTCTTCAACCAATATGTCGGCAACTTTTTGATGAAACGGCGAATTTGGGTCAATTATGGTAGCGGATTTGATAAGCAAATTCATTTGCGCTGCTTTAAATGAGGTGTGTTCAATTTTGATATTTCCGACTAAACCACCTGTTTTACAGGCTTATAATATCTTACAAGCACTATTTCGGCGGCCAAAAATATCAACGCCAAAATTATACAAAGTTTCCATAATTGTAAGCCTATATTTATTTCGCTTACCGCATTCTTTAACGAGGCTTTCCCGGCCTGTAAAATAGTGGTGGATTTTGGCAGTATTTTGCTTAGATCATCCGCCGTTAAATAGCTCAGGTCTGATTCGTTCCGATTATCGTTAAACGCCAGTACGGCTATGGTGCTATCTGCTTTTCTCAGGTTGTAAGTGCCGGTTTGCTGCACCTGGTCTGACACGTAAAGCAATGTACTTCCCTCCTGCTGCCGCACATCAGGGATTATGCTGATGCTATCCTTAACCAGTTTTAATAATTGTTTTTCATTGGTTTGAACCGGGGCTATTTCAATGCTTTCATCTACCCCCAAAGTATAAAACAGCGGCTGATCATGACCACTAAGTAGTGCAATCCTGAAAATTGTGGGCAGGAACAGCGCGTGGCGGGGCAGGTTGCTAAAATCTTCGTTCAAAGCCACTGCAGAAACATACGCCTTGCCTCTGCCCGATGAATTTTCGGCCCAGAATGGTTGCCCCCCAGCTAACGCCATTAAGTTCTCATTACTCCCCTGAGGCGCACTTAACTGGTAATGTTTTTTTATTACAGGCAGATCGGGGTTTTGGGGAAAGGAATCGAACACATTTTTAAATACCTGGTTTTGCAGGTTGATGGATGAAACTTTTGTAGCCTGGGTTAACAGCTTTTCAGGATAAACGGCCCCCATTGGCTGCAACATAGCGCGGTAACTATTTATATCAGCATCAGCGGCGGGGAAAACGACAAGCGTCCCGCCTTTCAATACATAAGCCTTTAGCTGCTGCGCCAAACCGGTAAATACAGACTTAACATCGCTTAAAATTATCAATGGGTAAGCATTTAGCCCGGCATAATCCACATTACCGGCAGGCACATCCTTTACGGCAAAAAATGGATCAGCTGCAAAAACTGCTTTGAGGAACGGATTGGGTGTACCATCATCAACCAGTAATACAGGCATTTGCCGTTTCACATTAAAGCTAAAATAGAACTGGTTATCAAATGTTACCGGGTTATCCTGTAAGGTTATTTCGCCACGCTGCCAGCCAGGTTGCAGGCCCGAGAACGCCAGTGTATCATTTTGCGCCGAGCGTGGATTAATGGTATAACTACCGAGCGCCTTTTGTTCGTTATTTATCAAAATCTTTAGCGGGATCTTTTCAGCTTTGCCGTCGGCATAATTATGCAGGCGGAACACTAACTTTTCGCCCTCACCGGGGCGGTGTACGGCACTAAGCAGCCACACCGAATCAACCGCCACATTTGGCAGCGAACTCGCTTTTAACTGCACTAAACTGATGTGCGTAGCACTATCGGTTTTAATGTTTTGGTTCGATGTTATGTTTTTTTGGAGATCAGAAATGATATAGATAGACTTGATCGCGTTAGCCTGAGTATTCAACAAACTTTGCTGGCGGTTGATGATCTGCTGCAGATTACGGCTTTGCGGACTGATCTTAATGGCATCCACCGCATCATTAAACTCATCGCGACTTAGCAAACGTTGGTGCCTGCCTTCAAAATCCTGCGTGAGCAGTTGAAAGCGGTCGTTTATACCATAAGCCGATGCTATTTCTTTTGCCTTTTGTTTGGCCTGGTCGAGCAGGGAACCCTCGCTGTTGAGGGTTTGCATGGAGTAGGAATTATCAACAAAAATGCTAACCGCCTGTTGCGTTCCTGCTGTTACATTCTGTTTATTACTGATATACGGGCGGGAAAAAGCAAACACTAAAAAGGTAAGCGCCAGTAAGCGTGCGGCAAGTATAAGGCGTTCCTTTAAGTTTCTGCGCGATGATTGCTGCTCGTTTACCTGTTTCAGGAATTGCACATTGCTGAAATACACCTTCTGGTACCTGCGGAAATTGAACAGGTGAATAATTACAGGGATAGCCAGCGATAACAATGCGAATAAGAAAGCCGGATACAGGAAGTGCATGAAGAACCAGGATTAAACGGATTTTTAATATTTACAGGATGTTTTAAACTTACGAATTTATTGGTTATTGCTTATAAAATGCATCTTGAAAATCTGTTAAATCTTAAAAATCCTGGTTCTCCTCTTTTTTCGCAGCATAAAACTTATCATTAAAGTTCACCAAAAACAGCTCCTTTGTAGCCCGCGTACAAGCGGTATAGAACCAACGGAGAAAATCCAGGTTCACCATTTCATCGGTGAGGTAACCCTGGTCTACAAATACGGCGTCCCATTGGCCGCCCTGGGCCTTGTGGCAGGTGATGGCATAGGCAAACTTTACCTGCAAAGCATTGTAGTACGGATTCAGTTTTAGTTCCTCGTGCTTTTGGCGCTTGTTGGTGATGTGGTCGTAATCCCTCATCACCTCCAAATAAAAGCGCTTTTGTTCGGTTTGCTGCAAGGCAGGGGCTTCGGAATACAGCGTGTCCAGCATTATTTTGCAGTCCATAACGGGATCCTCGGCATAGTCGGTAAATTCCAGCTGCACATCGGCAAAGCGGAAACCGTATTGTTCCTCAAACTTGCGCACTTTGCGTATGCGGGCAATATCGCCATTGGCTATAAAGCCGGTACTACCTTCCTCCTCGCCTTGCAGCCAAAAATAGTTATTCTTCACTATCATCAACTGGTCGCCGCCGGTAAGTTCTTCTTCCCGCCACAAAATTCGACCGCGTATTTGGCGATTATACAGGTTGGCATTTTTGTTGGATCGACAAATAATTAGCGTGTTCTCATCGCCGTATTTATTATAAGCGTAATTGATACCTTCCTCCAGCTTATCGCTACCCATACGGAATACATCCTTGTACCCCTTGGTGACTATCTGCGGGTAAGTTATTTTTTGCGTACGAATGATATTACGTACACTGGTAACATTAAACAATATCCCCGAATCCTTTTGCTGACGCAACACATCGGTCAATTCATAGCCAAATATTTTGAGGCCGAACTGTGCTTTCATCAGCCGGGCATCCAAAGCCGGGCTTTCTTCCGAGCCGACGGGGGGCAACTGCGCTGTATCGCCCACCAACATCAGCTTGCAGTTTTTGTCGTTGTAAACGTATTTTACCAGGTCGTGCAGCAGTGTTTCGCGATTATTGCCACTTATCTCATCCGATATCATCGACGCCTCATCAATAATAAACAGCGTATCAGTTGCCAGGTTGTCGCCTATTGAAAAGGATTCATCCACATTAAGCGCCGATTTCTTGCGGTAGATGCGCTTATGAATAGTAAACGCCTTCCGCCCTGAATAACTAGTGATCACCTTAGCGGCCCTGCCCGTAGGCGCCAGCAACACCGATTTATAATTATAGCTCCGCAACGCCTTTACCAGCGCACCCACAATGGTTGTTTTACCTGTACCGGCATAGCCGCGCAGGATGAAGCACTCCTCGCCCTGCTCGCTGGTGATAAAATCATGCAGCTTGCCAAACAGTTCGAGCTGCTGGGAAGTAGGTTCATGAGGGAATGCTTTGAGGATATGATCGGGCACGGGGAACGAGTTTAAGTAAATTAAAACGACTTGATCCTTGCGATCGCCAAAAACTCCCTGTCTAACTTCGCTATATTTTTTTTGTGACCTGTCACTTTTAGCATCAGTAATAAGTTTCCATCGTGCTTATTGACCTGCACACGGAACGATTCGAGATGATGCGACTTAATTATCCCTTCGATAAAGGCTACATTATCAAATTCGGAATCGGCGAATACAAAGCTATATTGTTTATTATGGTGAACTTTGTCCATATAGTCCTCGAGGTAATGGAATAGCCATAGCACAAAAATGGTTAGTAATGAGGAAATTATGGCCAGCAAGTAATTATTCGTGCCGATTGCCATCCCTATAGCGGCCGACACCCATATAACTGCCGCGGTGGTAAGTCCGTTTACCGAGATATTATCTTTAAAAATAACCCCCGCGCCGATGAAACCAATGCCTGTTACAATATTAATGTTTACCCCCACCCCTGTACGCTGCGCTACAAGCGTGTACATAGTTGAACCTAAACAAATGAGTATCATGGTACGAAAACCGGCGGTTTTGTTTTTGTATTGTCGCTCGATACCCAATAGGCCGCCGCATAAAACAGCAAGGGCTACTTTTATGAGATCTTCGGTTGGCAGGGTGAAGTTGAAAGGCATTTTTAAAATATTTTCCCGGGGTTTAATATGTTATTTTTATCGAACACCTGCTTAATCCCGCGCCAAAGCGCGAAATGTACATCGGTATATTTTATGGGCATAAACTCCTTTTGCACAAGGCCGATGCCATGCTCGCCCGATATAGTGCCGCCTAAAGATACGGTAAGTTCAAAAATTTCGTGTATGCCATCATTTAATTTATTATCCCAGCCGGCATCGGTCATGTTGCCTTTTACAATATTCAAGTGAAGGTTACCATCACCGGCGTGGCCAAAGCAAACCAAACTGAAACCGTATTTATCTCCTATTTGCTTAATACCTTTAACCAGCTGCGGTAACGTGGCGCGTGGCACCACCATATCTTCTTTTTTATAAACCGAATGCTGTTTAACCGACTCTCCTATGGTGCGGCGTATTTTCCATAGATCGGCCTTCTGAGCAGCGGTATCGGCAAACAATACATCGTTTACCACAAACTGCTCCAATACCGTGTTTATTTTTTCACAAGCCGAAAGTATCACATCCATATCGGTGCCGTCAACTTCTATCAGCAAAAAAGCAGCGTCATTTTTTTTTAGGTCGAATGAAACCCCGTTGTATTGTTTCACCCATTCAAAACATGCACGCTCCATAAACTCAACGGCAGATGGCGTTATCCCTGCCCTGAAAATGGCCGACACAGCGGCGCAGGCATCTTCATTTGAAGGGAATGAGGCCAGCATCAAAACATCCGCCGTTGGTCGCGGGATGAGCTTGGTTACAATCTTGGTAACTATACCTAATGTACCTTCCGAGCCTATCATTAGTTGTGTCAGGTTATAGCCCGATGCATATTTCAGCGTATTAGCGCCCGTCCATATCATATCGCCGGATGGCAAAACAACTTCAAGATTTAAAATATACTCGCGAATTGTGCCATATTTAACCACCCTTGGCCCACCAGAACCATGCGCCACATTGCCACCGATAAAGCAGCTGCCTTTACTCGCAGGATCTACGGGATATAATAAACGCTTTTCGGCAACAGCGTTCATGAATTCCTCGGTTATCACACCTGGTTCAACAGTGGCCTGCAGGTTTGCCTCATCAATATTTAATATTTTATTAAAGCGCTCCATGGATATAAGCAATCCCCCCAAAACAGGCAAAGCCCCGCCTGCTAAACCTGTTCCTGCTCCGCGTGGTGTTACTGGTATCAAATATTCGTTACACAGTTTTAATAAGTCCGATATTTCTTCGGCAGTACGTGGTTTTACTACAACTTCGGGATAATAACTCAGATCCTCGGTTTCATCGTGGCTATACTTTTCGAGGTCTGCATGTTGGGTTATAACCGCTGTTTCACCAACTATTGCAGTGATGGAATTTAGAATATCAGCAGTTATTTTATTGTAGTCCATTATTTATCACCATAAACAATTACCACGCTGGAGTGTCCAACCTTCCCCTTCAACGGAGGGTCCATTTTTTTGATAGCTACCCGTGTTCTTTCTACAAAGGGGAATGTTTTTTTTATATTATCTGCTATCGCCTGGCCTACAGTTTCTATCAGCTTACGGGTGTTTTTCATTTCATCGCAGGCAATATTGTACAACTGCTCATAGTTTACGGTGTTATCTATCTCATCCTCGTTTAAATTGCCGTTTGGCTTAAAATTAACGGTTATATCAACCAAAAACCTGCTGCCTAACAATTGTTCTTCAGCATAAAAACCGTGGAAAGCGAAAAACTCCGCGTTCTGTAAATTTATTTCAACCATAAGTCAAATGTAATAATTATTGAATTACTGATTTATTGAATTACTGAATGAGTGAGCAGATAAAGTAGATAACCAATAATTCGCCAATTCAATCAATAATTCGATAAATCAATAATTCAATAACTCAAAATTGATAGATTTGCGCGACCAAATTATATTGCCATGGCTAAGACTGACCTTTATGAAGCCCCCGATTATTACCTGTTAGACGAACTACTAACCGACGAGCATAAACTAATACGCGCCACCGTGCGCGATTGGGTGAAACGCGAGGTAAGCCCGATAATTGAGGATTATGCGCAACGGGCCGAATTCCCAAAACAATTAATACCCGGCTTGGGTGAGATTGGTGCTTTCGGGCCTACTATACCCGTAGAGTATGGCGGCGCAGGTCTGGATTACACGGCTTATGGCATTATAATGCAGGAAATTGAGCGCGGCGATTCGGGCATACGGTCAACCTCATCGGTACAAGGTTCATTAGTGATGTATCCCATTTACGCTTACGGATCGGAAGAACAACGCAAAAAATACCTGCCTAAATTAGCTACCGGCGAAATGATGGGTTGTTTTGGATTAACAGAGCCCGACCATGGATCGAACCCCGGCGGTATGGTTACCAATTTTAAGGATATGGGCGACCACTACCTTTTGAACGGCGCAAAGATGTGGATCTCAAACTCGCCATTTGCCGATATAGCCGTTGTTTGGGCAAA
The DNA here is from genome assembly GCA_903915155.1 of uncultured Mucilaginibacter sp. Classification (GTDB taxonomy): domain Bacteria; phylum Bacteroidota; class Bacteroidia; order Sphingobacteriales; family Sphingobacteriaceae; genus Mucilaginibacter. The sequence goes on from CAIWRU010000165.1 coordinate 8,461, forward strand.
AAACGAAGCAGGAAAAATACATGGGCTAATAGTTGAACGTGGTATGGAAGGTTTTACCACACCCGAGACACATGGAAAATGGTCATTAAGGGCATCGGCTACAGGTGAGTTGGTTTTTCATGATGTGAAAGTGCCAAAAGAAAACCTGCTGCCAAACGTATCGGGGCTTAAAGGCCCGCTGGGCTGCTTGAACCAGGCACGCTACGGAATTGCCTGGGGAGCGCTCGGCGCAGCTATGGATTGCTACGATACGGCATTAAGATATTCCAAGCAACGCGTGCAGTTTGGCAAGCCGATAGCGGCATTCCAGCTACAACAAAAAAAACTGGCCGAAATGATAACCGAGATCACTAAAGGCCAGCTATTGGTGTGGCGCCTTGCCACCTTAAAAAATGAGAACCGCGCAACGGCTGCGCAAATATCAATGGCCAAGCGCAACAGTGTTGAAATAGCAATAAATATTGCCCGCGAGGCAAGGCAGATACTTGGTGGCATGGGCATAACCGGGGAATACCCAATAATGCGCCACATGATGAACCTTGAGTCAGTAATTACGTATGAAGGTACACACGACATTCATCTGTTAATCACCGGGATGGATATAACCGGCGAGGAAGCCTTTAAGTAGAATTTACGTTTGCTTAATAGTTATTTTATTTTAGGTGAATGTTAGTCAATTTGATAATTGATAGTATATTTGGTTAACAATTGATTAATGCTACCTACTGACAATTTACGCAAAGGGTTTATACTACCCGTGGGCGGCCACTTGCTATGGCTTTCGACGGTATTTGCGTGTATATTACTATCACTTTCCTGTACAAAAAAAAGAGCCCCGCAAAGCGATGACTATTCTGACGGATTTAAGGTCATATTTGCCGGTGTTAATAAGTTTTTTGATGCCAAACAACCTGAAAAAGGCATAAAATATCTCGATTCAGCATTTAATAAATTAAGTGATCCTACCATTAACGACAAGTTCCGGTTTTATGGACTCCATTTTGTTTATAGTAAAAAGACGCTGCATAGTCCTAAAAATGAATTATTGTATGCCGACAGCATGCTCAATATCGCCCAAAGTGATGTTAAAGGAAACGCTTACGTTTCGAATTTTGCTGAGGCAAATTTTGCAAAAGGCGACGCGTTTTTTGATGCAAACCGTTACAACGATGCTTATAGGTGCTTTTATCAGGGCTATTTTTTAGGCAAAAATCATTTGGATAATTCTGTGCTGGCTGAATATACATATCGCATGGGAATGATCATGTTCAGGCAATCACATTTTTTGCGGGCAGCAGATTATTTTAAGGAAAGTTATAAACAGAGCATGGCTTACACTGACGATTTTAGAGCTTTTTACCAAAGACAGGAATTGTTAAATGATATTGGCGAAAGTTATCAGCATAACGGTAATATCGATAGCGCAGCTTTGTACTTTAATAGAGTGTTGGTGTATATCGACAAAAACAACAACAGGTTTAAAAAATTAGCAAATATGCTGGATGTTGCTCGTGCTGTGACTTATGGCGACCAGGGCACCATACTCTTTGCAAAAAAACAATATATACAAGCTGCTGAGCAATTTAAAAAGAGCATCGCTATTAATTTAAAAAAATATAATGATAACTACAATGCCGAGCTGGTGGAGATAAGCCTTGGCCAGTTGTATCTTGACCAACACCAGGATAAGCTATTTATTAGTTTGATGAATGACCTGCATAATCAACTGGATAGTGTAAAAAACACCGAGGCCGAGACTGATTGGAACAGGCTAATGAGCAATTATTACGCAAACAAAAACGATTACGCAAAATCATTGGTTTATTTTAAGGATTACAGCTTATTAAAGGATTCATTAAACAAACTATCTGTTTCATTGAAAGAAACAGATGTTAACCAGCAATTGGCTAATTATGATAAGCAATACCAGATACAAAACCTTAAGGATAACAATAAACTACAGCAGATATATCTTTACCTGGCAATAATAGGCGTGCTAATGGCTGTGGTGATCATATTTTTGGTTTACAGGAACTGGGAACGTTCAAAACGTGACATTTTAGCCATTAGCGAGTTAAACAAGCAAATCAACATTCAAAAAAACGACCTGGAAAACACCCTGCATGAATTAAATGTAAACAACCAGGAGAAAGACAGGATATTGCGCACCGTAGCGCATGATCTCAGGAATCCAATCGGGGGCATAGTGGCGCTAACCAATGCCATGCTTGAAGATGAATATAGCGACGAGCAAAAACAATTGATAAACCTGGTGAACAGCACATCGGGCAATTCACTGGAATTGATAAACGAGATATTAGAAGCGACCAATACCACTAATGGCAAATTAACCAGGGAACCTGTTGAAATTAACGGCCTGGTAAGCAACAGTGTAGAGATATTGAGCTTTAAAGCTGCCGAGAAAAACCAAAAAATTATTATTGAACTGTTAGACCATCCGCAGAAATTAATGATAAGCCGCGAAAGGATATGGCGGGTGATAAGTAACCTGATAAGCAATGCTATAAAATTCAGCC